>CAZGDE010000487.1:0-5037 GCA_964524315.1 uncultured bacterium
ATCAACTCTCGTTTTATGCCTGGGTCGCATTATTTCGAGGCTATCAAGCTGGTGCATTTTACCCAACTCAACATTTTGAACACGTCATCAATTCCTTGGTCAGCGTTATTGAATCCCGTAGAGGGCAGGTGCTGCTGAATCATGAAGTCACGAACTTTAGAGTCACAGACCGGACAGTCACAGGGGTTGAGGCAATGGATCTCACAACTCATCAAACCCATGAATTTACAGGCAACACGGTGATTTGCAACATTGATCCCAAAAAAGCCGCCAAAATGATTGGGGAAGAAAAGTTCTCCAAAACTGTACGCCGAAAACTTAACTACGAATATTCAGCATCCAACTACATGGCGTATTGCGTCGTCAAAGATCTCGACCTCCGAGATTATGGCTTTGGCAAGTGGAATCTCTCACATACCGGGCATCAGGATCTGAATGAAGCATTCGCGCAAATGTACGATCGCCATGATTTTTCCAATCCCAGCTTTGCCATCACAACGCCCACTTTATTGACGGCTGCAAAGGGGGACTGTCCAGAAGACTGCCAGATTGTTGAATTTCTCACTGTTGCCAATTACGACTACTTTAAGCAATTGCGGGAGGGCGATCGCAAAGCCTACAACCAGAAAAAGCAAGAGATTTTAGATTCCATCCTGGATGTCGTGGAAAAACACTATGTGCCGAATTTTAGAAAGCATATGGTTTTTCACATTACAGGTAGCCCTACCACCAATGAACGCTTTTGCTGGTGCCCCGATGGAAATTCCTACGGCTCTAAGTTGACTCCACGCAACATGGGTTTAGGACGGTTGAATCATGAAACCTCACTCGGCCAGTTCTATTTTTGCAACGCTTCATCTGGCTACCCAGGTTTCGCGCCAACCATCTGGACAGGAGCACGGCTGTATCAGCATTTGTCGGACGACAGGTTTCTAGATGCTAACTAAACCTATTGCATACTACTTAGCTGCTTGAGGGGATAACTATGAGGGTTGCGGTTATTGGAGGCGGAGCCAGTGGGATGGCGACCGCTTACCTGCTTGATAAACAGGGGCATCACATCACTGTGTTTGAGCGGCAACCCACGTTGGGGGGACATATTCGGACGCTAAATAAAAACGTGAAACCCAGTCATTCCGAATGTCATGAAATTCTGGAAAGTGGACCGCTTGAGTTCCCCACGGCATTCCATAACTTCGTCGCTCTGATGGAGGAACTAGGAGTAGAACTGATACCTGTCGATATCGGTTCTGAGTTGTTTCTCAAAGACGGCAGCCACTTCTTATCGGAGGTTGCGATCGAGAACAACTTTGCAGGCATTCAACGGCTGATCGAGTATATCCGATTTGAGAGCCTCTACGTGCGTTCCGCCGGACTATGGCTGAAAACATGCCTTACCGATATAGAAGATTTCTATGACCAGCCGTTATCTCGCTATCTCAAGAATGAGAGTACTGGTAGTCTCTGGCTGAAGTTGCTGACAATGTATAGCTACTCAATGCCGTTTGATTTGATTGACGATTTTCCAGCAGAATTGGCAATTCCAATGTTGCGTGCCTACCTTAAAGTCAACTGGGTCAGGGTTGCAGGCGGCGTCTACTCTTACATTGAAAAAATTCTGGAACGCTTTAGAGGTAATGTTTTGCTTGATGTGAAGATTGCCAATATTTTTAGAAGCCCAGACGCAGTGAAAATTGAGCAATTTAATGGCGAGATGCAAGAGTTTGACAAAGTCGTGTTTGCTACCCCGCCCGACCAAGTAATGGCACTGTTGGCTGACCCAACCGATGCTGAAATTAAACGCTTTTCAGCCTGGAAAGCCAATTATGCAACAACTATCATACATACTGATACTTCTATGTATGACAATCGCAGGATTCGCCGCCCCTCAGAATTCGATTTCTTTCAGACAAACACCCGTTGGGGCTATAACGGTTGCTTGAACCAGCTTTGCGGTATCCCGTTATCGCCACAGCATCATTTTTTAGCGTTTCAACTAGAAGAATTAATTGCGGACGATTACATCATTCATGTTCAACAACATCACACTCCGTTGTATACCACCGAATCTTTTCGCTATCGAGATGAAGTCATTGCGACCAATGGAGAAAACAACACCTATCATGCGGGTGCCTATCTGGGAGATGGTTTGCATGAAGGCGCGATCACATCTGCCTTTCGAGTCGCTCAACTGATTGGTTAAGTCTGAGTTAATCCAGCTTTAGAACTATCAATTTCTTTAGAGGAGAAAATGCCATGTTGGGATTGTTATTAGGACTTGCACTGCTTGTAGCTGCCGTTTTCTGGTTTCAACGGCGAAGACATGGACATAATGGACATAGTGGTGAACATGGACACAGTAGTCATAGTCGCTCTAGTGGGAATCATAACAGACACAGCGGTGGGCATGGTGGTTGCCACTAAATCTCAATCACAAGCAGTGGCTGACTTAATCAATAACCCAGAATAGAGCATTCTGTTTCAATGAATAAACGCCTGTTTTTACTACTTTTCTGCCTATTCGTGGTTATGATTGGCTTTGGGGTAACGCTGCCAGTGCTTCCTTTTTATGCGAAACACCTTGATCGAAGTGTAGGGATTTCGCGGGAAACAATGGCAATCCACATCAGCTTGTTAACCAGCATCTATGCCTTGGCGCAGTTTATCTTTGCTCCATTCTGGGGGCAATGGTCAGATCGGGTGGGCAGGCGACCACTGATCTTACTGGGAATTGCAGGTTCTGCGATCGCACAGGTGTTGTTTGGGCTGGCTTCCTCTCTGACAATGCTTTACATCGTAAGGGCACTGGGTGGCTTTTTATCCTCTGCCACCTTGCCTGCTGCAACCGCTTACATTTCTGATATCACACCGGAGCGTGATCGCAGTCGCAATATGGCCTGGTTGGGCACCGCTGTAAGTTTAGGGGTCATTGCTGGACCCGCCTTTAGTGGCTTGACAGCGCGGGAAGACTTCCACTTCACCCTCGGTTTTCTCGACCTCAAGATCGAAAATTTTGCTCCTCCCTTCTTTCTCTCAGCCATCTTAATATTTCTGACTCTACTGGTCGCAGTCCGGTGGTTACCCGAATCTTTAGCCTTCCAAGAAAACGTTGCTGCCCGTAGCCGATTCAGCGTTAATTGGAAAAATCTGGAAACCAGGTTGCTCGTGTTGTTGGGTCTGACCCTGGTTGGTCAATTTGGATTGGCGATATTTGAAGGCACCTTCGCTTTTTACGCTCAGGAAAAATTTGGGTACGGACCTGTTGAAATCGGTCTGGTGTTCATGGTTTGTGGATTGGTAATGGCTGTCTTTCAAGTCGTTGCAGTGGGGTATTTAACAGGACGCATTCAGACCATTTCCCAGGTTGCTTTAGGCTTTGGCCTGATGGGCACTGGCGTTATCCTGCTGCTGTTTGTGCCAACTTTGCCACTCGTTTTGGGGGCGGTTAGCTTATTGTCATTGGGAATGGCACTGATTGCGCCGAATCTGGCTGCCTTAATTTCAAAACAGGGGGGACAGCACCAGGGAACTGTACTGGGATTACAAACCGCTGCTAGCAGTTTGGGGCAGGTCGGCGGACCCTTATTTGGAGGATTTTTGTTTGCATGGCAGATCAGCGTTCCCTATCTGTTTGCCGGAACTTTTCTCGCAGGTATTGGTGTACTGATTGGTTTGAGCAAAACACGGCAACAGCGATCAGCTAATTGAGAGAGCGCATGGCAACAGAAGCATGATCGAAATTTCATTCTGATTTCATTTCGTCTTGCGATACTGGAAGCAAACCCCATATCAAGGGGTTTACGCTTAACCTGGAGAAGTAACCCTATGCCTGTTGAGAAAGACGGAAATAGCAATGCACCACAGCCAAGTCATTTTAGTGGCAGTTTGTTGATGCTTCTATTCTTTCTCTTTCTCTTTCACTTTGTGATTGCTCCGGGACTGCGATCGCCCAAGAATCAGGTTCCCTATAGCCAGTTTCGTAAAGAGGTCAAAGACGGCAAAGTTGGCAAAGTTCTGGTTGGGCAAAATGAGATTCAGTACATTCTCAAAGCAGATCTACCCAAAACACTACAGCCCGAGTCGAAGAGTTCGTCAAGCCCACAACTAACTCCTCAAGCCCCTCAACCAGAAGCTTCTCCGCCTGCCAAAGCTTATGTCACAACTCCCCTCCCCAACGACCAGAGTTTGCCGGAGCTTTTAGACAACAACAACGTGGAATATGGTGTTGTTCCGCCTGATCGGGGCAATATTTTCGCAACCCTGCTGGGTTGGGTGATTCCACCTCTAATCTTCGTGGGTATCTGGCTGTTCATTATGAATCGTGCCCAGGCAGGAGCAGGAGCCGCATTGACTGTTGGTAAAAGTAAAGCTCGCATCTACTCAGAAGGGCATACCGGCGTCACGTTTGCCGATGTCGCCGGTATTGATGAGGCAAAGGTCGAACTTCAGGAAGTGGTGGAATTCTTAAAAGATTCTGCCAAATACACCCGATTAGGAGCCAAAATTCCGAAAGGCGTGTTGTTAGTGGGGGCACCGGGAACGGGTAAAACCCTATTGGCAAAGGCCGTTGCCGGAGAAGCAGCGGTTCCCTTCTTCAGCATTTCTGGGTCAGAGTTTATTGAGTTATTTGTTGGCGTTGGTGCTGCACGAGTTCGGGATATGTTTGAACAAGCCAAGAAACAGGCTCCCTGCATTGTGTTTATTGACGAGTTGGATGCGTTGGGTAAGTCTAGAGCCAGTGCAGGTTCCCTGATGAGCAGCAATGATGAACGGGAACAGACGCTCAACCAACTTCTGACTGAAATGGACGGATTTGAGGCAAATACAGGGGTGATTATCCTGGCAGCAACAAACCGTCCTGAAGTGCTCGATCCAGCCCTGCGTCGTCCTGGTCGATTTGATCGGCAGATTGTGGTGGATCGCCCTGATAAGGCAGGACGAGAGGCAATTCTCAAGGTGCATGTGCGTCCGGTAAAACTGGCAGAGGATGTAAATTTGCTGGCGATCGCTGCCCGCACTCCCGGCTTTGCCGGAGCC
>CAZGDE010000488.1:0-5024 GCA_964524315.1 uncultured bacterium
TGTCACACCGGTACAGTTTGGTGTGCGTCCTACTGTTGATGATTAATCCCGTTGGTAATTAATCCAGTGAGGGCTGAACTCAGTCACAAGGTGTGTTACGCGCACAATTGACGATTGAGATTTTGCAATAAACCGTGATCAAAGTGCGATAGCCCTGGTGGGATTGGTCTAAACTTGGGTGAGAGCATGACTCGAAATCAATGACAGGCTCGATGGTGGTGCTGCATAGTAGGATGAGTTGGCAGGAAGTTTCAATTCATACAACGCCTAATTCATACCCAGAATCAGTAACCCCGTTCTATTCTGTGGCAGCGAGGGCGCATGACAGAACTGGTAAAAGGCTCCACAGATCTATCCAATGATGCCGCTGCAGATTATGCAGCCGATTTGTTGCGTCATTATAGTTTTGACCTGGGGGAGTACACCGTTGAACAATTATTGTCTTACTGGTTAGGGCAGTATGACAGCAATTGGATTCGACTGGCCGTTATTGAAGCGCTTTATCAGGGACGATACAAAGCCATTTCGGTAGAACAAATTCTGGCGCTCTGGCAACGTCGTGGGCAACCGTCCTACCATTTCAACCATGAGTTTGAACGCCTGGTGTGCGATCGCCTCCCGCGTAACCTCAGCCCCAGACCAGTGGCACCCCAAGCGAACGGCAGCAAACGCTCAGCCAGGCTAGAATTACCCCCCGCCCCCATTTCCAACCAACTGTATTACCTCAAAAATCAGATCACAGAGCTATCCGAACCTGGTACTGAACCTTCCACAAATACCCAGTCCCCACTGTCATCTTCGGCGGATGGAGACGCAGATGCTTCAGCCCCGCAGGAAACTGATACGCCTGTCGGGCCGGAGCAACCGCAATCGCCCGCTGAACGATTAGCCAATAGTCCCCTGGGGCGGGCACTACTCTCGTTGCCAGACGCCCCTCCGCCCATTGACCATCAGCCCGCTGTCACTGCGACAAAGGCCGCAACCACTACTTCCCTGTCCGACGAGGCTAATGTGGTTGGGCTCTCCAACCTGCTAACGCTGGGTTCGCTTGCTCAACCGCTCAAACCCAAATTGCAACTGCATCTGACGACACTATATCAGCCAAGCTGGTTAGTCCCTCTGGACAACCAACAGCCGATCCACCAGTTTACCCCTGTACCGGATGCATCGGAATTTCATACCAAACTGAAAGCGGTGGCCCAACCGGACAGTTGCGGTTCGTTAACTGCCTCGGACAAAATACCAGAAACCACCGCCCCCTCCTGTCTGCAATCTGATGCCGAAGTAGCACCATAGCAGACTAGCTGATGATGGGCAGTTTCCATTCATGCTGCCCGTCAGAGCGACGATTGTCCGTTCGTTTTTTGTGTCTCTACTGGTCTGCTGGCTTGGTCACACCCAGACGAATTTCGGAACAAAACGAGGCCGCACTAAAACCATCTGGTTGCTTTAAGACGGTAGTGCGTAACCGCAGATTTGGGCTAGCAAACCAGACCCGTTCTTCGGACATGGTTGTTCCATCATCCAAAATCAAAGTGACAGCTTCATCACTACCCACCACATAACGCCCTTGGACGGGGGTGGAGTCTGCTTTCCCTGCCTGTCTGAGCAGGTTGCCCTCCTGGGGGTTATCGGTGTTCGCTAGGGGCACTAGAAGAGTTGAACCAGATTGCTTCTGGGTGTTGCCGGTGATTGTGCCATTCCAGGTAATCCGGGCACCGCATAGAGCTAAATCGGGATCAACTGCCTGCTGGTTACACAATTGGACGACATCAGGATCAGTTTTGCTCAGCAGTTCAACGTACACATCCGATTTTCCACCCTCTGATTGTTTGGCCGCCAAAAGATGGCTGGTGCGATGGGAAAACCATTTACCACTGCTGAGTTGAAAAAACTCTACGATGTCCATGCTCTCAAAAAATGCGTGCGGATAGTTGTTGCCTTACCCATTGTAAGGGAGTCGGGTAATGAGACGCGCAACATCGCTATTCCGTTCAATCAAGTTCCATGCAATCAAGTGTTCAATCAAGTCTGTTCAATCAAGTCCGTTCAATCAGGTAATAGAACGTTTCAGGTTGCAGACTCAATTGTGATGTAGTCATCGGTTTGTCAATTGGGTAGCCATTGACATCTAGTGGGGTCACGCGTAATTTGCCTGACTGTCCTGCTTTGACTGTAACCTGTCCTGTCAACCGCCGCACAATGACCGGAGTCGTTCCGGTGTTTTGGATTGTCTTTTGGGGATGACCGGTAGTTTGCCAACCGAAGTTCTGCTCTTCTGACATGACCTGTAATAGCATCTGCCGGGATTGGGCCAAAGGTTGACTATCCAGGGCAACCAGCAAAATTGTGCCATAGTCAATCTCCGATCGCAGGGTGACATCGTTCAGGTCAAGGGTTCCAGCCGTTTTGAGGAAACCGGTTGCCCCCTGCACCAGGGGTGCATTGACAGTTAACAGTCCTTTGTTATAGTCCCACTGGAGCTGGCCTGTCGAGCTACGCACTGTTTTAGCCTGTCGATCAATGAAGTCCGCTAATGCTCCCAGTTGGGCTGAGGGGGCATCGTTAGTAAACCGCAGATTCACCTTACCCACCAGAAACGCCAGGGGATCAATGGTTGTGCGGCGATCGCCCCCTTCCAATTGCCCCTGGGGGCGATCCTGTCGGCGTAATTCATCCAGATTTTGGGGTGCGATCACCGGGGCCCCTTTAAGGGCATAGAGATCCGTCAGATTCAGGGCAATATTGGCGACATCTTGGCCCGGTTCTAATAAACCCTGGCGGTATAGGCGGGCGATCGCGGGAAACTGTCCTAACGTTACGGGAGACGCAATTGTAAACTTACCCAATGGTTGATCCCAGGGCCGATCCATGACAAAGAAAAAGTAGCCATCCGTGCCCTGCAATAGGCCATACGCCGCAGCCAGCAGGGGAAAGTCTGCCCGAAAGCGGTTCGGCAGTGTCCAGTTCACCTCGGTAATGGTTGATGGTAAACCGTTGTAGCGAACGTCCATTATGGGCAGGTTAAAGTCATGCTCCTGCCCAGACTGTTCCTTCTCCGCCTCACTGGAGCGGAACAGGAGCGCTGAGCGATTAGCGTAAGTGTCACCCTGGCTGAGGGTGAAGCTGGCATTGGCACCGTCATGGGGCCCACTAAAGTAGCCATGTCGATCCATAAAGTCAGCCACCGTGTTGCTGTACTTATCCAGTGGCCCCAGTATTCGCGCATCGGCTGTTACCCAGTTAGAGGCATAAATCAGCCCCTTATAATTCATTTCCTGCCGTAATTGGCGGATTGCCTCCTGGAAAAACTGCTGCTGGCTTTGGGTCAGGAAGGTGGCCGTATCCTGGGCTCGTCGAGAATCAGGCTGGTTAAAGATGTCATAGAGGGGCAAGAAGCCTACCTGCCCTACGGCAGGGCGATCGCCCCGGTTGGAATCCGGTGTTGCTCCCCAGGTGGTAAAGGTTTGGTCTAAGGAGCCGTAACGGTTGGTCAACCAGGCTCCAAACTGCTGCGATAAAATTTCCATCTGGGGTGCCGGGATGGTTTTACCGGGCTCAAAGGTCCAGAACAAATAGGAATCTTCATTCACCAGTTCCACCATTGCTACGGCGGGATCGTCCGCCAGGGTTTTGCCAGTGGTGGGGTTAGGGGTAGTCAGGAGCGATCGCCACCAACCGTAATAGATTTGCTGGAACTCCGGATTAAAAAACAATAGCGAAAAGGGATGCTGCCCACTGTAGCCAGCAAAGCCACTGGCCTGGTCCAAATCCAGCCAGAGGGGAAAATAGATCGATAGGCAAGTATAAATTCCTTCCTGCTTCAGGGCCGCAATGAACGCAAATAGCTGCTGTAAGGTCTGGGGCTCAATTTTCCGGATGTCCTCAGACCACAACTTGCCATGTAACCGCACCATGTTGACACCCCGTTTTGCCAGAAACCGGGCTGTGTAAGGCATGAGTGCCGGATTCATGTGAATGATGTCCATGTGGCTATTGACTGCCCAAAAGCGAACCGGTTGCCCTGTTTTGGCATGGACAAACGACTCGTCTTTGACCTGAATCCAACCCTGTTCACCGGCAACCGTTTCATTGAGCGATCGCAGATCAATGGGACTGGTGGCAAATTTATCTACACCGGGGTCAAAAATAAACCAGTCGCCCAGGTCAGCTGTATACCGCTGATCGGGTTTCAACTGACCGTGGGGTTGAAAAATTTCGCCATTCAGCAAAAAACAATCAAAGGCTGCGGCTCCCTCCGGTTGGGTCAATTCAATGCGCAAGGTGTGTTTCCCGGCGGTCAGTTTCACTTTGCCCAGGCTGACCCAGTTGGCTACCACAAACTGGCGCAAGGGAGCCTCATCGAGTAGTTGGGGCTTGCTGCCGACCGCCTGCCAGTCTTGGTCATCCCAGCGCCAGCGAAAGGGGCCATGCTGCCAGAACTTCCGACTATAGAAGAAGTAGGTACCCCCTTGGGGCACGGCGATCGTATATTGCAAAAACGGTGTTTCGCGGTAATTGCCATCGATCCCAATCCACTTTCCAGCGGATAACACCGCACCTTCCGTCGGGTTGCCTGGGGCAAACGGATTACTGTCTGCAGGCGGAAAATTTGTGGCGGCTGGTTGCTCGGCTTCCCACCAAACAAATGGTGCCGGTGCTTTTACCTGCTGTATGGTCAACGACACGGAAGGAGGGGGCACCTCATCGTCCGCAGGGGACATGGTTGAACGCGATGCCTGACAGCCAAATAACAACAGTAAGGTCAGGCAAAAGGCAGTAAAAAAGCGGAACATAGGCAGATCCGAGAGGCCGCTATGAGTGATTAGCTATTAGCCATCTTCCCATGGTGCTCGGAATTGAGAATGGGATTGAATATTCGGACAAATCGTTTCAACTACCTGGTTGTCTGGTTGAAACTCTTGCCAACCGGACAATAACTGTTGTAATTCGGCTTGTTGGCTTTCGAGGGTGCGAATTTGACTGGTGATGGCATCCAGTTTATCTTGGAGCCTTTTTTTCAC
>CAZGDE010000489.1:0-5007 GCA_964524315.1 uncultured bacterium
CTACTTATCTTTGTTGTACCGTTACTTTAGGAGGTAACAAGTAAAGATTTCAAGAAAAATGGTCAGGCAAGGAGAAAATTTTGCTAGATGCTCCCCAAAATCCTGATGATTGCAACGGAGCTAAAGTTACTTGAAACCCAGTTTGTTTGCTAGAAGATCATCCTGAAATAAGGGCCCCAGACGAGAATTTTAAAAGTGTTTCCTCAGTCTTGCAGGTTGCCCTATGTCAACTAAAACTCTAATGACAGGCCTAATGAGCGGGGCGATCGGCCTCAGTCTGGGGGGCATTGCAGTCACAGAACCGGGAGCCGCCGCAGTTTCCCCAAGTTCCAGGCAACTTGCCAGTAGCAGACTGTTAGCCCCGGGCAAACAGCTGTTTCCTCAATCGGAGGTTTCCCTGCCGTCGCTGTCTGCAACTCCGCGGGTCAGCTCTGCGGGTATTCAATCTCTGCGGCAATGGTGTTGGCAAAAGGATACACTGCCAGCCGCCACCCAGGTAACGATTCAGGCCCTGCTGAAAGTCGCTAAAACCCAGGATTGTGCCCAGGCAGAGCAGCACCTTGCCCAGCTGCCGGAGCTGACCCTGACCGGGGAAGGTACCCCCATTCAAGATCTGCGTCCGATCGCGGCCCTGACCCAGTTAACCGCATTACACCTGCCTTACAACCAGATTACTGATCTGCAACCCCTGGCCGCCCTGAAAAAGTTAAAAGTTTTGAATCTGGCCTGGAGTTTTCAGTTGCAAGATCTGCGCCCGATCGCTGGACTGGATCAACTTACGACCCTGATTGTCACCTCTGCGCCGCTTAGCGACATCCAACCCCTTGAAGGGCTGACCAATCTCACTGAGTTGCGCCTGGAATCAACCCGGGTCAGTGACCTGCGGCCACTCAAGGCCTTACCGCTGTTGCACCTGTACCTGGGCGATAACCAGATCAAGGATCTGAGTCCCCTGCAGGCGTTACGGCAGGTGCAAACTCTCAGTTTGAGGGCCAATCAGGTTACCGATCTGCGGCCTTTGGCGGGGCTACCCAATCTGCGATTGCTGAACCTGGAAGTGAATCGGCAACTCCGTGACCTTTATCCCCTCAGCTCTTTGAAAACCCTGGAAGTCCTGAACCTGCGGTTCAATGATCAAATTCGTAATCTGGCGCCACTGTCAGGGTTGCAACAATTGACGCAACTGGATATTGCCAGCACAGGAGCCAGGGATTTACGCCCTCTCTCAGGGCTCAAACTGCTACGAGAACTCGATATCAGTAGTTTGCAGGTGCGGCAATTAGAAGCCCTATCATCCCTCACGAGCCTTGCCCGGTTACAGGCTACAGACAACCAGATTCGTGATTTGCGTCCGCTCTCGAAACTCTGGCAACTGCAGACCCTGTACCTCGATCGCAATCAACTCTCAGACTTGCGTCCCCTAACGGCTTTGAAGCAAATGGTTCGTCTCAGTTTGCAGGGCAACCGGATCAATGATCTGCGTCCCCTGGCCGCTCTGCCGCGCTTAACCCACTTAAATCTGGCCCAAAATCGAGTGACTGGCCTCACGCCTCTCATGGGTCTAAAAAAGCTACAACAGCTTCAACTCTGGGAAAATCCCGGCCTGGGAACCCGTTGTCCGGTAAAGCCAGCAATCTGTGAGTTTGAATTCCGGCCTAATCCATCCTGATTGGCGGAGCCTGTTTGAGTGGTCAAACCCTCCAGTGGTGATTTCTAACTAAGGGGTGACTTGTTTGGGTCTTTAATCCGTCTCTAAAGAGCGATTCAGGCCCAGAAAGCGTTCGCTATGTTTTGAGAGTTGTTGCTTGATTTTAACGGGATCGCCTGTTTCCAGCTGGGTGGTCACCGATATTTCGACAAAATTTCAAACAAGGAGACTTTCACATGAAACTGGCTAAAATTTTGGGGATTAGTGCGCTCACCCTCAGTCTGGCCCTGCCCGTTGCTGCCCAAACAGGAACGAATACGGCTCCTGGCGCAGATACAACCGGACAAATCACCAATAACGATGATGTTCGGGGTGATGATAGCTTTGACTGGGGTTGGCTTGGTTTGCTCGGTCTGATTGGTCTGGCAGGTCTGGCGGGTAAGCGTCATGCGGATAACAATGCGAGCTATCGTGATCCGGCTGAAACTCGTTCTACATCGACCCGTTACTAATCAGATTAGACCTGATCTGGTCTGACAGGGGGGGAGAGAATTGAATTCTCCTCACCCTGTTTCTATCTTTCAGGCTACTGAAAATTAAACGGTCAGTTGTTCATTGCTGGCTCATAATAAAAAAACGCCCCAACCATAGGTTAAGGCGCTGCCATTTAAGTGATGTAATCAGTATTCCCCTTCTTGGGGAAATACTAGATTTTGTTCGATTCTAAAAAGTAACGATTTTTTTCTCAGGGTGTTGTGCATTCTATGGCTTTAGATACCAGTCAATCAGAGCAACTGCTCTCCCTGATTTCTACGATCGAGGGTTTGACTATTGCCACGGATGCTGAAGGAGCGGAAGAGATTCTGGATGAACTTTATCTGCTGGTCACTAAAATTTACGAACGGTTTCCAGAGCTAGACCAGGAAGAGGAAGAAGATTAACTGCTCTGGGGTAACCTTGCTTCCGCCAGGGTCAGCTGCTAACTACTACTCCCACGCTTTCCTGAGATATGCGATCGACGGCACAGAGGGCGTATTTTCCCGGGGGCAGGGGCATAGCGGTTGTACTGGCAGACAGGATGTTCTGCAGGACCCAGGTATTATTCTCCTGGCAATAGAGGGTCCAGGCCCGCACCGTCGTAGAAGCCGCCCAGGTCAGTTTACCCCCGCGAAATCGCAGATTTTTTGGAGGCTCGGGGATGGGGGTTTGCCGCCAACCCAGCACTGGAGCCAGGGCCGGTTGCCGATAAATCTGGGTTTGCAAGTGATCGGCAATTCCCTGCCGGTTGCTGGTAATGGCCTTCATGCTGAAGAAAATATTCCCCAGGCTGAGCTGGCTCCGCAGTTCTCGGCTCAGGGCCACCTGGCGATCGATCTCCGTCACATCCCAGCTTTTACCGTCCAGTTGGCTCAGGTTGTTGCCAATGTAGAGATGCCGTTTCTGGGGGTTGTTCTCTACCCACCAGCGCAGTAAAGCCGGGTAACTTTGGGCCGGCGGATCAATGCGCCAGTAGAGTTGGGGAGCCAGGTAATCGACCCAACCCTGCTGTAGCCACTTGAGAGAGTCGGCGTAGAGCTGGTCGTAAGCATCCAGGCCACGAATTTGAGGCGGTTGGCCGGGGCGGTAAATGCCAAAGGGGCTGATGCCAAACTTTACCTGGGGTTTTACAGAGCGAATACCCTGGCCCAAGCGCTGAATTAATTGGTTGACGTTTTCCCGCCGCCAGTCGGCCAGGGCCAGTTTTCCCCCCTGATCTCGGTAGGTCTGGTAGGTTTTGTCATCGGGAAAGCTCTGACCGGCGATCGGGTAAGGGTAGAAATAATCATCCAGGTGAATGCCATCCACATTGTAGCGGCGTACCACATCCATAATCACTGCGTAGGTGCGTTCCTGCACAACCGGGGCCCCGGGGTCCATCCAGAGCTGGTTGCCCCAGGGATAGACAAACTCCGGGTGGGTGACAGCCAGGTGGGGAGCCACATTGGTGACACGCTGGGAGGTTCTGGCCCGGTAGGGATTGAACCAGGCATGAAGCTCGATATTACGCTGGTGGCACTGGTTGATGACAAATTCCAGGGGATCGTAAAAGGGTTCTGGAGCCTGGCCCTGGGTGCCGGTCAACCAGTGACTCCAGGGATCAAAGGGTGAGGCGTAGACGGCATCTCCTTCGGGCCGCACCTGAAACACCAGGGCATTCAGATTCAGGCCTTGCATCTGGTCCAGCAGGGCGATCAATTCGGCCTGCTGCTGGGCCGGGGTCAGCCTGCTGCTGGAAGGAAAGTCTCCATTCCAGGCGGTGGCTACCCAGACTGCCCGAAACTCTCGCTGGTGGCTGACCTTCACCGTGCGTACCCACTGAACGATCGCCGGGGAGGCGATCGCCGGTACCTGCTCCAGATAGACCAGACATTGGTAGAGGCAGACGGCGACTTCGGCCCGGGTGACGGCCTGAAGCGGGTTCAACTGGTTGCGATTGGGATGGTTGACGATGATGCCCGCTTCGGCGGCGGCGGCGATTGCAACCGTGGCCCAGGCTGGGATCTGCTGGCTGTCCTGAAAGAGTTCGCCCAGGGGCACATCCTACGATCTCCAGTCCTCCTACCAGAGAGGCCAGCATTTGCCCCTTGGTAATTGATTCTTCGGGACGAAACTGTTGATTGGGAAACCCCGACAGGAAACCACTTTCGTAGGCTTTACGAATGGCCTGAGCGGCCCAGTGAGTGGCGGGAACATCAGTGAAGTTGAGCGGCGGTCGTTTGCCTGGACGATTGAAGGTGGCCTGGATCAGGGCGGCAAACTCCGCTCGTTTCACGGGTTGATTGGGACGATAGGTGCGATCGCTAAAGCCATGGATGATGCCCCGACTGGCCAGAGCTTCGATGAAGGGGCGGGCCCAGTGGGTAGAAATATCAGAAAAGCGAATTGACGATTGCACCATAACCCCTCGCTAAACCATCGGGTATAGACCTACCCATAACCTTCCCGGGTTGGGGGGAAATCTCCCAGCCTGGGATGCTGCCCCCGTTCCGATCCCAGGTTGTACTGGGTGACTTCTATTGAGGTAATTTAAGCCATTTTTTCAGGGATTGCTCACCGATCTGCTCAAGAATTGGCAAGTTCTCAGAAGAATTGCCTAACCGGCCTGATTACCATTGCCTGGCGGGGTATGGCTTGGTGCTGCAGAGTCAGGTTCTGGTTCTTCCATCTTCAAGTAAGCAGCAATCACGCCCGCGATCGGAATCGCCAGAAACACCCCCAACAATCCGGCAATTCGTTCACCGATAAACAACGCCAGAAACAAGATCACAGGGTTAATTTCCAGTTCTCCACCCATCAGTTTGGGTTGAATGAAATTGTCC
>CAZGDE010000490.1:0-5005 GCA_964524315.1 uncultured bacterium
ACCCAGGTCTTGCCGTCCTTCGTGATCTCCTGCCGCAAAGACAGAAAACTGCCTTCCCGCTCCACAATCAGGGGGTGAGCCTCTCCGTTGGGGATGACCAGGCTAAATCCTTCTTGATCCATTGCTGACTGGAATGCTCCATCCAGCAGATCCCTGGGCACCAGGGCATCAGCTAAACCGGACTGTTCTAGCAGTCGGGCAATGTTCCGTTCAGCCATCCCTGCATTCCGGCTGGATGCCGCAACGAACTTGATACCCGATTCAGCTTCTACAGGTTTTGTAGACTCTACAGGCTTTGCAGGCTCTACAGGTGCCTGAACGGCTGGTTCCTGGGTTGGAACTTTTACCGATTCCTGAACGGTTGGTTCCTGAATGACTGGAATCACCGCAGGAGGTTCCGTCTCCAGCAATCGGTTAAGGATTTGGATTTCATCTGCCAGGAAACTACGAGTCTGTTCCTGCTGGATCGACTGGGCCATCACATCGCGCAATTGGCCCCAGGTGCGATAAACATAGGGCTGTTGTACGGCTGGCAGAGGCAGAGAAGACCGTCCCCGGCCTTCAATCACCACCACATCCACTGGGTAACTCGTCCCCTGCTTGCCATACAGGTCACCGGACACTGTGAAGTGCTGGGTGACGTTGTAGTTCTGGTACAGGGTGTGGTAGAAGCGTCGAGAGGACTGACCGTTATAGGAGTCGAAGGCATCAACGCCCATTTTCTGCTCCAGCGGTGCCCCCAGAATCAGGACAGCTCGCCCATCGTCCTTCATCGTTTCCAGGGCGTTGAACGCAATCACCTGGTCTACCTGATTGGTCACGTAGTTCTGGGAACCTTCTGCCGGGTTACCGATATTGGTCACCCAAGTCTTCTGTTCACCTGTGGCTCGATCGATCACCGTCCCAAAGGGAGGGTTCACAATCACGCAATCGGTCTGTTCGTCGGGGGAATATTCCGTTGCATCGTTCTGGGTGACGGGATACCCCAGGGCTGCAAGCTGATCCGCACGGGCCGTATCAATCTCGTTCACCTGCACCAGTTCAGGGTTGGCACTGGATACCAGAGAGCCATTGCCAGCGGTCGGCTCATAGACCGAGGTGGAATCGGTCACACCGGCTAACTGCTGCGCCAGCAGTCCCAGGGGAACCGGGGTGCTGTACTGCTGCTTGGCGATCGAATCGTTAGTACGGGTCATCAACCGGGGCATCCGGTCATAGAGATCCACCAGGCTATCGAAAGAGGCCAACCGATCCGGGTTCTTTGCCATCTCTGTTGCCAGAGTTGTTATGCCCTTCTCGATGCACTCATCAACCGTCTTGTTCGCCAAAATTCCATCAAACCCCTGGCCACTCAGATAACGACTGGCAAAGGTACGGGCCTCAACGATCGAGGTGAAGCGATTATCAGGAATAGAGAAGAACTCCCGGTAGGCTTCAACCAGACCATCCAGTTTGGGCTCTTTGAGCGAACGCGAGGATTGGGGCGGGGCTTCAGTGACTTCTGCCGGTTCTGCCGGTTTCATCTGGGGCTCTTTGAGCGTTCCGGCCTCCTCCAGAATGTCGTAAGCCTGCTGGAAGGCTTCCACCGTATCGGCAATCTTCTCAGCCCGGTTTTGCCGCTCCAACCGTCGCCGCAGCTCCTCCACTCGTTTGTCTTCCTGCTGCTGCCGCAGTTGTTTCTGAGCCTGGATCTGGGCCTTGAGATAGTCCCCGGACACCTCCCGCTCTACCGCATCGAGATCCGCGTCAACCACGGCCTCCATCTTCTTGAGTTCAATGCCTGTAGTTTCTCGGCCCCAGTCCTTCCAGCGTTTCTCTGTGATGGCTAACCGTTCCCCTGGAAATTGTTCGGCGAAGGCTGTTAAGAACCCTTCAACTCCGTCCATTGGGACAAATGCCCGCATCACTTTGCCCTTTTTCTCAAACCCTGGCTTACCCTCAGCATTGCTGGTGTGGGCCAATAGCGCCAGATTCGAGAAATAGCGTTCACCTTTCGCTTTAGAGGCAGGAACTTCAACCGTGTACCCCGTGCGATATGTCCAGCTTTGCCGATCAAAGACCTGCTCCCGGACGATCGACACCGATTCAGAGAGGTTGTGGAGTTTGATATTGCCCTTGGAATCCCCGGTATTTAACGCTTTTACCTGATGTTCCAGGCTTTCTAGAACAACAGGTTGAGATTCAAGAGACTTTTCAATATCGAAACTACGGGGAGTCAATAACCCCTGGCGGATCACAGGCTCCCCGTTTTCATCCTCCCGGTTCGTGGTGAAACTGACAAACTTCCCTTTCAGAGCAGTTCCCAGGAGATTTCCTGTGACAATCTGACGAGTCTCGTAGGTCAATGCTTGAGCCGCATCAAACTGTTGAGCAATCGGCATCTCTTCAAACTTGGGTGGATTGTAGAAAATGCCGTTCTCTTGCTTCTCTACGGTGCATTTGCCCTGGATATTGATCTGTCCGA
Source organism: uncultured bacterium (assembly GCA_964524315.1). GTDB lineage: Bacteria > Cyanobacteriota > Cyanobacteriia > Leptolyngbyales > Leptolyngbyaceae > CAZGDE01. The sequence continues at coordinate 2,465 of CAZGDE010000490.1, forward strand.
TTTTCAGGGTGATCTCTCTGGCCCCATCCACTACGGCAAATTTGAATTTCCAGGCTCCCCCTGCCAGCGGTGATTTCACATCTGGCACTCGAATAATGTCAGTGACCACCCCATACAGAATGCCGTTCTTGTCTGAGATCTTGACGGGTTGGCCCAACTCGCAGATATCAAACACACCCTTTGCCCGTTCCAGCAGCGTCCGGGTATTGGCGATCGCCTTTTCCGTTTTGTCGATGCCTTCCGACGCTTTGAAAATCCGGTTGACCTGGGCTGAGAGTTCCCGCTGACGTTCCTTTTGTTCGTCGGTCAGCTCTGTAAACGTTTTCAGTTCTTCCAGTTCTGCCTGTAAGGGCTTGGCTGTTTCCCGTAGGGCAAGCTTTTCATTTAGAGTCTCCTGGGCCTCCTCAAGTTTGGCGTAGACCTGGCCCTGGATATCCTTCCAGCGTTGGTCACTGTTATCCCGTGCCACACTCCGCAGGTAGCTCGACTCCAGCAGATCCTCGGTTTCTGCCATCTCCTGCGGTAAGTCCAGCTTTTTCCGCAGTTGGGCTGCCACCATCTGCCCAGTGAATGGCTTGCGGAGTGCCTTCATTCGTACTGTTTCAACGTAAGTCGCACCGGCAAACAGGCTCTCTGACCTGGCAGGCTCAATCTGCATCCGGGCCGTAGTCTGGGCCTGAACATCGAGGGTTTTCTGCTCCAAAGGCGACTCACCCATCGCTTCTTTCTGGGCAATAAGTTCCTGTACGCCTTCCTCCAGCAATCTGTACAGCTTTTCCTGTTGCGGTAGAGGCAGGAAAATACTGCGTCCCGTGATTTTATTCACCGCATTGAGAAAGCATCCATCACTGGGTTCCGTCGAACCTTTAACGGCAAGAGGGAAATCCATCCCAGCATGGAGATCCGGGAAGTCCTGCATCAGAGCAACAGCGACCTCATCCCCAACTGAGTTCATGAAGTCAACTTCGGAGAACTTCACCCCTGAATCCCGGGAGCCAGTGGTGTTGGCATTCAGGCTTGCCATCTTCTGATTGATCTTGGCTGCTACCCGATTCTCGTAGGGGATGCCATCAGCAAAGACCATCGTGGCGACCGGCAACCCGTAGCTACCGGGGATGCCGTGGGCCTCACGTACCTCACCCCATCCCGGTTCATTATCGTCCGTCAACCAGTCCGGTGTAATTTTAGCGGGGTCAACCTGACCAAAGCGGTTGGTACGTCCAAGGGATTGGATGTACTTGTTGATGTCCGGGTGGGCCTGGGCGATAATCTCTTCCCGCTGTCGTTGGTCTTTCACCTGGCGCGAGGCATGACCCGACCATCCAGTTGTGATATTGGTGATAACAGCGTCGATGCCGCCGTTGTTGTAGCCGTTTCTGACGTTGCTGCGGGATTCGATCGTGGCCGTATTGACTCCCTTCAATCGGGGGACTCCCGTTGTGTAATCGATTCCGAGGGAGCGCCCGGACATTTCGCCCACGCTATAGCCTGCGGCTTCAATCTTCTGAATGATGTAGTCCACCGGGGAAAGGGGAATTTCTGACCAGTCCGTTTCCTCGCACTTCTCCCGAATGCGATCCATGATTTCCTGGCACTCGTACCCCAACTGCTCATCGGTCAGTTCAATCCGGGTGACTTTGCCGTAGGGGTCACTCACCCGAACAACCCGCATCTTATCCAGGTTCTTGAGTAGCAGATCTCCCACATTGAAATCCACCTCTGGGGCGGGTTCCTGGTTCATCCACTCATCCAGCTTCTTGCGAGTTTCCTGCTCTACAAAGCCGTTAATTTTCTCAATCTCTTCCTCGATCTGCTTCTCCAGCCGTTTCTGCTCTTTCTTGCTCTCTGCACCAGAAGCCTCAGTCTCTAGTTCCCGGATGGCGGCGTAGCGGGGTTCCAGTTCTTCTGCAAACTCCCGTTCCACTTCCTCGGCAAAGACTTCCCGCCGACTCTCTAACCAGAATTGCAGCGGAGCCTGCATCGTGTTGTAGAAACTGATTTTCGGCTTCCGTCCAGCCTGGATTGACGCGATCGCTTGCTCGGCAATGGCATCTGCCTTGGCTGCAAATAGAAATTGCTGGGTAAAGTTCCAACTGCTGCTGGCAAAGTTGGTGGTCGTGATCGAAGTTTCCCCGGCACTGGGGTCAGAGCCACGGACAGCCGCACCCATGCCAGCAAAATCCCCTTTAATCGCCTCCACCGCATCCCGCTTCGCCCGATCAAACTGCACCAGGTCGTACATAATGTCGATCGCGGTGCCGACTTTCTCAAGGTTCACCTGGACAGGTTTCGCTGCAAACTCAACCCCCTCCATGCTCTTTTCAATCCGGATCAGTTCTCCAGATAAAGCCAGCTTGTTGGTGAAATCCTGTTGAGCAGGAGTTCCCTGGGACGATAGGACAGAGCCTAATGCCTCTGGCCCCATCCCAGTTTCCTGAATCTCACTCTTAGCGCTCATCAGTCGGGCCAGAACGTAGGAATCCTTGAAGGCTGTAGCAGACAAGAGCGTGTAGTTCTTGGAGCGGGGCAGAACGTATTCAC
>CAZGDE010000491.1:0-2764 GCA_964524315.1 uncultured bacterium
GCTGCATTCTCAATATTAGTTCTCATGCTGGTATTCGCCCGAAAGGAGCTTCAATTCCATATTCTGCGAGTAAAGCGGCTCTAAATCACATGACCAGGCTACTAGCATTGAGTCTTGCTCCGTTGATTCGAGTCAATGCGATCGCACCAGGTTTAGTTGAAACTCCAATGAGCAAAGATTGGATAGCAGCACGAAAACTTTGGGAAGAACGATCTCCGATGGGACGAGGAGCACAACCAGAAGAGATAGCCCAGATAGCCTCCACGATTATTGCAAGTCAATATCTTACGGGAGAGATTATAATTGCAGACGGAGGATTGAACCTCACATAGTCTGTGAAAATTGTGCCTAACAATTCCGTTGCTCGCTGACCGAATTAAGTTGATTGGTGAGTTCCGGGAGAGAACTAGCGGCGGCTGAACAGGGTCGTTATGCTGGTAACTGGTAAATGTAGAAGAGTCAAGAAATTAATTGATAGATGATTGAAATTGTAAAAGCAGACCTTGGTTTATCTGCTCATACGGAAGCTATGATGCAATTGATGAATGAGTATGCGCTTGACCCAATGGGTGGTGGTCAAGGTCTATCTGATTACGTTAAGGCAAATCTCCCAACAGAGCTGGCAAAGAGAAAATCAGCTCATGTCATTCTTGCATTTGTTGATTCTCAACCTGCAGGTCTTGTTGTTTGCTTAGAAGGATTTTCTACGTTTGCTTGCAAACCATTACTAAATATCCATGATGTCATTGTTGCTTTACCCTACCGTAGAAGAGGCTTGTCCAAGCTTCTTCTGCAGAAAGCAGAAGAGATTGCATCCGATTTGGGCTGCTGCAAACTTACTCTAGAAGTGCTTGAAGGAAATCATGTTGCTCAATCAGCCTATAAGGCGTTTGGATTCAGAGGCTATGAGCTAAATCCCAAAATGGGCAAAGCATTATTCTGGGAAAAAAAATTAGGAGCGATGCCTGATAGAGCAAAAGTCTAATCCGTAATATAGGCTCTGAAGTTGACGAAACCGGATACGCTCGCCTTTTTACTGCTTTTTTCAGTCTGGCCTGCCGCTGTTAGGCTAGGCGAAGATCGATCGGGAATCGAACAAGAGGCAATCCGGCAAGTCAGAGAGGCCGGGATCGGGCTGAACCCAACCATCCAGGCCGTGATTTTGCAGTATGTGGCCCAGGAGGGCCAGAAAGTGCTGGAGCGGGTACGAAATGCAGGGTCAGCCGTGGCGGAACAGATCCAGCGGGGGAATGCCCGAACTCCAGCAGCACAGCGTGTCAATGCGATTCGCCGGGGGTGGACATCCAATGCGCGGAAGCGTATGAATCGGCAACAGGTAGGGGTGAGTTCTGGCCCTGGCCCTACCGGGGGTGGGGGAGCCGATGTGGGTGGGGATCGATCGTCACCGGCTGTTCCTTCTCCAACGGCAACGGTAGAGCCTGCGGCAGAGCCGATGGTGAACTACCAGGGGTATGTCCCAGTCTGCGACGACTTGAGCCAGGTGATCGCTCTGATTGGGGTGGAGGCCGATCGGTTGGGGTGGAATCCGCCGGAGATGCAGCAGTTTATCCAGCGGCAGTTCCAGGGGCGTTCTCGGAGGCAGTTGCAGGATGAGGAGTTGTTTGATCTGCTGCTTCTGCTGCGGCAGATTTGACCGTTAAGGCCAGGGAACCCGCCATTTAGGGGGGTATTGTCCTCCAGGTGAATCATGTCGCTGATTTGGCGTTTTCTATGGTGCCGCAGGTTGTGTTTGACCGGATCGAGCTGGTGTTTCTGATGGTGGTCAGCGAGTTCTTGGGCACGTTCCGCCGAGCTTTCATAGTATAAACACGGAGATTGGTATAGCAGGAATGAGCTCTATTTCATCTTTTCTTGACAAAGTTTCAAGCTAAATGAAGAGTTTATGAGCAGGGATTGCGAAACTTTTCCAGTTTTTGAAAAGTAGGTGTGAAGCAGAAATGGCTTGGAGTCTAGATGTTGAGGCTTAACACCCATCAGATATTCCCTAGTTAATTTCACGCAAGTTTCCCTTTTCCCCCTGAAGTTCGGTTCTAATGGAAAGTTCACTTCCCTTAAGATTCAGCGATGTAGCCGTTCAATCGCTAAATCTTGACCTTTTTGAAAATTCTATACTTAATAATTCTTTTGTCAGAGCATCATCGTCTGCCTCAGCAATTTCCCCCATACAAAAACTTGGCTCAGCAGGTGATGTATTGGTAGTTCCAGGAACATCTGCACAAACAGTAAAACTACGGTTTGATTGGACAGAACGGGACGCAAGTTATAACAACGAAGCGGGTATTTATGTTGTCGATAACGATCAAGGGTGGATTGGGGAAATTGCACCGAATCAGGTCGGGTATGCTGAAGCGGTTCTAAAAAGCAGTAGGCGACAAGTTTTGTTTGAAAGTGGGCAAGGTGCGGGTGCGTCCCGTGAACTCACCTTCAAGGGGGGAGATCGGATTGCTTTTTACATCATTCAGGACAACACTTCAGACTATTGGCTTACAACAAACCCTCAAAATAGTGTAGATTGCGGGACTTTAGCATTTTTTTCTGTTGATGGAAGCAACTCTGATGCGTTTGACCATAGTACGAGTCAAACCCTGGCATCTGGGGTATGGGAGATGCGTTGGGAAGACCTGACCAAAGGTGGCGATCAGGATTTTAACGATGTGGTGTTTACCATTACGCCGACCAACTTTGAAGAACCAGCCCTACCACAGCTTTCTATTGGAGATCGCTCAATAGCAGAAGGTGACAC
>CAZGDE010000491.1:2774-4992 GCA_964524315.1 uncultured bacterium
TCAATTTGTCTGCACCCAGCGATCTGCCGGTGACGCTGGAGTATTTAACAATCGATGGAACGGCTCAGAGTGGTTCTGATTACCAGGCAGCAACCGGGATTCTAACCTTCTTACCTGGGGAACTGCAAAAGGTGATTCCGGTTAACGTGTTAGGCGACTCCCTGGTTGAGGCTGACGAAACATTTACAATCACGTTGACAAATGTCCAAAATGCCAATGTTTCAAATGCTCAAGCAGTTGGAACCATTTTGAATGACGATGGTGATAGCGATATTGCCTTTAGAAGTTATCTCTCAGAAATTCGGGCGATTACCCAAGAATCTCAGGCTCCCCTGTTGTCCTTAAGTGCTGCTCTGGCTCAATTACAACAAGATTTAGCTGCTGCTCAGCGACAGTTAGCCACCGCCATTGATGAAAACTCTCTAGTGGCTGCGTCTGCAGGTTCCTGGGGATTGCCCCTTCGGGGGGCCGGTTATGAGGTGTTAAGTAGTGTCAATAATGGAGTGAATAACCGGTTTACCTGGGGGGTTGCGTTTGGTGGAGTACCAAACCAGGTGCAGTTTGATGGCACACAAATTGAGGTGGCAACCGGAGATCGCTTCAATTTAGGTCAGCTTGCCTACAGTAACGGTACCATTTTTAATTTTTCATCCTTTGATGGTGATTTTCCTCTGCGAATTACCCTCAATTTTTCTGAACCTGTGAGTAGTTCAGAGCAGTTTAATTTTCTATTCAACATTCTGAATACGCCCAACACAACAGGCAATCCGGTGCTAGATGGCGATCGTCTCCGCTTTTCGAGCAATGACAGCACCCAGCGCACGTTTCAATATCGTGGCCAAGATTACACCTTGGAGTTACTTGGCTTTTCAAGCGATAACGGACAAACTATTTTGAGTGAGTTCAATTCTCCTGAGGAAAGTACGGCTACAGCATCCCTGTTTGCTCGTATCCGAGAGGGTAGCGCTCAAGCCGGGACAGCTTTACGAGAGAACGCCCCTGCTGCCACGTCTTCATTGATTACCCGCTTTCAACAGACAATCGCCGCCGGATTAGCTCAAGTCGCGGTTGTTACTGCGGAATTGGAAGTTTTTCAAAGGAATTTCGCCCAAACTCAAGCTTCACTGGAACAAGCTCAAAATGATGTTGATTTAGCTTTAGCAGGAAACGATCAGGATGAATTGGATTTTGATCTTTTTGTTCTAGACGATATACTGGATACTTTTCAAGACGATGAGGCACAATTTGCTAGTAGTCAACGAGCCTTGGATGCGGCTATTGCAGCATTGGAGAGCGTTCAAACTCAACTAACTAATTACGTTACGCCTCTCCCTGCATCATCTATTTCGTTTGACTTTCCAACAGCAAATCAGCCTCTTATTGGAATCATCGATACGGGATTGAGTGGAAACAACCCAGATATTGATTACGCTCGAATTCAACTTGGGCGTGATTTTGTTGATGAAGATAATAATCCCTTACTAAGTTCTGGACAAGGTAATGAGCATGGATCACATCTATTAGGAATTATTGCTGCAACTCGCGACAATAATCTTGGGATAAACGGGATCAATGATGATGCACCTGTTTGGGTAGGACGCGCGATTGGCTCAGGAGAATGGGCAGCTTCGTTACGGGAGTTTGTTGATGCTGCCAGAAATTCTGCCCAACCCAATGCCGTAGCATTGCTTGCCTTTGATTTAACTCAGACGAATGCAGATGGTACCATTAGCACTCGTGATCTGCTGACTGAGGAAGAATTTGCAGCTCTCCAATATGCTCAAGACAATAGGGTGATCGTTGTGACAGCATCGGGGAATCAAGGTGGTGCAATGTCAGCGTTGGGAGCGGCTTCTCAGTTCTTCGACAACATTGTAACTGTTGGCTCTATCGATGGCTTGAATCGTGCGAGTTACTCCTCTTTTGGCAATGGCTTAACTATTTTAGGAACAGGTGGAACAGAGGCAAAACCTGTTCTCTCGACCATTGCTGATGGGGTAGGGGTAATGAGCGGCACATCAGTTGCGGCTGCAGAGATTGCTGGAATTATTTCACAAATTTGGGCGGCTAATTCAAGTCTCAACTACCAGCAAATTATCAACATTCTTCGACAAACTGCGACAGACTTAAATACACCTGGAGTGGATGCAGAAACTGGAGTAGGGCTGGCAAATTTAGCAGCAGCGGTGGCACTCGCCATGATGACGTTACCCAGTTC
>CAZGDE010000492.1:0-4989 GCA_964524315.1 uncultured bacterium
CACTTAGATAGGCGCGACTCAGATCGGATAGGTTGTGCTTTCGTTCTGGATCCAGTACATAGCTTGCCAGCATCGTGTCAAACACAACCCCTCGCAAACAAACGCCATGACAGCGCAGGACGAGGCGATCGTACTTGGCATTTTGTAACGCTTTGGGATAATCGGCACTTTCTAGAATGGGACGCAGTGCCTCTAAAACAGTGGCTTTGTCGAGGTTGTCACCCTGCGTATGCCCGATGGGAATGTATGCCATATCGTCCAGGGCTTCGCCCCAACCGCAACCAATTCCCACCAGTTCGCCGTCACGGGGTTCTAACGAGGTCGTTTCCGTGTCCCAGGAAACGGGAATTGCAGGATCGGTGAAGGTTTGCAGGCGTTTGACCAATTCCTTCAGTTTGGCAGGCGTATCGATGATGTGGGGAGCGATCACCACCGCCACCTCGTTTTTCGCTGCCGCCGTATCTTCTGCACTGAAGAACCAGAGATCACCATCGTCGTAGCGGGGTGGCGCAATCTCAGTACGTTCCTGACTGGTAGTGTCACCTCCCCCAGTGGGACTGTCGCCAAATTGCCGATGCCACTGCCGAATCTTGCCGAGGAACGAATTAAACTCTAACTTTTCCAGGCACGGCAGAAGGATTTCATCATCAAACCCCTGCAGTTTGAACGCTTCCAGGTTTAGTTCCAGCGGCACGTCCAGGTGAATTTGTGCCAGGTATTGGGAACGCAGGGCATCGTCCCGTCCCGCTTCCAGTTTCTTTCTGACGGCATCTTTGACTTTATCGAGGGAGGCATATACCTGATCCAGGCTGCCATATTCCGTGAGTAGCTGAACCGCAGTTTTCTCACCAATCCCCTTCACACCGGGAATGTTATCGGAGGAATCGCCGCACAATGCCTTAAAGTCCACAACTTGATGGGGCAGAATGCCTAGCTTATCCTTTACCTGTTGGGCACCAAACTCCTTCGGTGGGGGTGTGCCTTTGCCGTAGGTGGTACTCATGTAGAGAACGGTGGTGTTGTCATCCGCATCAACCAATTGAAACAGGTCACGATCGCCGCTCAGGATCTTGACCCGAAACCCATTGGTGGATGCCTTGCGCGCTAAGGTGCCAATGATATCATCGGCTTCATAACCGGCAGCAGTGAGAATTTGCAAGTTGAGAACGGTCAGTAGTTCCTGCAGGTTCCGCAGGTCGGGCAGGAAATCTTCTGGGGCATCCGGGCGATCGGCTTTATAGGTCTCGTCTGCCTCATGGCGAAAGGTCTTCTCGCCCATATCGAAGGCGATCGCCACGTATTGTGGCTTCTCTGTCTCCATCGTTTCTAGAAGGGCTTTCAAAAAGCCATAGGAAACACTGGTGGGAATGCCAGTCTTAGTCCGCAGTCCACCGTCCCGTCCCTTGGCAAAGGCAAAGTAGGAACGGAAGGCGAGGGAATGCCCATCGACCAGGATCAGCAGTGGTTTAGTTGAGGAAGCAGTAGAGTCAGACAAGGAGCTTTCACAATATCAGTAACGTTATTTTACCGCTCCTCTGAAAGGGCAACCACTGTCACCCCATCACTCCTATGGTCATTGATCATGAGTCATTGGTCATGAGTCATTGGATTGTTAGTTATGGGTTCGCCTAAACAAAGGCACAACGACCAGTGACCTCTCTACCTAATTTCTTCTTCCTGGCAGGTTCAATTTGGCATCGGGACGAACCTGGAGGAATAGGGCTAATTCCAGTTGTTTGCGGTTCAGCTTAAATTGCAACACTCTGGCAGTGAAGCCGGAGATTTCTAGTTGGCTCAGATCGTAGCGATCGCGAATTCCCTGCACGATCGGCTGGAGAACTGCATCGGCAACGGGTTCCCCGTTCAACCGCACAACTGGATCAACCAGTTGCAATCGCCGTCCTGCAAGAACTTCTAACCCAGTTTCCGCGAAAATATCCAGCACCGCCGGATCACCTGCTTCGCGGATTTGCACCTGTAAGCGCACCCGTTTATTATCTAAAAACTCGATGCGCGGATTAATCAATTCGTATTTATTAACCCTTCTGGCTTCCTGTTCGTCTAAAACACGCACACCCGCATCCCGCAATTGATTAACCGCAGCGGATGAGGCCAGTGCCCGCACCACATCCTCCGCTTTGATCACTGCCCGCACACCCACACCCAAAGGCTTGACCAGGGTGAATTTGCCCCGACGCAGTCGTTGCGGATTGACCTGAATTGGATCAGTGTCTAATTCCAATGCTTCAATCCGCACCTCTGGTAGGGGAAATAGTCCCCGTCCGGCAATCCGAATGCGATCGATTTTACCTGTCAAAACCTGGTGGGTGGGAGCTGTGTCTATCCGTACCTGTAACTGTTCTGCACCCGCCAGTTGTTTCCGGATCTGACTGGCAGCGAGGCGATCGCCAACTACCCCAACGGGAGCAATCAACGCCATCAAACTAGAGAGCAGAATGACAAAGATTTCCATGAAAATGGTGATATTTCCCAGGATGACAGAATCACTCTAATCATCCTACATGTAATTCAAATTGGCGACTGCTTAACTATTCAAATCGCCGACATGGATACGATTTGCATTCTACCTCGACTTGATGCTGTTTCGATGCATGGGAATTGCTAGCCGACTGATCCCTTCAAGATTGAGATAGTAATACGACAAATTCAGTTGCTTTAAATATTAAAATTTCCTGCTAATTTCCTAATATTAAAAGATGTTGGCCCCAGTAACAATATGAGTTTTACTGCCAACGACAGCACATTTAACAACCAATATCATTGTCCGTATCAGCAGGTACAGTTCTTAATTCGGTAGATATATTAACCAAGCGAGAAAAGCTGCTTATCTCATCAATAGCTGCTTGTGCCTTCTCCTGAGATTGCCTTACTTAATCAAGCGATTCTTCCCGAAATAGAACTCGTTGAATTAAGGTTGCGACCATGAGAACGATCGCCAGTAGTAATGTCAATGCTAAAGCGTATCCCATATCTAAATTCTTAAACGCGTATTGATAAATGAGTAATACTAGTGTCAATGTTGAATTATTCGGGCCACCGGAACCGGCGGAAAAAATATAGGATTGATCAAATAACTGAAATGTGCCAATAATACCCATCACAACAACAAAAAAGGTGACAGGTTTTAAGAAAGGTAAGGTGATATAGAAAAGCTTTTCCCAAGGATTGGCACCATCTAGCGTAGCGGCTTCGTATAATGTTTCGGGAATATCTTGTAAAGCTGCTAGATAAATCACCATAAATAATGGGGCAGTTGACCAGATATTCATGATCATGATGCCCTTTAAAGCAATATCGGGATCCCCAATCCAGTTATAGGTTGGTAAGTGCAGGAAACTTAGAATTTGATTTAGTAATCCATTGGAATTATAGATCCACATGAATATCAGAGTTAGCACCGCAGACGAGGTGACCGTTGGCAGAAAAAAGGCTACCCGAAACCACGAACGACCTTTAATTTGGGTATTTAAAACCAGTGCCAGTGCTAACGCCAGAATGGTTTGAATCGGCACGACGATCACCACATATTCCGCTGTGTTTTTGAGGGCAATCCAAACCCGTTCATCACTCGCCATGCGAATGAAGTTTTTCAACCCGGTAAACTGATACCTGACGGCACCTAACAACTGCACCTTATGAAAGGCCAGCACAACCGCATAAAGAATTGGCAGAATTAAAAAAAATCCGGCAATGATGAGAGTCGGCAACATGAACAAATACCCCGTCCAGGTATCTCGTCCCCGTCGGGTTGTCCAGAATCGTTGCAGCATGGCGGGTCGTAATGGCTAGACACAACGTGTTCAACAAACTCTAAAATTCTAGCTCTTGCGGCAATTTCTATCCCTTAATTGGGTAACTCACCCAACTGGATGTGTTTCATTTCGACCAAACCCGCTATACTCATTTACAATCAAGATTCTCATTCTTACTTTCTTTGCCGACTATGGTCATTCAGCAGCGATCGCTTCATTTAGGTTCTAGCCTGCCATCAGGGCTGGGGCTGCTGCTGCGCCTGCGGCGCAAATAATCTTGTTACTCTAACCAATCTTTTCTTACTATTGTTCATCCCCTGCCCACTTTTAAGGAGATGCCGGATGTCGGGGGATCTCCAGGTTTCACAGCCTAAGTACTGAGGTAGTTTCCCAGAAAAAACGTACCTGGCGTCGGGGCCGGTTGTTCTAACCCCCTTTGCATCAGCCAGTCATTCTGGGGCGAAACCTGCCCTTACAGGTATTTTGGGCGTTGCTAATTCTGAATATGAATCAGCTTTGTCTGAATTGAAACGTTGTTTCAACTCAGGTTGCTATTCAGCACCACCCTATTTGGGTTTCTCAAAATCTCATTCCATTCATCCATTTCTCATAGGGAGATCGTTATGCAACTATCGGCGCGACTGGGGCTGTGGCTACGACTGTGGGTGGGTTGTCAGGCGCGGTTCGCGTGGCAACCTGGCAACCCGATCGCTCAAAACTTCTGTGCCACCATGCCTCATCTCCACCGAAAACGACGAAGAAATATAGGACTATCCCATCATGCTGACCAATTCTGCGGTTAAATATCGTCCGTTTGCCCCAATCCATTTGCCCGATCGCACCTGGGTTAATCGCACCATTACCCAACCCCCTATCTGGCTCAGTACCGATTTGCGGGATGGGAACCAGGCATTGATTGAACCCATGACCGTCTCCCAGAAGTTGCAGCTATTTCAAATGCTGGTGCAGATTGGGTTTAAAGAAATTGAAGTTGCGTTTCCAGCAGCATCCCAGACCGATTTTGATTTTGTTCGCCATTTGATTGAACAGGATTTGATTCCGGCAGATGTCACCATTCAGGTATTAACCCAGGCACGGGAATCCCTGATACGCCGAACTTTTGAGTCATTGCGGGGAGCGAAACGGGCGATCGTCCATCTCTACAATGCCACCTCTCCCGTGTTTCGCCGGGTTGTGTTTGGGTTAGATCCTGTAG
>CAZGDE010000493.1:0-4978 GCA_964524315.1 uncultured bacterium
GTTTACCACCTACCGTCACAATCGGATGACCGGGTAGAAATGGCACCAGATGGGCCGCAACCCCAATTGGCCCCATCCCCGGCCCACCACCACCATGCGGAATGCAGAAGGTTTTATGCAGGTTGAGGTGGCAAACATCAGCACCGAAGTCAGCCGGACGACACAGACCCACCTGGGCGTTCATGTTGGCACCGTCCATGTAAACCTGTCCACCGTTGGCATGGATAACGTCGCAAATCTCACGGATGGGTTCTTCGAACACGCCATGCGTCGAGGGGTACGTCACCATCAGAGCCGACAACTGGTCACGATGCTCGGTGGCTTTTGCCTTCAGGTCAGTCAGGTCAATGTTACCGTCACTGTCGCAGGCAACCGCCACCACCTTCATCCCAGCCATGACCGCGCTGGCGGGATTCGTTCCATGCGCCGAAGTGGGAATCAGACAGACATTCCGGTGGGCTTCGCCCCGTGACTCGTGGTACTGACGGATCACCAGCAACCCGGCATACTCACCCTGGGAACCAGCATTCGGTTGGAGAGAAATTCCCGCAAATCCGGTAATTTCTGCCAACCACGCTTCTAACTGCTCAAAGAGGATCTCATAACCTTTTGTCTGATCCAGGGGTGCGAAGGGGTGGATCTGACCAAACTCCGGCCATGTGATCGGTACCATTTCGGCTGTAGCATTTAGCTTCATGGTGCAGGAGCCCAGGGGGATCATCGCCGTTGTCAACGATAGATCCTTACTCTGCAAGCGATACATGTAACGCAGGAGTTCGGTTTCCGAGTGGTAGGAGTGGAAAACCGGGTGGGTCAGATAAGGACTGGTGCGATCAAGCGAGAGCGGGATTTGGGGACTCGGACAGTGATTGAGCAAATCTTCCGGGACAAAGTGGGCAATACGCTCACCGGCAAAAATCTGGAACAGGGCGATTAAATCATCCGACGAAACGGTTTCATCCAGGGAAATGCCGAAGGTCTGCTCATCAATCTGACGCAGGTTGACGTGATGGGAGTGGGCCCGCCGCACGATTTCGGGAGCCTTGCCAATCGGTACTTCCACCCGAAGTGTGTCAAAGTAGGGCGCATCGCTGAGGGTGTAACCGAGCTGGCGCAGTCCTTCTGCCAGAATACCCGTCATACAGTGAACCCGATTGGCGATCGCCCGTAACCCCTGTGCCCCATGGTAAACAGCATACATGCTGGCAATCACCGCCAGGAGTACCTGGGCTGTGCAGATGTTGCTGGTGGCTTTGTCGCGACGGATGTGCTGTTCCCTCGTCTGGAGTGCCAGTCGTAGCGCGGGATGACCATCGCGATCCTTGGAAACGCCAACCAGGCGGCCAGGAAGCTGGCGTTTGAAGGTTTCCTTAGTGGCAAAGTAGGCGGCATGGGGCCCACCATAACCAAGGGGCACGCCAAACCGTTGCGTGTTACCGATCGCAATATCCGCCCCAAACTCACCGGGGGGTTTGAGCAGGGTGAGGCTGAGCAAATCGGCTGCTACGGTGACGAGTGCCCCGGCCGCACGGGCGCGATCGCAAAAGTCGTGATAGTCATAAATCACCCCATCCGTGGCAGGGTACTGGAGCAGTACGCCAAAAACAGGCTGATCAAACTGGAAGGTGCGGTGGTCACCCACGATCACATCAATACCGAGTGCCTGGGCACGGGTTTTCAGGATGGCGATCGTCTGGGGATGGCAGGCTTCTGAAACCCAGAAGGTTTTGGCTTTGGTTTTGGTGACGTTCAAGCTCATGGACATGGCTTCCGCTGCCGCCGTGCCCTCATCCAGGAGGGAGGCATTCGCAATTTCCAACCCCGTCAGGTCAGTCACCATTGTCTGGAAGTTGAGCAGTGCTTCTAACCGTCCCTGCGCGATTTCGGGCTGGTAGGGAGTGTATTGGGTGTACCAACCCGGATTTTCGAGAATATTGCGTTGAATCACGGCTGGCGTGATGCAGTTGTAGTAGCCCATACCAATGAAGGAGCGGAAGATCTGGTTTTCCTGGGCAATGTCCTTCAGTTCTTGCAACAGTTCATACTCAGCTTTGGCCGATTCCAACTGGAGTGGACGTTTTAACCGAATGCCTGCGGGTACCGTTGCATCAATTAATGCCTCCAGCCGATCAAACCCCAATACTTGCAACATCTTGTTGATGTCGTCGGGACTGGGCCCAATATGCCGTCGTTCAAACTCATCGGTATAGGCTAGCGGATTGGCAGGGTAAGAATTAAAAGGCATGGGTTGAGGGGCGATCGCAAAGGGGCTACCATTCTTCTGAGCAGCCGAACCATTCGATCCGTTGCTATTTGTCATGGCATCATTAACATTGGTCGGGTCGGAATCGAAAGAACGCTCGAGCATAGGGTGATGGGGATGCAGAAACGGAGGGAATTGCGGATTGAACGAAACCCACCTTTACATTCTGCAACAAAACTCTTCCCCTATTCCTATTCGCCTTCTACCTGTTCCCGATATTCGCTGGCAGAGAGGGTGTCATCCAGGTCACTGGGATCATCGACCCGAACTTTGACCAGCCAACCTTCACCATAGGGGTCTTCGCCCAGTTGTTCGGGGGCATCTAGCAGAGCGGTATTACAGTCAATGACCGTACCTGTAACAGGCGAGTTAAGGTCTTCCACGGCTTTTACCGATTCAACGGTGCCAAACTTTTCGCCTTTCGTCAGGGCATCACCCACTTCGGGCAATTCTAGAAACACAATGTCACCCAATTGATCCACGGCAAAGGCAGAAATGCCAATGGTAGCAATTTCACCCTCCAACCGGGCATATTCGTGACTATCCAGGTATTTCAAATCATCCGGGTATTCAAGCGTCATGGGGAATTCCTTACTACTTTGGTCGGCGGTAAAAGGGTCGTTTCACAACAACTGCCGGATAGAGTTTACCGCGAATTTCGACGTCTAGAACCTGTCCCGGTTGGGAAAGATGGGGCGGGACATAGGCAAGGGCGATCGCCTGCCCTAATGTGGGTGACTGAGTGCCACTGGTCACTTCACCCACTGCCTTGCCCTCGACCAAAACCGGGTAGCCATGACGAGCAATATGTCGTCCCTGCATTTGCAACCCGACTAACCTGCGGCTGACCCCCGTTTGCTTTTGCTGTTCCAGGGGCGATCGCCCGATAAAGTCACCTTTGGTGTCCCAATGCACCAGCCAGCCTAATCCGGCCTCCAGGGGCGTGGTTGTGTCGTCAATATCCTGTCCATAGAGTGCCATTGCCGCTTCCAGACGTAACGTATCCCGCGCTCCCAGTCCACATGGAGTGACACCGGCTGTCAGGAGTGACTGCCACAGATCTACCCCCGTTGCGGGATCGGTCATAACTTCAAACCCATCTTCGCCGGTATAACCAGTGCGAGCCAGGAAGCCAGGTTGCCCCAGAATCGTACCCGTCAGATGCCCAAATGCCTTTACGTCAGACAGGTCTTCATAGACCAACGTTTGTAGATGCTTGACCGCCTCCGGGCCCTGGACGGCAATCAGGCTTTTAGTAGTGGAATCGTCGTGAAACTCTAGCTGGCTTAAATCGAGGTTCTGCTGCATCCAGGTTTTGTCTTTGATGGTCGTAGCCGCATTGACAATCACCACCCAGTCCTGCCGGCCCTCGGCATCCAGCCCTTGATAGTAAAAAATCAGGTCATCGATAATACCGGCCTGGGGATTTAACAGCACGGTGTACTGTGCCTGCCCCGGTTGTAGACGGCCCAGATCGGAGGGTACCAGATGTTGAATTTGACTGAGGACATCTGCACCCTTCAGGCGAAATTTGCCCATGTGGGAAATGTCGAACATCCCCGCCCGCGATCGCACCGCTTCATGTTCACGGGTAATGCCGCTAAATTGGACGGGCATCTCCCACCCGGAAAACTCGGTCATGCGGGCATTGAGTTCTTGACAGCAGGCAAATAACGGGGTGCGTGCCAGAGGCGCAGAGGGGGTAGTCACGAACTCGAATCCCAAAGAAACAGCCACCTTTCATCCTAAAGGAAAGGTGGTAATTATGGCTTTAAGCTATAGATTGAACGGGTTAGATTGAATGGGTTGATAAGTGGCGATCGGTAAATGGGGATGCCTGACAACGAACGGTCTGTCGAGAAGAAGTCTGTTGAGAAGAAGTCTGTTGAGAAGAAGTCTGTCGAGAAGGAGCCCGTTTATATTTATCTGCATGGATTTGCATCCAGCCCGCGATCGCGCAAAGCCGTTGATCTGCAAACCCGCTTTGCCCAGTGCGACATTCCACTCCTCATTCCCGACTTAAACCAGGATGACTTTTCGCACCTGACACTGACTCGCCAACTTCAGCAGGTGGAACAGTTAATCAGTGAGTATGCTGCGACAGATAGTCCGATCACGCTCATCGGTTCCAGCCTGGGCGGGCTAACGGCTGCCTGGTTAGGTCAACGCCAACCCCAGGTGCAACGACTGGTATTGCTGGCTCCCGCCTTTGGGTTTCTGGCTCACTGGTTGACCCGGTTGGGAGAGGTGCAACTGCAGGAATGGCAAACGAGTAGCTACCTGTCGATGTACCACTATGGGGCAGGGCAGATAATGCCGTTGCATTATCAATTTTTAGAGGATGCCGCCCGTTACCAGGAAACCGAAATTCAACGTCCCATTCCTACCCTGGTCTTGCATGGTCAGCATGATGAGGTCATTCCTGTACAGGCAAGTGTGGACTTTGGACGTGATCGCCCCTGGGTCAAATTAATCCAACTGGACAGTGACCATGCCCTGACTGATGTGAGTGATGCGATTTGGGCGGCGATCGGCGATTTTTGCCAGTTAATGCCAACTCGAACTTAAGAGGCTTTAAATCGAAGTTTAGACTAAATGTAATTTTCCACTATGGGTAGCAAAAAGCCCTGACGGGCAGACAAGAAAAGCGGAGCCATGCTGCAGGCTATACGGCCGTTCGCCCCTCCTACAGGTAGCGTATTTTTTGAATTAGTC
>CAZGDE010000494.1:0-4966 GCA_964524315.1 uncultured bacterium
GTATTGATTCCCCTGGGGCTAATTGTGCTATTTCTCGGTTATGCTCCGTGGAAGGGGTTTGCGGTGGGAACGGCGATTGGCATGGCAGTTTGTCTGGCCGTTAGTGCGGTAGTTTCGCCAAGCATGCTGTGGTTGGGAGATGGGGCGATCGCCCGTATTTTCCTGGCAATCAATGCTTTACTCTGTTTTGCCCTGGCGCGGCTGGCTTTAAGACCCAGTGGGAATCCAGCTTAGGATAGTGTGAAACCTCTGGTTAGCCCGCATAGGATGGGGTGAGGATGGTTGGGTGTGGAGAATGAATAATCCGCACCCAATTGTTTTTGACCACTCAACTTAGGGATGAGAATTAAATAACGCCGATATTTTCTTGTAGTAGGGGCGCACGCCGGGTGCTCCTACAGAAGATTAAATGTCCGATCTTAATTAATCCGCGATCCTTAATGCATTTCAGTCTTTACAGCGTTTAACTCTCTGACAACCTGATGGATGGATACCTATGAGCATTCATGTCGAAGGTACAATCGAACGCAAGAATATTGGTGCGGGGACATGGGCACTCGTCACTAACAGCAAAACCTATGAACTCTACAAGCCAGCGAGTGATCTACAAAAAGCTGGCTTGCATGTCAAGGTGGAGGGGCAGGTACGCGACGATGTCATGTCTTTCGCTATGATTGGGCCCATTCTAGAGGTACAAAAGTTTGAGGTGGTGGGCCATTAGGGGGAGAAGGCTTCCTGTCGGACGACGTTAGTTGGCGCGAGGACGGATATCTCTGGAATGGTAATGGTGTCTCCCTGCTGCAAGACGATATCTCGACCCAGGTCGCCCGTTTGCCCCAAATTTCCCAGGTTGATATTAATCACCTGGGGAGGCCCGGAACGGGAAGTGCGCTTGACCTGTATCTGGCGTAGATCGGCGCGAGGGGTTATGCCACCGGCGCGTCGAATGGCTTCGGTAATAGTTAACCAGGCATTACCAATGGTCTTGTCGCTGGAGTCAGTAGTATTCGTATCCCCTACCCTATTGCCAGTAAGGTCCAGGGTATAGTCACCTGGACGGCTGACCTGACCGAGAACAGTGACCGTAATGGGTTGGTTTAGCCGTGCGAAGTGGGCCGCTGCCAGTTGTTGAGCGATCGCGGGTGAGTTTGCCGCTGCGGGGGGCACAAATACCAGGTCACCATGTTGCAATACTGGATCTTGCTGACGATCGCCCGCTTTGAATAATTCCCAGAGGTTGACGGTCATCGTCGTCTCCGTCCCGTTATCCTGGGAGCGACGAATTTGAATCAGACTGGGGTTTGCCGTTTGGTGCATACCCCCCGCTTGCCGAATCAGCTGGGTGACGGTAGGAAACTGATTACCTGCCGTGGGCACCAACAGGTAGGAGCCGGGACGGCTAATTGCCCCAGCGATCGCTACCCTCACTGGGCGCAAGGTTTGAGGACGATTGGATTGTGCTGCTAATACCCGTGGGGGCATTGGCGTGGTTACGGTGGCTGTGGGTAACGCCCCACCGGCGAAAGCGTTCATCCCATCCGCTGTGATCGCTACGGTTTCTGGTAGAGCAACCGCTCCGCCAGTAGGTGTGCGAGAGGCAATCAGCGTGCGGGTGTGGGCTCGCATAATTATCTCTGAGCGTTGTAACTGTTGATAGATTAACTCGGCGGCCTGTGCCCGTGTAACTACATTCGGTGGACGTTGAATCATCGCCACGGTGGTGTCATTACGGCGGAATGCCCGTTCCAACATCAAGGTAAATTCCTCATCAGTGATGCGAGCATCAGGCCGGAAGGTGCCATCGGGAAAACCCTGAATAATTTGCCGTTGCAGGAGCGCAGCGATCGCCGTTTGAGATGGATGGGTGGCAATATCGGTGACGGATGGCTCCGTTGGCAGTTTGGCTGCGACGGATGCAGCTGTTGAGTTAACGGTTGCTGGTGCTTTGGAGACAGGTGCTTTGGGGTCGGGTTGTTCTGGAAGGAGGGATGCCGATGCGAGGGGTGCGACTGGCTCTTGGGGGACTGGTTTTTGGGTAACTGACTCTTGTGGGAGTGGTTGCCTGGAGTCTGATTGACTGAAGCCTGATTGACTGGGGCCTGATTGACTGGAAACTGGTTTGACCACCATGGGTTCCAGCGCGACAGGAGCTTGTTGCAGCGATGCCGCTTGTTGAGCTGTCTGTGGTGATGGTTGGTTTTTGGGGGCGGAACGGGAATTTGGTGACGATGGCGCGATCGCGTCTGGTTGGGGAACGGCTTGTCTCAGAGTTGCTGCCACAATTGCGTTAACCACGGCATCAATTGCCTGCGGGTCAGGGGTGGCGCTATGACCGGACAACTCTGGTAGGAGGGGGGGAAGCTCTGGAAATAATTCCGGCAGCGGTGAAAGCGGCTTGGTCAGGCGTTTGGCGTGATCCCGCTCTGCTTGATCCAGGGCATGGGCTATCTGCAGCAAGTTCTGTTGTGCTTTCTGTTGGGGGGATAAGGATGCAGGTAGCGACGATAACCACTCAGGTGGTGCGACGGCGTGTGTTAGCGTCATCAGGTGGGTGGTGATTGGCTGGATCTGATCCTGCTTCTGAGCATTGGACTCTGGTAAGGATGCTGCCGTTAGAGGCGAACCGTTGGAATTTCGCGCCAATGCCTGGGCAATTAAAGCCGACAGGCCACCCAGGACAAACAGGGCATAACGAACAGATTTAGATGACATGAGTCAAATATTGCTGAGATCTTGCTGAAATGTTTTGGTGTACGGCCTTTCCTGGGGCGATCATTTTCCCCAGGCTTTGCACTACCAGGTTTGTTTACGTCCAGTTCAACCAGCACCCAATGGTCTTGTTCACTGATACAGGTTGGAGCGGCAGTGATCAGGATGGAATTAGCATTAGATGCCAATTACGGTAAAAAGGCGACAACTCTATGGATGCTCTCGTAAAGTAAAGTTATCATCAACGGTAATGAGGGCTAAATTCGGTTTTGTATCGCCTCAGGGCATCTTGTGAATTTATTTTCTGTTTCCTATTTGCTGACTACGTCGGATATTGCACCCCTGCTAGGGGATGTCAGGCTTGACTTGGCAGTGCTGGTGTTAATGCTGTTATTGTCAGCGTTCTTTTCCGGTTCAGAAACGGCGATTACCGCGCTGGACAACCTGAAACTGAGGGCCATGATTAAAGAACAGGGAGATCCACGCCGGATCTTTACCCTGGTCTTGCATAATCGGCGGCGATTTATTACCACGCTGTTGGTTGGTAATACCCTGGTGAACAACTGTTCGGCTATCCTGACCAGCAACCTATTTAGTCTCTGGTTGGGGAATCGGGCGATCGGTGTTGCGACGTTTGTGATTACCTTCTTGACCTTGACCTTTGGCGAAATTGTGCCAAAGTCGCTGGCGATAAACAATGTGATGCCTATCTTTACGCTGGTGGCCTATCCGATTTACTGGTTATCCCGGTTGTTATCGGTATTGGGGATCATCTGGTTATTTGAAAAAATTACGCAATCAGCGATTCGTACCTTTCAGAGCGGAGTGGAGCAACAGGGGGAGTCGCTTCAAGATTTGCAATTAATGATTGAAATCCTGGGTGGTAAGGGGCAACTGGATCTGGACAAACATCAGCTACTCAATAAGGCGTTGATGCTAGATACGTTAAGTGCGCGGGATGTGGTCAAACCTCGCATTGATATGCGGACGATCGCCCGTCATGCCACCTTACAGGAACTCATTGATCTTTGCCTGGAAACGGGTTATTCGCGCATTCCAGTACAGGAAGAGTCGAAGGACGAAATTGTTGGGATCGTCCACTTAAAGCGGGCACTTCAGCAACTGAGTTATCTCAAGAGCGAGGGGCAGCATAATGGCCCTGTCACCGAGGCGATGGATCCGCCCGTGTATGTACCTGAGACTAAGCGAGTGGCAGATTTGCTGAAGGAAATGCTGCAGCATCGCCTCCATATCGCCATTGTCGTGGATGAGTATGGTGGCACGGTAGGTTTGGTCACCCTGGAGGATATT
Source organism: uncultured bacterium (assembly GCA_964524315.1). Taxonomy (GTDB): domain Bacteria; phylum Cyanobacteriota; class Cyanobacteriia; order Leptolyngbyales; family Leptolyngbyaceae; genus CAZGDE01. Next base: position 4,021 of record CAZGDE010000494.1, read on the forward strand.
TTAGAGGAACTGGTCGGGGAGATCTATGACGAGAGTGATTTCCCCAGCCGCACTAGTAGTAGACGCCAGCCTCCCCATGTGCGCGAACGCCTGAGCCGGAGTGGGCGTTATTGACGATTTGGGATGAATGATGCTTTAGCGTCCCAGCATTTGCCGCCAGGTACGAACCAGTTGTTGTGCCTGGTTATAGGTTGTGGCACGGGGCGGAATCTTTTCGACAATCGCGATCGCCCCTGCCAGGTCATAGTTGGACTGGGTCACAGCTACCTGTAATAACTGCTGGCTCCATTCATTAATGGCGGTATTGGCTTCGGTGCGGATGCGACTGGAACCGGGTATCTGGTCGGCCATCTGAATGGCACTGGCTAAGGATGTGGGTGATCCCGTATTGGCTAAATTCCGGGCTTCTTGCAGGGTAGTTACGGCTTTCTCTGCTTGCAGGCTATCGCGCCACTTACGGATGTCTGACTGGGCTTCCTGATAGAGCGATCGCCCGGATCGAATTTGCTGGGCGGTACTGACTGCTGCCGTCAGATCCCCAGAATTTGCATAGGCCCGGGCCTGATCCAGAATGGGTTGATCTTGGGTGCGCTGAATTTGGGCAGTCCATTGCTGAATGCGGCGGCGCGCTTCACCATAAAGTGCCCGTCCCTCACCAATTTGTTTGGCCTGATCAATCGCCGCACTAAGCGAGTCATTATCACCTGCTGCGGCAATTTGATCGGCATATTCCAACAGGGGCCGGTCTTCAACGGTTTCGATCTGGGATCGCCAACGGCTGATTTGTTGCTGTGCCTCCTGCCAGCGAGGATTGTTCCGTTTCACCTGGGAGGCTTCGGCAATGCCAGCAGTGAGATCATTCACACCGCCTGATTGGGCTAACAGCTTCGCTTTATCTAACTGGGCGAGCGCTTCGATCTCCATCTGCCAGCGGGTAATGAGTGTC
>CAZGDE010000495.1:0-4940 GCA_964524315.1 uncultured bacterium
CCGTAGCACGTTGGCGAATACAGGTAAATACAAGATCACGCACTTCTTGTAGCAAATCGTCACGGCTATAGGCACCTTTTTCCAGGATTTGTTCGACATAGCCGTTCAATCGCAGGCGATCGCTTGGTGTCAGATCCATCGCCGTGATCACCACGATCGGAATCTGGCGACAGTTTGGGTGGCTCCGGAGTTTAGCAACGAACTGAAATCCGTCCATTTCCGGCATCATTAAGTCCAGCAAGATCAGGTCTGGTTTCATCTCGGCGACTCGTTCCATTGCTACGCGCCCATTTTCCGCTTCGCTCACCGTCCAACCTTCTTTCGCCAGAATCCGCCGGAACATTTCCCGCGTGGGGGCATCATCTTCGGCGATCAATACATGCCCGACTGGAACGTCGGTCACGGGTTTGGGTTGGTGCTTGTCCAACACTGCCGTCAGTCGTTTGTAGTCAATCGGCTTGGTTAAATAATCCGATGCTCCCAACGAAAAGCCAAGGTTGCGATTATCTACGATAGTCAGCATGATGACGGGAATATCGACCAGGTCAGGGTCAGCTTTGAGGGCTCCCAGAACTGACCATCCATCCATCGTGGGCATCATCACATCCAGCGTAATCACATCCGGGCGCAGTTCCTTTGCCAGCAGTAAACCCTCCTGGCCACCGGATGCCGTTTCCACCTGAAAACCATCCTTGGCCAGATAACGCACCATCAGGTCACGCACGGTTGGTTCGTCATCAATCACCAGAACCGTAATGCCGTTATGATCCGTAGGCATTAGTATCCGGGTTGAATCGCTTTCCACGGAGGAGGGCTCCAGTTCAGTTTTGCGATCGCGCACTTGTAGCGGCAAATAGACTGTAAATGTAGACCCCTCACCCAAGATGCTCTGAACCGTAATATCCCCTTCCATCATTTGGCAAAAGCGCCGACTGATCGCCAGTCCCAACCCCGTACCACCATACTTACGGGTTGTCGACGCATCTGCCTGAGTAAATGCCTGGAATAATTTGGCGACCTGTTCAGGCGTCATGCCAATACCAGAGTCGGAAACGGTGAAGGTGATATAGGGAGCAGCCGTTAGGGATGCCAACACGGACTGCTGATCAGTCGAGAGAGTGTTAGATTCATCGCTCCCATCTACCTGATTCACTGTTAATGTAATAGTTCCCTTTTCGGTAAACTTGCTGGCATTCGACAGGAGATTCAATAAAGTCTGCCGGACTTTGGTCAGGTCGGCGTGCATTGTCTCCAGGCCAACCCCACAGTTAACAACGAGCCTGTTGCCATTCTTTTCGACCAGAGGCCGGATTGTCGCCTGGACTTCTTCAATCATGGCCGGGACACTAAAGGTCTCTAAGTAGAGATCCATCTTGCCCGCTTCGATTTTAGAAATGTCGAGAATATCGTTGATTAAGCCCAACAAATGCTTACCGGCACTGTGGATTTTTTGAAGATCGGGCACAATTTCCTCAAACCCCATATCCTGGGCATCTTCCTGCAGCATTTCGCTGTAGCCGATGATGGCATTGAGGGGAGTCCGCAATTCGTGACTCATGTTCGCCAGGAATTGACTCTTGGCTTTATTAGCCGTTTCTGCTACTTCTTTGGCCTTGAACAGTTCTTCGGCAGCTTGTTTGCGTTCCGTAATATCTTTAACAATGCCCTCGTAGTAGAGCAATGTTCCGTCCAAATCCTTTACCGCCCGGGCGTTTTCTGAAATCCAAATGGTGGTGCCATCCTGACGATAAACTTCAGATTCAAAATCGTTCACTTCGTCATACTGCGCCATGAGCTTGATGAATTCTTCCCGACGATGGGGATCGACATAGAGTTGCTGCTCAATGTGGTTGGACAAAGTGTCAATTAATGCCTGGGGTGAGTCATACCCGTAGATACGGGCAAGGGCCGGGTTCGCACTGATATATTGCCCGGTTTGGGTGGTTTGGAAAATACCATCGGCGGCGTTCTCAAAGATGCTGCGATATTTCTCTTCTGCTTCCAGGAGGGCCATTTCCGCACGTTTACGGCCTGTGACATCCATCGTTACCCCCGTCATCAGTATGGGGTTGCCCGCCGCATCTCGCATGACATTCCCCCGACTGTTTACCCAACGAAGGGTGCCATCAGCCAAAATGATGCGGTATTCCACGTTATATTCCGAACCATCTTGGAAAGTACGTTTCTGGGCCTGATCCATCTGTTCCCGATCCTCTGGATGGATGCGCTGGAAAAATGACTCGTAGGAAATATGGGTCGTGTTTGGATCAACACCAAAAATTTCCGCCACTTCCGGCGACCATTTTTCTTCGCCAGTCACAATATTCCAGTCCCAGGCACCCATCCGCGCCGCACTGAGGGCCATCCGCAGGAGTGATTCTTGCTCGCGCAGGGCCGCCTCTGACTGTTGCCGTTCCAGTTCAGCCGCAGCGCGGGTAGCAAAGATTTTCAGCATGGATTCGGCTAAGGGAGGATTGGCGATCGCCCCTCGACTCATGATCACCAGCCAGCCCAGTGCCGTTCCTGTGGAGTTAAACAGGGGGGCACCAAGAAAACTGTCAACCTGCATCTCCGCCAACCAGCGATCGGCAGGGAACTGCTTTTGTACCTGCTGCAAATAAACACACAATGCTTTGCTATTCACCTCATTACAGGGTGAATGCACCAAGTCATAGTTCAAATTAGCGACAACTTTGCCATGATCGCAAACCGCAACTGTCGAGAGGCGATCGGCGGCTACTAACTTGCCCACAAAGGCATAGTCAACATCCAACACTTCTACCAGGTGTTGCACCAATGACTGGAAAAAGGCTTCGCCCGTGTTGGCAGAAATACCCTGAGCGATTCCCTGGAGGGTTTCTTCCATCTGTTGGCGTTTAATGAATTGCCCGATCTGGTCACCAACGGTTGAAAGCATTTGCAACAATTCGGCATCGGGTTGACGAATTTTGCGGTGAAAGAATGATAATACGCCAATTACCTGGTCACCCGTTCGCAAGGGAAACCCAAAGGCCGATCGCAGTCCTGCTGCAGCGGCAATCTCACCCCGGAGAAAGTGTTCATCTTTGGTAACGTCAGCAATCCAGATGGGTTCTCCCTGGCTCCAAACCCGACCGTTCATGCCCACACCGGGTGCAAACGTCATACTTGAACTGGCCGATTCAAAGATAGAGGCTTTGGCAGTGCCCGTGCCCCAACTTTGTACATACTCCAGTAGCTTAGTTCGAGGATTGACAATCCAGAGATCTCCCAGATCCCACTCCAGACTCTCGCAAATAGCTTGTAAAATTTTGGGGGCAGCATCGTCTAGAGTAATGGCTGATGCCAGTACCCGTGCCGTTTCGTATTGCACACCCAATCGCCTCTCTGCCCGTTTCCGCCGATTTAAGTTCAGGGCAAGCACGATAAAGATAGCTGTTACGCAGAGTAGAATTAGCAATGCAAAACTCCTCACGTACATTTTTTTGGTAACTAAGCGTTCAATCCGAGATTGTAGTAGCTTGTCGAGGGTTGGTGCGGCTATATCATAGAGTTTGAACTGCTCGGTGATCGCCTGGTTGCCCAACTGCCTGACTATCATGGGATCCACTTCGACTGCTTGTGCCCCAATCCGCCGCACAAGCTGGTAAAACTGCCCACTGCTGCTGGCATTGCTCTGGAAGTAGTCTAAGAGTTCGGCATCTAAGCGGTGATTGAACTCAGTGGCAACTTTTTTACCACGTGTAACAGAATTGAGGGAGATTTCAATCCCATTGGCCAGATTGAGTAGTTGCACCTTGTCGTCTAACGTCATAAACCCACGCTGGATGACTGTCTGCGCCTGTGACCGGGCATAGGCAGTACTTTTCGTCATGCTGGGCAGGTCATTGACTACCGCATCCATCAGGTAATAGGAATCCAAATCGGGGTCAAGAATCAGGTTGGACGTATCCCCCACATGGGCCATTAACGCCAGCAAGCTATTAATCAGTTCGGCATGAAGTTGTTGCGTTGTTTCAGCCGAAATCGTTTTTAGTAAGGCTTTTAAAACCTGCCAGTCATCCTTAAGCCGATTCCATTGGGCAGACGTTTTGAGCGATTGGCCCCAATCGCGCTCCAAGGCGTCAATTTGTTTCAATGTGGCGGCGATCGCGGTTTGCTGACTCAAAATCTGCGCTTTGGCTGCCGGATCAGTTTGGGCCTTTTGAGCTAATGCCTGATGCTGAATTACCTGTTCGAGAAGCAACCGGAGGTGACTGTTGTAGCGTACACCTAACCGCTCTTTTGCCGAAAAATCAATACTCGTACTAATCTCAGCGATTAAATTGGAGGTAATGGCAGCAAAGGGAATCGTAAATAATAGGAAAAAACCAACCAGCAACGCTCGTCCCGAATATCGCTGCAACAAATTTTGTTTCATGAATTAGCCTCGATCGCTGCGAGTAAGGAGAAAAATCCCTCTGCTGTTTATAAAAATTAAGCCTTCCCAGCACCACCAATCCGGACGGTTGCCACGGGTAAAGCACAAATCAACATATGTCTGTGGCAGGTCTTTACCTGCGCTTTAATCGATAAAGCCACCCTGATCGACGATTCACAAAACCTGGCAATGAACCAGTAGGGTTATAGTGCCCAAAACATCTCCGTATTCTCACGTGGTTAGAAAAAAATCGGACAGCAGGCGGATAGAGATCAACCCGATGAATGGGCATGGCTCAAAAGGTCATAAACGGCAGTAGGGGCGGTTCACGAACCGCCCCTACCAAAGGATTTGCAACCAATCGCGATCCTATTCTTCGTCCGTCACCGTTTCATCCAGGGCGGCGGCTTCCTCAGTCGAGATTGGCACCAGTGCGACTGCTGCGATCGCGTCATCCTCATCTAACCGCTGTACGCGCACCCCACTCGCGGCTCGTGACTGGGAGGAGATGGCATTAACCGCCTGCCGAATAATGATGCCA
>CAZGDE010000496.1:0-4936 GCA_964524315.1 uncultured bacterium
CTCAAGCAGCCATCACTAATAATCAGCGCAGTTTGCAAGATGCTATTGCATTAGAAGAGGGTGGAATTGGTACTCGAATCGACATCAGTCGAGCCAGGGTGCAGCTTAGTAATACAGAGCAGGAACTGATCGATGCTCAAAACCGACAAGAGATTGCCCGTCGGCAGTTAGTGCAATTACTGAGCTTGGGAGAGGCAGCCGACATCAGCACAGCAGATCCCGTTCAACCAGCCGGTAAATGGAACCTCTCCCTGGAAGAAAGTATTATCCTTGCCTACCAAAATCGGGTGGAGTTGCAACAGCAATTGGCACAACGAACGATTGCACAGCAACAGCGACAAGCAGAGATCGCGAACACCAGACCCCAAATCAACTTATTCGCTAGTTACCAGATCCTAAACGAGTTTAATGAACCTTTTGGTACATTAGATGGATATGCGGTTGGAGCTAGACTACGTTGGAATATGTTTGATGGTGGGGCTGCGAGGGCTGCTGCGAACCAGCAAGAAGCAAACCGAGCGATCGCTGAAACTCGCTTTGCCCAAACTCGTAATCAAGTTCGCTTTCAGGTAGAACAAGCCTATAAAACGCTTCAAGCAAGCGATCGCAGCATTCAAACAGCATCTGCCGCCTTGAAAGAAGCTCAGAATGTTTTGGAGAACATTCGGTTTCGCTTTCAACAAGGAGTTGGCACTCAGCTCGATGTAATTACTGCCCAAAATGATTTAACTCGCGCAGATGTCAATCGATTAAGAGCAATTCTAAGCTACAACCGTGCCCTAGCAGCTCTACAACGTGCTGTGAGCAATCTTCCAACAACTAAATCACCTTAAACTCTAAGATGCCTTCTGAATAAGGCATCTCTGATTGCAACAGAGATTCTTTCTAAGTTTTAAGTATGGATTTCACTCCAGCTTCATCTATAGCTATGAAAATAAGTATAGGTAATCAGAAAGGTTTTGCTCTTTCATAAATTGCTCAAGTTGCATACTTGAGGTTCCTTTACGCTTTTGTTTTTAGTTTCATGGTGATATTGGAGTCCTTGCTTTTCCTCATCCCATTGGGAATTGGATTAATATCTGCTTATCTTTCACAAAAAGCAGTTGATGATCTTGCAGAAATCATTGACTTCGCATCAACTGTCAATCTAATTTTGAGTGTAATCTTAGCACCTTGGCAACTTCATCTTTTGCTTATAATGTTGCTTATCTTTAATACAAAAATGATTCAAAGCTGGCTACAAATTGCATCATCTCGCTTTTGAGCCTCAGCTAAAACCAGACTACTCAGGGTAGCACATATCGGCTCAATCCAATCTATGCGAGCTAGCCTATAGAATTTTATCGATTGGATGGATTAATTGCTTCAAAAACTATGATGTGAAGCTGGAGAATATTTTTATCAAATGCTTTTTTGAATTAATTAACTATTTTTGTAATTCATTAATGGTTTTCATCATTGTTTCATTAGAAGTTGAGATATTAGTAATAGGTGGTTAATTTATAGAGCTACTTTGATTCTTCGAGAGGGGTAACTTCGATGAAACTTCTACTTTCTGCGACAGCATTTTCTTTAGTGCTAACTACTGGAATTTCTGTGCCACAAGCCTTTGCTCAACCTGGGAATGAGCCATTAGTAGCAAGGGTTCATCCTCAAGCTTCACAACCATCCTCTTCTCAACCGCCTGACCAAACGACGCAGCCCACTTCTGAAAACAATGCGGTGCCACAAACCCAAAATGGTTCTTCTGCAATAAGATCTCTAGACAAACCAGCTATTAAACAGCCACAAACCCAGCACATTCCGGGCTACTGCGTATTGCCTCCTGATGCTAGGGAGGACAGTTTTGAATATCGAGAGGCAGTGTATTTGTGTAAATACGGCAGCTAAACTTCATGCAGAAAAGGAGTCATGCTGTCTTCGCAATCTTTGCCATCACAGCATGATCTTCACCAAATTTACAAATAGCATCACAGTGCTGACGAAGATCAGAAAAGAGAATGTACTGAATTAACGTTTTATGCTGCTGAATAGCAGGTCGTTTGAGCTGCAAAAGAACTTCCTTTTCACGCTTATCTGGAACGACTAAAAACAGCGTTTTAAGGTTATTGGGAAACGAGACTGCTAAATCTGTCAGTCGCAGAATTCCAGAATAGATAGAGGTACTCTTTTCGACCTCAAAGGCACTGATAATTTGTCCTGCACTTTTGTCCAGCCAGAGGACATCAATCAGATTGATGGTGTTAAAGGTGTCCTTGTCAATTTCTAATGGTGGGAGACAGGGAAGACAGAAAAATGAGAACTTGTCTCCTTGATGAGATTTAGAGCGATCGTTCAGAGCGGCAATCACATCGTAACCGAGGGAATGACCGATTCTAAGCAGATGGTATTGCATCTCAGTGTGCAAGTCTTCTTCTTCCTCTTCAGATAAAACTTCTGCATGTCGCTTTCTGAGAAGCTTTTCAACTTTAGCTCTGTCTGCATCATCAATTAATTGCTGATCGTCAATGATCAGTTTGTTTGAACCAATTTCAAACAACAGCCCAGCGATCGCTCCAAGATCATTGGATAAATCCTTCTTGTGTTGCTGATTGACTTGCAGAATAATCTCTCGCATCCTCAGGTAGCTATCCCAGGAACCCAATTTTTGCTTCTCATTAAACAAACGATTAAATCCATTAACGATCGCAGTATTAAATGGAGGAATCAGCGTTGGGTGCAAGAAATAAAGGATGCTGGCAACTGCCGGACCTAACCCTTTAATATTTTTGCCAGCGAGTTTGATAATTTCCTTAATCAGTTGCTCTTCTTTTGTTGCATTGAGGCAATTTTCCAGAAATTGACCAAAAGCAACTTTGTTTGCCTCGTTCTCATAAATATCTGGAATCCTCAGCTTTGGTTTCCAGTAAAAGGGGTGTGCGGCTCCCTCAAAAACTTGCTTCTGCTCAGTGATACAAGTCAGAACAAATTCTAGAGACGAACCTTTGAAATCATTCCCAAACGTTCCGCCTTTGATGTCCTCAATTACGCTTAGAACCCCACGCCTAATAGAGCGGAATGCTTTGAGACGTTCCTCATTGTTGATGAACCAAGTGTTATAAACTGACTCTGAATCCCCTTTATACTTCTGAATAACGCTCTGCAAGCTAACTGTCATAGGAGCAATTTTCTGATGTGGGTTAAAAAATTGATTACAACGGCTCTTCTGGAAGAGGAATACACGCAGCGCAATCTTTTGACCCATTATTCCCTTAAGGTCAACGGTATAACCACTAATTCTTCACAAGTTACACAAAAGCTTAACTTATCTATCCCAGCTTTACTCGGCGCAGCAGAATAGCATTAATGGACACCACCACGGTCGAAATGCTCATGAACAAAGCTCCGACTGCGGGCGAGAGCAGGATACCGAATGGGGCAGCAATACCAGCCGCTAGAGGAATTCCGATCACATTATAACCTGTTGCCCAGAATAAATTCTGGATCATTTTGTTGTAGGTTGCTTTCGCCAACTTTAGGGCGTAGGTTGCGTCGAGTGGATTACTCTTGACCAATACCAAGTCGGCGGACTCGATCGCGACATTCGTTCCCGCCCCGATCGCTAGTCCTAAATCCGACTCGGTGAGAGCAGGGGCATCATTAATGCCATCACCGACAAATGCAGTGGGTTTCTCCTGTTTCAGTCGCCGAATAATGGAAGCTTTGTCTTGAGGTAGGACACGGGCATAGTAACGATCGATTCCTAGATCATTCGCAACCGTCCTCGCAACCGCTTCTGCGTCTCCGGTGATCATGACCACCTCAACATCCATCTTCCGCAGATTCTCAACCGCTTCTCGTGCTTGTTCACGTACCTGATCTGCTAACCCAAACACGGCTAGCACCTGACGATCATCCAGTAAAATGATTGCACTTTCGCCACGAGATTCAGCTTGTTGCAGCCCTCGTTGCAGTGATTCTGGAAATTGTACCTTGAGTTCTTTCGCCCATTCTGGTCGTCCAACTCGATAACGCTGACTGTTTACCCGTCCTTCCACACCACTTCCTGGAATAGCCTGGAAATCGCCAGCTTTTGGTAACTGCAATTGACGATGGTCAGCTTCTTGGACAATTGCTTGAGCTAAGGGATGTTCAGAAAGTGCTTCTAGGGCAGCGGCGATCACCAGCCCCTCAGTTTCATCAATCCCATCAGTGTAAATTCGCTGGACACCAAACCGACCTTCCGTGAGTGTTCCAGTTTTATCAAAGGCGATCGCTTTAATGTTTCGGGCACGCTCAAAGGCTTCTCGGCTGCGAACGAGAATACCATGCTTAGCAGAGAGATCGGTCGCATTCACGATGACCAATGGAATTGCCAGCCCCAACGCATGGGGGCAGGTGATGACCAGCACAGTGACTGCCCGGTTAATGGCGAAGGTCAGGTCAGGGCTAACTGCCCTCCAAACAACGAAGGTAAGGGTGCCAACAGCAATAGCAATAATTGTTAGCCAGTAAGCAAGCTGGTCTGCTAATGCCTGATAGCGGCTTCTAGATGACTGTGCTTCCTCAACCAGTCGCATAATTTGACTGAGGGTCGTTTGCTCTCCAGTACGAGTCACTTTGACAGTGAGTGCCCCCTCGCCATTGACAGCACCTGCTACCACTTCATCACCGACCTGTTTCGTAACGGGGCGGGATTCTCCTGTCAGAAAAGCTTCATTGACGCTGGATGCACCTTCTACCACTTCACCATCGATCGGAATTTGTTCTCCCGGACGGATCAGAATTGAGTCATCTTCCTTCAACTCATTCACAGAAACATCTTCAGTTCGTCCGTTTACAAACTTGTGTGCTATAGAAGGAACCAGATCTGCTAGATGCTCTAACGCTCGACTGGCTCCTTGCACCGATGCCATCTCAATCCAATGCCCTAGCAGCATCACATCCACCAGTGTTG
>CAZGDE010000497.1:0-4934 GCA_964524315.1 uncultured bacterium
GTCAGTTGGAGCACCTTATTCCTATTATAAAAGATGTCAAATAGGCTCTATATAGTAATTTTCAGATTGGGATTAAATTGCGGCAACAAGGAAAGCAGCAAACACCCGTTCCCAACTTTCGCTCAACAGTGCTGCCGTTTCGGGCTGTTGTAGAAGAACACCATAGGCACTGAAGGAGATAGTACCGACTAAGACATAAATCCATTGATTCATTTTAACTTCTACAACCTGATTGTAGAGCCCATAAAAAACCCCAACTGCTACACCCATGCCTATCACCCCCATTCCATGTATGGCGATCGCGTAAGCAAGCGATGCATCTGAGATGGATGACTGCACCAGGTTAGCCGCATACCCGGCATACCACCCCTGGATCAAAATGCCCGGTAACCAACCCAGCCACTCAAATTTGCACCGATTGATCATCTGCATAAATGCATCAAACCAGTCTAAAAACCATTTCCACTCCTCATCTTTACCTGTAATTTTGTTCCAGACCTGGTTAACCAACACGATGAGAAGCACAACTACCATCACCGGGCCCAGTAGAACCAGGACAATCCCCCAATACATGAGTACGCTACCAATGGCATAACCCAGCAACTTCAGAAAGACCATTCCCATAGCTCACTCACAAATTAGCAATCAAACATCAAGATTCAGGTGTCATTTCGGCAAAAGCAAAGTATTCATGCAAATAATTCTGTAACAATGATTCAATTTCCTCCCCCTCAAATTCATGCGCTAAGCGAAGAAGTGGTTCAGCGAAGGAACGGTATTGCGGCTCCTGTTCCACTAATTGTTCAAGCTGTTCTTGCAAGTCCTGGATGTAACCCTGTTGGGTAAGTTGTAGACAAGTTGCCAAAACGGTTTGAGGGGGCAGCACAACTTTTTCAAGCACTGGCTCGGATAGCATCTCATCGACCTGTCTGGGTTGATAGATCCACTCTAACTGCATCTGCGTTGCCATTTGCTGAAACAGTAATCTGGCATCGACTGGTTTAGCCAGAAACGCATCACAACCATGCTCCAGCGCCATTTGCTGATCCTTTTGTGAAACCGATGCCGAGGAAACAATTACCTTCGTCTGTTTAAGTGCTTCTGTATCACGGATTTGCTGCAATAATTCAAAGCCATTCATCACCGGCATGAACAAATCTGTAATGATCAGATCACAGGAAGTAGTATGAAGTTGCTCCAACGCAGTTTGCCCATTCGCTGCTTCGATCAGGGTAAACCCAAGTGGATGTAACAGGTTCAGTAGCACAGCACGATTATCCCAATGGTCATCTACTACTAAAATAGTGCGCCGATCGCCCTTATATCCCACGATACGTTCGATCGGTTCTATGCCCTGATGTTGCATCCAATTCTCTACTAGCGGTAGATTAACCGTAAAGAAGAACTGACTGCCTTTGCCCAACTGACTAACGACCTGAATGTTACCTCCCATCTGTTGCACAATGCGTTGACTGATGGCGAGCCCCAATCCAGTGCCTTCCGATTGTCGCTGGCGATCGCCCACCTGCTCAAACGCTCTGAACAGTCGGGTGAAATCGACCTCCGCAATGCCAACACCCGTATCAGTCACCTCAAATAGAATATCCGCATTATCAGTGGAGAGTGTCAGAACCTCAATTCGGAGGGTGACAGTTCCCTGATTCGTGAATTTGATGGCGTTGCCCAACAGGTTAATTAACACCTGTCGCAACCGCTTCCCATCAGCCAGCACAGTTTCCGGTAAGCACGAACTGGGTTGATAAATAAACTCAATCCCCTTCTGACGAGCGCGAATGTGGAACATTTCCAGCACGCTGGGTAAAAAATCAGGTAGATAGAGGGGATTGGAGGTAAGTTCAAGCTGGCGGGCTTCAATTTTAGCGAGGTCTAAAATGTCGTTAATCAGGGTTAAGAGGTGAGACCCACACTGGTAAATGATGTTGACCCCATCGCGATCCTGACCTGCCAGACTACCCGACCGTTGCAAAACTTGAGCGTACCCCAAGATGCCATTGAGGGGAGTCCGTAATTCGTGGCTCATGTTAGCGAGAAATTCACTCTTTGCCTGGTTAGCAGCATCTGCCCGTTCTTTTGCCTGGGCTAATTCAGCGGTGCGTTCTTCTACCCGTTGTTCCAGTTCTTCAAAGGATGCCTTGAGTTGTTTAGCCATTTGATTGAACGATCGCCCCAATGTTCCCAATTCATCGACCCGCGAGGGAATGACTTGTTGATCAAGCTTGCCGCTGGCAATTAATTCAGCGGAAGCATTGAGTTGCAAAATTGGTTGGACAATCCAACGAGAAGTGTAAATACCCAGAACTGACGCGATCGCCAAAGCCCCTAAGCACAACAAAATAGTGGTACGGGTGTTGGCATGAATCTGGGCCATAAAATCCGATTCGGGCACGGTGACAACCACCAACCAGTCCAACCCCCGCTCATCATGCAAGGGAGTAACGTGGACAAACTGGTAGTTGCTATGCAGATTGAACCCCAGGGAGTGGCGACCACGGATCTGCTTAAAATCGCCAAATTGGGTCAGCAGATACTTTGCAGTTGCCTGGGTGACGGGGTTTCGACTATGAATAGCGGCAAGACGCTCTGTTTTGTCATTCAGCTTTTGAAACGGTTGTTCCGCCGTTGAGGTTGCTACCAGTGCCCCGGATCGCTCAATGATAAACGCCTGACCCGTCGTGCCAATTTGCAGCGATCGCAAAAATTCACCAACCAGGGAGAGCCGTAAGTTAACAAATAAAACACCCTGTAAGCGACCTGAGGCATCGTAGAATGGTTGACTGGTTGCCAGTAACAGAGTTGGGTCAAAGAAGTGTGGAAAAATTTCGTTCCAGGTGGCCCTGCGGTCATTTACCGCTTCCCGATACCAGGGACGGAGGCGCGGATCATAGTTTCTTTTCGATTGAATTAGTTTCAGCCTGTTTCCTGTGTCGCCAGTCTTGTAAGCATTGAGGGTATAGTTGGAAGCCTGACTGGACACACGGGTTACCAGCGATCTATCTTCCAGTCGATCAACCGCGATAAACGCTCTGGCTTCTGTCCCAGCACTAATTTGGGTGACCTGTTGGAAAACTTGCATCTGCTGCCAGAAATGGCGTTCTAAACCAGATAAATCTTCCAGGTGAATATGGTTGAGCTTGAGAGCAGACTCATTCAGTTGATTAATTTGCAGGGGTGTCCCTAAAAATGTCTTGAGGTTATCGTAAATTCGGTTCTCAATTTCGTCTTGCAATTGGATCGCCAGATCATTTACGGCTTGCTGCCCGTTACGCAGTGAGAAGTAACCTGTTAGCCCAACCGCTGCAAAGACTTGAACCAGGAACGGTATTACTAGCACCAGGCGAACAGGAACCTTTCGGAGTTGCAGCTTGACCATTTTATGCCAACTTAAAGAGTACTGTGTGCCGAACCAACGGTTTGTAGGGGCGGGTTTAGCAGATGAAGTATCTGTTTTACCGTCATGCAGCACTCGCGATGGGGATGGAGCAAGCAAAGCTGAAATCCAGTCCCTACTGCAAGGTGTTTTATTAGTGAGTGAATAACAGAGAATCTGCTGGAATTGTATAACTTTTGCGGTGAGAAATGTGCAAACCCCACAGAGATTAGATTGCTTTTGCCATACCATTAATTCGTTGAGTGTAAATACTTCGGTCAATTTGAATAAATATTGATTTATAAATAAATTATCTTCTGATTGATAAATAGACTATCTCTATCTTGAGGTTTTATATCAATTTAGTCCCTGAATTGGCTGCATAACCGGAATCTCAATCACAAATTTTGTTCCCTTTCCAGGTTTAGAATCACACCATATTTTCCCGTGGTGTTTCTTTGCCACAATTTGGTAGCTGATGGATAGCCCTAACCCCGTACCTTTGCCTACGGGTTTCGTTGTAAAGAACGGATCAAATAAACGAGATTGGACTGCCTCTGGCATACCGACACCATTATCCGCGATCGCAATTCTGATCGAATCGGATCCGCTCATCTGGGTGTGAATCCAAATTTGCTTGGGTTGGGTATCGATCTCTTGCGGCGATCGCTCGTGATTAGATTGTTCTAAAGCATCAATGGCATTGGAGAGTAAGTTCATTAATACCTGATTGAGTTGACCGGGATAACATTCAACCAGTGGCAACTGAGCATATTGCTTGAAAACCTGAATTGCCGGATGCTTTGCCGTTGCTTTCAGCCGATGTTGCAAGATCATCAATGTGCTATCAATGCCCTCATGAATATCAACAGCTTTGCACTCTGCTTCATCGACGCGCGAGAAGTTTCGCAACGACAATACAATTTCGCGAATACGGTTAGTACCCACTTTCATGGAAGTCAGGATCTTGGTGATATCCTCAACTAAAAAGTCAAATTCAATATCGTTGAGGGTTGCTTGTAATTCTGGCGAGATAGACGGACAGAACTGCTGATAAGCCTGCACCAGTTTTACCAAATCCTGAGTATAGCCTTCCAGATATCCCAGGTTGCCATGAATGAAGTTGACGGGATTGTTGATTTCATGGGCAACCCCGGCGACCAGTTGTCCCAGAGAAGACATTTTTTCACTTTGTACCAATTGGGTCTGGGTCGAACTGACTTCTTGCAACGCCGTTTCCAACTCCTGCGCTTTTTGCTCCAGGGTGCGGCTGTAAACTTTGGACTGATCACGCGATAGTTTGAGCTGTTCAATCATGTAGTTAAATTGTCGCGCTAATAGACCCAACTCATCATCCGTTAAGACAGGCGCACGTTGTTCAAGATTACCCTCTGCAACCTGGCTGGCTGTTTGGGTAATCTCTAGAACTGGACGCACAATCCGTCGAACTAAACCATACAATGCCAGGGCAATTATCCCTGCCATGACAAACCCGACGAACATAATTTGGCGGGCTAACTGTTGTGCTGGTAAATCGGCAATATCC
>CAZGDE010000498.1:0-4923 GCA_964524315.1 uncultured bacterium
CGGTTAGGTTTTCCAGTGGTACCAGAATTCGCTGGAACGTCGTTGGTGATTCCAACAAGCGGGAAATTGCCACCGGACAGTGAGATCCCCACAGCACACTGTCAATCACATTACCCAGGAGACGGGCCTGTAAGCCTGTGCGTCGGCCCCAACCCATCACAATCAAGCTGGCATTCTGTTCCCGACTGGCACGGTTAATTCCCTGGGCAATGCTGTCATCAATTCGGGTGAGGGGTTCTGCTTCGACGCCAATTTCGCGACTCAAGTCAACAGCATTTGCCAATAATGACTGGCTCCGTTTTAAGGCAGATGCCAGTTGGGGATCATTCATATGACTACGACCGGGGGCGATCGATAACGGCACAATGCGACCAGAGTGCTGCCGTACCAGCAGGGAGGCTAATTCAATCAAATATTGCTCAGTTTTGGGGTTATAAACCGGCACCAGCACAACAAAAGGCTGCTGATCGTTCGCTTCACTCCAGGTGAGTGTTCCACTTGGCTCTGCCGTCGGCATCTCGGATAATGCCAATCCGGGGGCAAATCGCGCCGTGATGACTGGCCCCAGAATGGATGTAACCAACATCAAGACAATTACACCATTAAGCACATCTTCTGTCAGTAACTTGGCACGATAACCAACCAGGGTCGCGGCCAGAGTCGCAGCAACCTGGGGCAACGACAGCGACCACATGACCAGCATTTCCCGCCCGTTATAGCGTAGAACTAATTTAGCCAGATAGGCCGCAATGAATTTGCTGGCAATTAACCCCAGGACAATCGCCACTGTCAAACCCAATGTTTGTGGTGTCGTCAGGCTTTGAATAAATACGGGCACATCGATCAAGGTGCCCATATCCACAAAAAAGATGGGAATGAACAAAACACTGCCCACAAACATCACCTTTTCTTTCACCGGGCTATCGCCTAATACCCCATTCACTGCCAGACCGGCCAGAAAAGCCCCCACAATTTTCTCCACCCCAATCAGTTGGGCTCCCACGGCGGCCAGAAATACAGCCAGCAAAATGAATAAAAACTGGTTCCCCTCCTCATCGCCCGTCCGGCGGAAAAACTGCCGCCCCGCCCAATCAAAACCAAACAAAACCACAACGGTATAGATTGCCAGCGAAACCAACAGAGTAATTAGTTTAGCTAAATTAAAATCACCGGCATGAATGCCAATACAAACGGCCAGAACCAGCAGTGCGCCAATATCAGTAAAAATGGTTGCCCCGATCGTGACGGTAACGGCCTCATTAGCCACGACTCCCAAACGACTCACAATCGGATATGCGAGTAGTGTATGGGAAGCAAACAATGATCCAATCAAAATTGAGGCATTCCAGCCAAACCCAAACACCCGTCCAACAACCGCGCCGAAGATCAATGGCACCAAAAAGGTGAAACTACCAAACGTCGCTGACCGATGTTTGGTGTGATTGAACTGTTCCAGGTCAACCTCTAACCCGGCAACAAACATGAGATAAACCAGGCCAATATCGGACAACAGCTTGATGGCCTGGGATTCTTGTTGAATCAACTGCAAGCCGCTAGGCCCCAGCACAACACCCGCTACCAGCAAGCCTACCAGTCCTGGCAGGCGAATTCGTTCAAATAAGGGTGGCACCGTTAAGATGATCGCCAGTAGGACTACAAACGGGACGATCGGTTCCTTCTGAATAATATGTAAAGCTTCTTCCATAAAGATTGGTAAGGTGTGGGTCTGAGAACCACAAAGACCTTACAAATAGCCTTTTTTTTCCTATAGAACAATCCATCTAAAGATGAATCTGATTCAGGATCAGGCGCAGGCGATCGTAGTCATCCTTCAGCAATAAACTGAGTGTGCGTCCTGCCTGGACTAACCAGGAGCGATCGGCTTTACGAAGATGGTAAATTTCGCGAATAGTTGCTGCAACCAGGGCATCCACCGGCACACCATTCATTTGCAGGAGCGTTCGCAAAAAATCGAGCTTTTCACTAAACTGCACAATGGTATCCGGGTCACAGGTGTACACGGCCTGATGTACCTGAGGTGGACGTGGTGGTAAATGTTGATAGATTTCTCCACTGGTCGTAGCAGCACCATTTCCCGTGGATGAAGGTAACTGAAATCCTACGATCGCTGCCCGAAACTCCGTCTTTAACATGGCAAAAATTTGCGGCTGCTGCTCGCGCAATTCTTGGAGCGATAACCCTAAAGCCCGTGCCCGATGCACCGAGTCAATTGGGCTGGTGGTGACGTAGTAAACAACGGCAAAAATTTGATTACTCGATTCCTCGTCAATTGCCTTCACCCAACTACCAAAGGGAGGCATAGCCGGAAAGCTCAAATCCTCTGGCTCTAAACATTGCGCCAGAAACTCAGTCGTTGCCGTTTCAATCACTTCGGCAATGTGATCCGGGTGGCGATGCTGGCCCGTAAATTGGGGAAGGGGAAGACGCATAGGAGGAGGTCAAATATACTAATTAAAGGCTAAAGTGCTGCTTAGCAGCAACCTTCAGCCTCCCCTCCAAAGTACATCCTAAATCTTTTAATGCAGCAATCTTAGGCGTTTTCTCAAAAACCACATACCTGTACGGGCAGGTTTAGCGGGTAACTTGCCAGACGCACCAGTCAATGTTGGCGAAGCCTGCCCCTACTACTGGGGTATCTTTTCTTCCAGGAATTGCCTTAGTTAAATGCAGCAAACCTGATTGCCAAACCTGTTAACCGTTTGCTTATCAACTACTGGCCGACGGCCCGTGCGTTTATTTACCCTTTTTCTTGCCTGCCGTCACGTCTATTTCTTCTAACTCGCTCAATCGAAACGTGACCAACTTATCCCAATTACCGCCTTCAAACAGCACTGCGGCTTTGCCGTCACTGACGCGCTGGACTAAGCCCTGAAAGAGGTAGTAAGTATCTTGGGAATTCGTTACTTTAACAGCAGAACCGGGCAGAATCATAACGTCTTCAACCTGAATGTGCGTACAACAGCTTTTCTGATCAATAGCTTACAGGTAGTCAGGGCCAGACGGCAGTCATCCGGCCCAGAAGAAGCTTTTGGTTTGTATATGAAATTCTCTATGCTCCATGAAGCGATCGCGTGCTTGTCTAATCAGTTGACTTCAACAAACTGCTTAACCAAGACAAACCATCCCCTAGCTAATCCTTAAAACTCAGGCGTTGGCGGAAATTTGCCACCGATTGAACCAGACCGATCGCTAAAAAATTCATCAATAACGCCGATCGCCCATAACTGAGCCATGGTAGGGGAATTCCCGTTACAGGGGACAACCCAATCGTCATGCCAACATTAACGACCGTTTGGAAAACCACCATCGACAGGACGCCAATCGCGATCAGGGAACCGAAATTATCCCTGGCATTTTGGGCAATAATCACCAGTCGCAAACAGATCAGCCAGAATGCCAGTAATACGAGGAAACAACCAGCAAAACCCAATTCTTCGCCAACTGCCGCAAAAATGAAGTCCGTATGCTGTTCAGGAATAAAGTTGAGTTGGGTTTGGGTGCCCTGATGTAAGCCCCGCCCCCACACGCCACCCGCACCAATTGCGATTCGGGATTGAATCAGGTGATAACCACCACCGAGAGGATCCTGATCGGGATTGAGGAACATGGTTAATCGCTGCTTCTGATAATCTTTCAGCAATCCCCAGAGAATATGGCCTAAAGCACCCGAAATCAAATTTAAGACAACGGCGGCTAGGGTGCTGCTGCGTCGCCAGGGTAAACTCCACCAGGCAACAAAACCAATGAATACGACCCACACAAACCAGATGGGTAAAAAGACGTTAAACAGGATGGCAGACAAAAAGGGCGACAGTAGTAACAGTAACCAACCCGGATTGGCGTTGCCCCAATAGAGCATACCCATTGTAATTGCCCCAAATACGAGGGATGTGCCCAGGTTGGGCTCCAGAAATACGAATAGCCAGGGAACCGAGACTACAGCCATGATTTTTACCATCATGGGAATCGTTGAGGCGGGCCGTTCGTTCAACAATGCGGCAATGGTAATGATGATGCCTAATTTGGCAAATTCCGACGGTTGCAAATTGAAGCCAAACACGTTGATCCAGCGTTGTGCCCCCAATTCCTCGCGGCCCAGAAACATCACCGCTAATAGCAAAATATTAGTGATGGTGTAGATAATCCACTGCCACCGGAGTAGCTGATCGTACCGCCAACGGGCGATCGCTAATGCCCCAACCAGACCGACACCACCGGTGATCCAGTGTTGCCGCCAATCCGTCCAGCCCTGGTTCATCTCCACACTACGGATCATCACCCCACCAAAAACGGTCAGCCCGATGGGTAAGATAAACAGCCACAGGTCAACATTTTGCCAGGGCTGTACAAGCGATTTCCAGCGAATACGGCTGAAGGATTTGGGAAAGAGCATTAACCAATCAGGGGTGAGAGAGTGAGCGATGAGAGAAAACAGCCTATGCCAAAGCGGCGATCGAGACCCGTGCCGCAACTTGTTGGGCAATTTGAACCAGAGCTTGGGCCGAAGCTGACTCTGGTTCCGCCAAAGTAATGGGGAGACCGCGATCGCCACCTTGCCGTAGGGCGATCTCCAGGGGGACACAACCTAACAGTGGCACCTGGAGTTCCTGGGCAGCCTTTGCGCCACCATTCGAACCAAAGATGTCGTAATGCTTATCGGGCATGTCGGGAGGAATAAAGTAACTCATGTTCTCGACAATCCCCAGAACCGGCACCCCGAGTTGTTGGAACATTTTCAGCCCCCGGCGCGAGTCCAACAGTGCCACGGTTTGGGGAGTGGTGACAATTACGGCACCAGCCATCGGAACGGCTTGGGCCATCGTGAGCTGGGCATCACCCGTACCCGGTGGCAAATCGACCAACAGGTAGTCCAGTTCCCCCCAATTCACCTGGTAAAGAAAC
>CAZGDE010000499.1:0-4918 GCA_964524315.1 uncultured bacterium
CAAGGTTCTCTAAACAAGCCTGCACCACTCGCCGGACATTGTCTTCATCGTCAATTACTAACACTCGTTTTCTGTACATAATGCTCATTTGTCCGGTTCTCACAAGTTGGTGTACTTGAATGGCAAAACCATTCAAACTACCTGCTACTCCTTGTCTCCTCACCCTACTTCCCCCGCCCTACTTACTGTTCAGCATCTTTGTTTAGATGAATGGATTACCCTCAAGATATGGGAAGAAAGTGAGGAAATCTTGAGGGAATTGAGGAAGCAGGGTAGGGGTGGTGAGATGCGTTGCATCTGTCTGCTGGAGATGTCGGTCTTCTCTTTTTCTCTAGCTTCTAACCACCTGTTTCACCCTGAAGCTAGCAACATTCCAGGGATGAACGGTTGCCGTCGAAGCCGAAACGGGTTCCCCACTGGGCCGTTCTAACAAATCAACTGCATCGGTCAGATACAGGTTGAAGTCACTGTGAAGCGTGAGTTCTACCTGTTCACCATGACATTCGTAGCATCGTAAAATCCATTCAGTTGGTACAGTTTCCGATCGCTTCAATGCCATCAGCACCAGGTTATTCGCCCCCAGATCCAGCAGGGAAACCACCGCCGGTAAACTAGTCGTTCCTCCACGCGCCCCCACCTCAACCGAAACCAGTTGCAGGGGACAATTTAATTCATAACCCTGTTGTACCGTTTGGGCCGTCTGCCAGCTTGCCCGGTGGGGACACAGTGCATAGGTGAACGTCTGATGTCCTATATCAGCATTGGGGTGGGGCCAGTGAGAACTGCGGAGTAAGGTGAGTCGGAGTTGGTCGGGTTGCGCGTCGTAGCCATACTTGCAATCATTTAGCAGACTGACCCCCTGATGATCAGTCGCCAGATCGGCCCAATGTAGGGCGGGAATTTCCCACTGCGCCCGTTCCGCTTCCGTCTGGGGTTGGGTGGGACGTTGAATGGTACCACAGGGAATTTCATAGGTGGCATGGTCAGCATGCAAATTAACAGGAAAGGCAACCTTGACCAGCACATGGCTTTCTTGCCAGTCCACATGGGTTTCGATTTTGAGCAGGGGTGAGTGTGCTTCCAGAATATATTCCTGGTAAAAGGTGGACTGTCCAATAGTGCGAATGACAGCAATGCGCGATCGCAACTCTCCCCGTTCCAGCCATTCAATATTCTGCAATTCGGCGGCGGGTAGGGGCTGCTGCGCATAGTTGGGGTCAATGTTCCAGGCATCCCAATACTGGCCTTTGTCGGTAAAGGCTTGTAGTTGGTTACCCGCCCCACTGAGGACTTCCCACTGCTGGTTTTTGTCGAAAACGCTGCTCAGGTCGCCAGTGGTGGGATCGATCGCCACCTGGAGCCACTGGTTTTCCAGCACGAACTCAGCCGGGGCCGCGATCGCCGGGAAAGTTACTTTTGTTTGGGTTCCATATCCCACCCAGAACAACCGATATCCCACCGCTGGAATGGCATCTGCCTGGAATAGCCAACTTCCCATTGCCGACTGCTCATAGGGAATGGGCTGACCATCAGCGGTATAAACCCCACTGACGGTCGAGTTTTCGGGTACGGGCAGGTCTAGAATGGCCGATCGCGCCCAGTTCAGCGAATTAAACACTACCAGGGGTTGCAATCCGGGATAGGGTGGGTTTGGCAGGGTAATCTGCTGGGCCAGGGTGGTGAGCGATCGCGCCAGGATCGTTTCTCCCGTTGCCTCGACCTCTGCCCATGCCTGATCCGCATCGACAAATACCTCTGGAATTGACGAGCCGGGCAGAATGTCATGGAACTGATTAAACAGCACCTTTTTCCAGGCGATTTCTAATTCTGTTTGGGGATACTCTACTGCCGTTCCAATGGTTGCCAGTGCTGCCCACAGTTCCGCCTGGTAGAGCAACGTCTCCGCCCGGCGATTGGCCAGTTTTTGGTCGGCATGGGTGGTGTAACAACCGCGATGGAATTCGAGATAAAGATCCGTTGCCCATGTAGGCAGGGCGCGATCGGTGGACTGGGGGAGAGACGTTGAATCCAGTTGATGTAGCCCGTTTGCGTGTTCTGGATTGAGTTGTTTCAGATAAGCCAGTGCAGTCGTAAACTCCAGTTGGGGGAAGAAGGGAGACTGTTGCCAGCGACGGGCAACTTCTAACATGTCGCGGGTAGGGCCGCCACCATGATCGCCCACACCGGGAAGCCAGAGGGCGACGGGAATGCCGGTTTTGGTTTCCCATTCACAGGCGTAGGTTGCCATCTTCACGGGATCAATCCCTTCGCCAATGGGGGCAGACATGAGACTCAAAACCTGGGCACCAGCAGGCGATCGCCACTGAAACAGTTCATAGGGAAACTGGGTCGTATCGTTCCAGCGCAATTTCTGGGTTACGAAATAGTCGATGCCCCCCTGTTTAAGGAATTGGGGCAATTGCCAGTTAAAGCCGAACGTATCTGGCAACCAGGCAATGGGACTGATGGCACCAAATTTTTCCTGGAAGTATCGCTGTCCGTAAAGAATCTGACGGGCGATCGCTTCCCCATTAATCAGGTTCAATTCCGGCTCGACCCACAGCCCGCCAATGGGTTCCCAGTTGCCAGCCTTAACCTGTTGTTGAATCCGCTGGAAAAGGTCGGGACGGTTCTGCTCGATCCAGTCATAGAGTGCCGGGGTGGAATGGCAGAAAATTAGTTCGGGAAAGTCCTGTTGCAGTGCCAGAACGGACTCAAAGGTGCGTTCGGCGGCTGACCAGGTTTCCGCCACTGCCCACAACCAGGCCATGTCTAAATGGGCATGACCGAGTAGTTTAATCGTGCGTTGCTTGATGAATGACGAAAAGGGTTGCAGATCGGCACGCAGTTGGGCAAGCGATCGCGTAAAAGTCGCTTTGTCAGTCACGGCAGACCAATTCAAGCAGGCGATCGCCCCTGCCAAGGTGGGCAATTTTTCCGGGGCAAATGCCTGCAAATAGGTCTGGAGAACTGCCAGTTCATTAGCAATAAAAGCGGGTTCGGGGTCTGTCCCAACGGGTGACTCGTAGACACAGACGGACTTTACCAATGCCCCATCATCGTGTCCGGGGCTAACTAATCGCAGGGCAATGTCAAATTGATCACCGGGTACGACTGCTTCACTGAGTAAAAGTCGTGTCGAGCAATCAAACAAGTCACCAACCTGTACGAGTTGCCCGTTGACAAAGATTTCTGCCAGTTCTGCCCACCAGGTTAGTGCCAGTCGCAGCACCATTCCTGTCAACGGATGGCCCTGCAAATCGGTGGGTACGGTAATAATTTGACGCAACCACCGCACCTGTCCCCTGTCCCAGGCAACATGGTCTCTGGCATTCACGTCTGCGGTTGTCCAGGGTTGTCTCGCCGCCTGGATGATCTGCTCGATCGCACCATCCCCATCGAGATACTGCCAACTGGCTTGAATGCTGACCTGACTGAGTTGCCGCAGGCGATCGATGTCCTGGGAAATCTGCTCAATGGGAGAAAGAACGGGACTACTCACAACGTTACCAACCTATCAACTTGCCCCCTCCATACTAGTGGTTTGTCAGTTTCAATTCAGCCAACGCTTAATTCATTCCTGGAATCAGCACCGCTGCTGCTTGGGTAATGCTGAATAGCAGGCTGAATGGGAACGAAGTTTCAATTCAGCCAACGCTTAATTCATTCCTGGAATCAGCACCGCCGCTGCTTGATAGAGAGTGTGAATGGTTGGATTGGCAGTGGTGGAGTCGGCGATCGCGACCTGGCAAGTTGCCTGAAAGCGTTTGCCATTGGGAGCGGTAAATACCTGTCGTCGTAAAGTCTTGAGGACATCCGCGAGGTGGTCATTTACGGCTGTTTGGGTGACACCGGGCAGACCCACAACAAATTCGCCATTGCCCCAATAGCCGACGATTTCATTCCCCCGGAAAGCGGTTTGAAAGGTGCGCCCCCACTGCTGCAAAACCTGGTTCCCTGCCGTATGGCTGAATTGCAGATTAATTTGCCGCAGATCGGCAATGCTGAGAATGACCAGACTGAATGGTTGACCACTTTTCGTCGCTTGTTGCAATAACGTTTCCATTACCTGACTGGATTGGCGCTGATTGGCTAATCCAGTAATGGGTTCGGTGGTCGATAGGGTTTTCAACAAGCGGTTTCGCTCCAGTCGGTTATTAATCCGGGTCAGCAGTTCCGGCCCAACCACTGGTTTGATGATGAATTCATCGGCACCGGCAGCAAACACCTGTTGCACAATCTGAGAATCTTTATGGGCGGTCAAAAACAGAATGGGTAATTCCTGCCAGGTTGGATCCGTTCGGACTGCCTGACAGAGTTCAATACCGCTCAGTTCGGGCATTTCCACATCCAGAATCAGCAGATCTGGCTGAACGGATTGCAGTGTCTCCCAGAAGCGTAAGGGATCGTCGAGTCCGGTCATGTGGATGCCCCAGGGTTCCAGGAGCGATCGCACCAGTCCCAGAAAAACCGGATCATCATCCACCACCAGCACATTAATTGCGGCTGATCGCGCTCGTTGTAACAATTGCGTCGTTGTCTCCCATACCTGAGCCGCAGTGACAGGTTTGACCAGAAACCCCTGACCACCGCTGCGGGCAATCGTCACGCGATCGAGCAAGTCATCATCATTAGCAAGTACCAGAACGGGAATCGCTGGCGTGCGGGCAACCAGATCGGCTAACAGGGCTAAACTCGCGGATTGCCCCAAACTATCAATTGCCAGAACCACCAATTCGGGTGTGTGGGATCGCAACCAGGTTTCTACCTCTGTCTGGGTGGTTGACTGATACCAGTTCCGCCCCTGCGACCGTCCCAATGCCTGCAATTCCTGTCCCAATTTCGGATCGACATCAATCAGCAGAAGTGAGGCAGTTTCCGGTGTGATGAATGATTCCGGTAAGTGCTGTTCCATAAG
>CAZGDE010000500.1:0-4905 GCA_964524315.1 uncultured bacterium
CCGTCAGGGGCGTCACTGCCTCCGACATCTACGCTCATGCTCCTTTCAATCGTCACAGGTATTGTACGCTACCTCTTGCTTGAAATAAAGTTTTGTGAAATTAGCGCATCTGATGTAATCAACCCGTTACGAGAAGTAACGCTATGGGGGTGGCGACCGCAACCCTGCTGGCAAACCACGGCGCAAACCACCTACCAGTCTACTTTTGAGCAAGTTCATGAATGGCTCGCGCAAAAAATTCGGCGAAGCGGGAACCTTACGATGAAATATACGTCTTTTGATCGTGGAGGAGTTGTAGCTGGAATTTTCTCTGGCCATCCCTGATGCCCCCTTCAGCCTGTCATCTAATTAGCACCCATCGAATTAGAACCATCGGCAGAGTTTTCCAGCACATGGTGTTATCGGTGCTCCGTTTACTCAATTCACTTTTTAGTTTTAGAGGTAGTAATTATGTTGATATGGGGGTTGAAACCAGGGTTGAAGTCACATCCGGCGATCGCCGCAGTTTGCCGTCTAGGGGTGTCGTTGAGCGTCATGGGAATGCTGGCCAGTAATAGTGCTATGGCTGGGCCCTTATTTCCATCTGCCAGCCCCTCTGCTCCAGGCGATGCCAAAGCCACTCCGTCCGGAGATGTGGTCGTCGAGCCAACGACAACCCCTGATGACAGTCAGCCATCCGCCCCGAACAAACCAGAGACGAAAACTGAGCCAACCGGCGGGACTGCGACCAAAGCAAATGGCCCCCGGTTTACCTGCCAGTCAACCAACGGGCAATTTTTGGTCATGTATCATCCCGAAAGTCAGACAGGGCAGTCCTATGCCTGGGCCAACCCCAGCACGATGGGTGGTGGTTGGACGGCAGAACGGCGCTGTAACGAAATTAGTCGACGGTTAGAGTTCTACCGCCCGGATGGATTGCAGGAAATGCGTACTGCCGTTGAGAACGGTTATAACATCGTCTGTGTGACCACCCAGAAGGTACCGGGTTGCCGCATTGTGTTGACGGTACCACCGGGGCAAGACCCCATTGCAACCCGCGATCGCGTTTTCCAAAACCTGACGGTGGCTGACAGTGGGCAGCAAACCGAGGCCGTCAATACCTTTATTGGTGGTGGTAGGGGTGAGCAAATTTTGGATGAGTTGGGCAAAGTCGTCAACATCAACCTGCCCAACCTCAACCTGCCAGGCAGCGGACAATCCCGTGTGTCTGGGGGAATTGATCTACGGCCATTCCTGGATCGGGCAGACGGTGGCACAGCAACCCATCTATATCGGGGTACATCCAACCGTCCAGCACCTCGTCTGAATCCTGATCGGTTCCGTTAGTTGGTAGCTAAAGCGGCATAAGTCGGGGCAAACAACCATTGGCCCCGGCAAGGATTAGTCTTGTTGCCAGCATTTAGCGCATTAGCCTGTAGAGAAAACGGGTATTAGAGGACAGGGGCACGGTTCGCCGTGCCTTTGCTGTATCAACCTGTACCGATCTGGTGGGGTAAATCCGATAAGGTCACTGAAAGCAACGGTACAGTGACCTGGATTTAGACCTCAATTTCCTGCGCTTAGATTCATGCGCTTAGAACAGTTACAGGCTTTTCTGGCAGTAGCCGAGACGGGCAGCTTTCAGCAGGCGGCGCAACGATGTGGCGTCACCCAGTCGGCTGTCAGCCGTCAAATTCAGGCATTGGAGGCCGATCTGGGTACCACACTGTTTCACCGTACAACTCAGGCCAAGCTAACCGTAGCAGGCGATCGCTTCCTGCCACGGGCGCGCAAGATTTGTCAGGAATGGCAAAACGCCCTGCAAGACCTGGCCGATTTAATGGCAGGCAAACAGCCAGAGCTTTGTGTGGCGGCAATTCATTCCCTTTGTGCCTATCATTTACCACCCATTCTCCAACGCTTCTGCCAGGACTACCCCGACGTGCAATTGCGGGTCACCGCATTAGGGAGCGATCGCGCCCTCAAGGTGTTGAAAGATGGTCTGGTAGACCTGGCGATCGTCATGAATAACCGTTTCCTGACTGCCAGCGCCGAAATGGTAATTGAAGTTCTGTACGACGAGCCGATTAAGGTTTTAGTCGCTGCCAACCATCCCCTGGCAACCTATGAGGCTGTCCCCTGGGAAGAACTGGCAAAGTATCCCCAGGTTGTGTTTAAGGATGGCTATGGGATGCAACGAATTGTCCAGGAGCAGTTCGAGCGGCGTGGAGCAAACCTGCGGGCAGTCCTCGAACTGAATACACCCGACGCCTTTCGGGGAGTAGTGCGCCAGGGAGAATTAGTTGCGTTACTGCCAGAGACCGCTCTGGTCGATGCCTACCCAGATCCCACCCTGGCCGTCCGCCCCATTGCTGCCAGTTTGCCGGGGAGTGGGGGAGATAGTAGTACACTAAAAGATCCACCGTTAACACGTCAGGTCGTCATGGTGACAACCCGCGATCGCCTCCAAATTCCACCGATCTACCATTTCTACCAGTTAGTTGCCGAAATGTTACCCCCCCAAGTAAACCGTTTACCCGTCTCCAGTAACAACCCAGACTAGGCAACGCTCAACCCATACCATTTCAGCGTGACGGAGTATAAGTAATTACCGTCACTTTTGAATCTAAACAATTTTGCATCTCAATTGAATCTGAACAGATTTGCATCTAAAAACATAAATTTTGCTACCCAAATTCCACATCTAAAACTTAAAATCCAAAATTGCTGTTCGCTTGCCCCCCTTGACTTCAGGAAACTACCATGAGCCACGCTTTTAGAGAATTACTCCGCAAAGTAGGCAGCGGACCTCACACGGGCGAAAACCTGACACGGGAAGAAGCAGCAACAGCGACCAAACTCATGTTGCTGCAGGAGGCAACCCCAGCACAGATTGGGGCATTTATGATTGCCCACCGCATCCGTCGCCCCACTGGTGAGGAACTGGCAGGCATGCTGGATGCCTATGAAGCCTTAGGCCCACGGTTGCGATCGCTCGGTGCGCAAACAGTCACCGTATTAGGTGTTCCCTACGATGGGCGATCGCGCACAACCCCCATCACGCCTATCATCGCGCTGTTACTGGCAGCAGCAGGGTGTCCGGTGATCATGCACGGTGGCGATCGCATGCCCACTAAAGAAGGGGAACCTTTGATCAACCTCTGGCAGGGGTTGGGGGTAGATTGGGCCAAACTATCCCTGGAACAGGTACAGCAGGTACTAGCAACGGTTGGCATGGGGTTTGTCTATCTACCAACCCATTTTCCGCTGGCCCAGGGGTTAGTGCCCTATCGGGAGCAAATTGGCAAACGTCCGCCCTTAGCAACGATGGAACTCATGTGGTGTCCCTATGCAGGCATGGCCCACGTCGTATCTGGCTTTGTCCACCCACCCACAGAAGGGATGTTTCAGGATGCCTTTGCCCGGCGGGGTGTGACCCATTTCACCACGGTCAAAGGCTTAGAGGGCAGTTGCGATTTACCAAGAGAACGGACAGCCATTATTGGTTTAGGCCAGGATGGCAACTTTGATCGGTTGCATCTGCATCCCCGTGACTATGGCTTTGAAAGTCGCAATGTCCCTTTAGAGTCAGCTGTGGAGGCAATCGCCACGATACAGCGTGTGATTCAAGGAGAACCGTCTGAACTCATGCAGTCGGCGCTTTGGAGTGGCGGTTTCTATCTCTGGCGCTGTGATGCCTGTGCTACAATCGCGGACGGAATTGCCCGTGCCACGGAACTCCTCACCAATGGGCAGGTACTTCACACACTCCAGACCTTACAGCAGGCAACCGTGCCCCTGACATCGGTACGCTAACGCGAGATGACCTGCCTTAATAGGGCCTGCCTCAGAATATTCCGCTGCCTTATGGGAGGTATCGGTTACAATTTGCCGGTGGACAAATGGACAAACCGAATTCTTGAAGTTAAGGGGGATTACCATGCTGTCACTTTCTCGTCAACAAACCCGCTTTGCTCTACCCTGTTTCGCGGCGGTGGCGGCGTTGATATTGCTGCCATCTGTAGGCAAGGCAGAGGTTCATAGTAATGGTCAGGTTGTTTGTTATGGCGATCGCCCCTGCATTAATACGGTTTATTTAGATGTCAACTCTATCCAACTGTTCTGGCGGGGGAATGAGAGCTACGACTTTTACAACGTCAAATGGGCTAAACCCGGTGCTGAAGAGACGAAGCGTATGCTAAAAGGTGGGTTAAGCGGTAGCCTTGCCCTGACGCAGGTTACACCCCAAACCCAATACACCTTTCAAATTCAAGGATGTAATACCCGCCTGTGGGGTGGGCCCGAATGTACAGCCTGGGAGACGCAGGCGGTAATCAGTGGCAATGCGATCGCTGAATCAGCCCCCGCGCTAGTACTGCCAGCCAATCAGCGGCCCGGACAGGCCGTACCAACGGGGACAGCACCCGGTTCAATGGTTATACCAGCAGCCCAACCCATTGAAGCAGCGCCCCAACCCGTTGCGCCCATGAACACAACCCCACCAACCCAACCGCTTCCATAGGAGCAAGCTCCGCCTAAACCAGCGGTACCTTAATTAAACTAATACCAATTGCAACAGACTGCACAATACATCGACCCTCTGTAAGGGCGAATCGCGATTCGCCCCTAAAAAATCAACACAAATTACGGGGCGGAAACAACATAGGGAGAGGCGATCGCCTCGGCTTTACCAGCATTGACGAGTGCCTGGTAGACAAAGGCAGCAACTTCAGCGCGGGTAGCCTCACGATTGGGGTTGAGGATTGCCAGCGTGGGATAGTTCACCACAATCCGGCGTTGAGTGGCAGCGGCGATCGCAGCCGTTGCCCAGGGCGGAATTTGGGTCACATCCTGAAAGCGGGACAACACATTGGTATTACCTGAGCCATAACCCAATCCCGTTGCCAGGGAAACCAACGCCTGCAC
>CAZGDE010000501.1:0-4891 GCA_964524315.1 uncultured bacterium
CAGATGAGACTGACCCAATATCAACCCTTCCAATACTTTTCTGCACCACTAAGGTTTGTAACCCTGCCAGGCTTTTAATAGGGAGCGATCGCTTCCCCAGAGCTTGATATTACCAGCGTAATCCGATGTTGCTAATGTTCCATCCCGGCTAAAACTAACGCTGCCAATAGCTGTGTTGTCACCACTGAGCGTCTGGATTAAAGATTTATTTTGCCAATTCCATATTTTGACGTTTGGATCAGCACTACTAGTAGCAACAATTTGATTATCAAAGCTAAAGCTAACACCAGAAACGAACGTCTTATGTCCCGTTAGATTAGCAAACAGGTCGCCATTTAGATGCCATATCTTTGCTGTTTTGTCGTCACCAGCAGTAGCCACAAATTGCCCATTAGGGCTAAAGCTAATGTCGTAAACTGGACCAGAGTGTCCTTTCAAATCAACAAAGGTTTTGCCATTGGCGTTCCATAATCGTGCTGTACTCTTGTCACCTGCAACACCAATCGTTTGACCATCAGGGCTAAAGTTGACTCGTTGCAACGTACCCCGGTGACCCGCCAGAATTTTGAGCCAGTTATTTGTTTGCCACAACTTGACCGTTTTATCTCTGCTAGCAGAGGCCAGTAAGGTACCATCCTGATTGAAATTTATGCCGTAAATCTGTCCTTGATGACCTTGCAGCGTCTCGATCAAAGTACCGTTCCGTTGCCACAGTTTGATCGTTTTGTCCTCACTGGCTGTCGCAATGGTTTGCCCATCGGGGCTAAAGACAGCATCCCTGACAATGCCCTCATGCCCTTCCAGACGAATGAGTTGAATGCTTGTTGAATCGCTCCAGGAACCACGCTGGCTGTTGCGTTGCCAAACAATTGCTGTGTTGTCTTCACTAGCAGAAACGATCGCCTGTCCATCTGGACTGAAATTAACACTGTACGCCGGTTTACCATGTCCTTGTAAAATGCGGACAGGTTTACCTTTTAGCGTCCATAGTCTGATCGTCGTATCTGAACCCGCGGTAGCGATGGTTCGTCCATCAGGACTGAAGGCAACATCACTTACTCTGCCACGATGACCTGGCAGGTTGGCAATGACTTTACCGCGCTGCCAATTCCACAATTTTGCTGTGCTATCTGAACTGGCACTGAGCAGGAACCGCCCGTCTGGACTAAATCGGGTATTCCAGACGGTGTCTGTATGACCTGTTAATGTTCGTAATAGTTTACCGTTCTTTGTCCAGAGCTTGATCGTTTTATCTTTGCTGGCTGTTGCAATTGTTTGCCCGTCCGGGCTGAATGTAATGTCTTCAACACTGAGTTGATGCCCTGTCAATGTGTGTAGTTCTTTGCCATCTGGTGCCCACAGCTTTGCTGTTGAGTCATAGCTTGCTGTTGCTAACATCTGCCCATCAGGGCTAAAGCTAACACTAACAACCTCATTCAGGTGTCCCTCTAATCGATTGTGTTCTCTTACCCAATACACTGCCTGTCCAACAACCTCTAGGACACTTGATCGCAACTGCGGATCGTTTCTGAACCAGGTGGATTGTTGCAATTGTTTACCGGCATGCAGCCCCTCTGCTAAAGCGTCTAGCGAGTTCCGGTTACTCTTGAAAAGAGCCTTTGCTGAGGTGATTCTTGCTTGAATTTGCTCTTTGTCCGCCGTGCGCCACTGTACCCCTGCTAACACGGCAACACCTGTAATGCAGAGAGAGGCAACGATCGCCCCGATCGCAGTCCGGCGATAAAATCGTATTTCCTGGCGGCGTTTCTCCTCACGCCGTGCCAAACTTTTTCTGACATACTCTGCTTCGGGGAGATTGTGCCAGTCGAGCTTTTCCTCAATGGCAGCGAGGGATGCCCCCATCAGCAACGCATCATCCGCTTGTTGATACTTCTCCTGCCAGTCGTGACAATCTGCCTCCAGACGATGGCGCAGGCGGATTTTTTCCCGATCCGCAGCAATCCAATCATGTAACTGGGTCCATTCCGTCAGCAGGGATTCGTGGGCAATTTCGACGGTGTGTTCGTCGGTGGCAATCAACCGTTCATTGGCTAACTGGTTCACCACATCGCGCAACATTTCTGGGGAAAAATCGGGTGGATGGGCGATCGCCTCCAGTCGTTCCCAGGTCGTGCGGCGACGGGTGACGGTTTCCCCTTCACCGGGTTGCACCAGTTCTTGCACAAAAATGCATTGCACCAACTTTTGCTCTGCCAAACTGAAACTGCTGTAAAGCAAATTTGCCAAATTTTCTAAGGCACCCCCGACCCGCCCAATCGTGTCATAGCCTGCCCAGGTAAGGGTTGGGGTGGGCGATGCGGGTTCCTCAATGCAGACTTTCCAGAGTTCCTTCAGGGCGTATTGCAACAGTGGCAACGCACCGGGACGATCCATCACGTCGGTAATAATTTGGTGTACCAACCCCGGTTCAAACTGCACCCCCTGTTGGCGAGCCGGATTGGCGATCGCGGCTTCCAGTTCGGGCTGAAAGTCAGGTAAGCAGAGCGATTTCACCATGTATCCTGTTGGGCGGGAAACATTGATCAGGTCGGCAATTTCGGCATAGTCACCGCACTTGACCATGAAATCGGCACGAATGACAGTGACGATGTGCGTGGGGCGATCACCACTACTGGCTAAATTGGCAATCAACCGGAGGAAGCCACGCCGTTCGGACTCATCCTCACACAGGGTAAAGACCTCCTCAAACTGGTCAATCACCAGCAGCAAGGGCAGATCCGCTGGCGGCTGTTGTTCGATCAGTTCCATCAACCGTCGTCGGGGATGGCGACCGGGGGTAATGACAGGCGCAATTTGCCACTGGTTGCTCCCACCCTGTTTCAACCGGGGTAAAACCCCCGCTTTCACCAGCGACGATTTGCCACTACCAGAGGCACCCATCACGGCCAGAAAACGGTTACTGGCGATGCAACTGATCACATCCCAGATTGCCTGTTCCCGCCCAAAAAAGCGATCGGTATCTGCTTCATTAAACGCGTAGAGTCCGAGGTAGGGATTGGTGCGGTTGAATTCGTTAGGGGGGGCAGGGGTGGGAGAGGCCACCACAGGTGGATAGGTGACGATCGCCATTGGCTGTTTGTACATCAACCAGACGGGTTCCTGGCCCTTACCTTTGAGTTCCCGGTCGATCACGGCCCCCAAATCCTGACTGCTGATCGAACCACCACTGGCACCGACTTGATCCCTTGCTAAACCTTTCAACAACGCTGTGGAAAAGATACTGTGGGGCGAGGTTTCGCCGCCTTCATATGCTTTTTCAAAATCGCGGCAGGCTGCCATCAAGGCATAGGTGCGATCGCCCGCCGTGGTTAATACCTGCTGTACCGCATTACTTTCGATGAGCATGCCGGAGTGACAACAATCCAGCAAAACTACGAGACTATTGAGATTGGACTTCGTGAACTGTTGGCTGAGGCTCCGCAACGAAATGGCATTCCGATACCAACTGACCTGCCCGTTTTTGACGCCCAATTCCGTATCGGATGCAGCCAGAAATGCCTCGCTACCGCCCAAGTCGTCGGGCATGACAAAACCGTGCCCACTGAAGTAGATGAGGGCTTCGCCACCATCCTTGAGTTGTTCTTCAAGAAATTGTTTTAGCGCCGCACTCAGTTCTGTTGCCGATAGTTTCGCCTGCGTGGCAACTTCACAGCGATCGCTACTGAGCCAATACGCGGGTAAACGGCGAACGTCCTGGAAATTGCCATGCTCCTCTAAAACGCGTGCCAAGGCTTCTGCACTTAAGGCAGGTTTGGCCAGATGTGGTAAGTTCGGACTCTCATAGACAGAAATGCCAATAACCAGAGCGTACCGCTTCATGATGCATCCACCAAACAGCCATGCCCGCGACGCGAGCAAAAGTTTCTGCAACTAACTTAGCCAGATATACTGAGGGATGCAGCGATTTCATGTAAAAGTTAACGCCCCGGGGGGGTCATGGCAGAAGTGCAACGGTTAGTCATTGAAGAGGATGGCGAACTCTACGAAATTTTTGTTGAAACAAAAACGGAACCAACCGTCACCGAATCTAATACGGGTAGTGGCAAACGTCCCGGCGAGATGGGCATTGTTGATGATGCACAGGTGAAGATGCAGCAGGCACGCTCGATGATCCGAGGCTATACCTCTTACGTCTTGAGTGCCTTTAAGGATTTTGGTACGGCAAATGTTGAAGAAGTATCGCTCAAGTTTGGACTGAAATTCAGTGCTAAAGCCGGAATCCCCTACATCACAGAAGGTTCATCGGACTGTAATTTAGAAATTTCAGTCAAATGTACCTTTCCGGAGAAAACAACCGAGAAGTAATTGGTGAGAGGGTTAGTTTTGCCAACCCTTACCCGTCACCAGATTCCAGACATTCTGGAATAGGTGGGTAATTTCCTGCCACAGTTGACCGGGGCCAATCCCAAATGCCAGCAGGATCAGGACGATTGCCGCAATCGTCAGTGCCGTCATCAAAGTTGCCTTGACAACCTTCAGCAACCAGGTAAACACCAGGTAAGCAACGGCGATCGCGGCCAGTAGCAAAATCAGGTTCATAGGTTACCGAAGAGGAGGTTAGAGTGCAAACTTAATTTAACTCTAATGCGGTCTTTTCCTGACCCCAACTCCTATTCCCCCTTTAGCTAACCGAAGCCACCGCTAATTTTTGACTGGCGGATAGAACTTCCTGACGAGCCCACTGATCAGCATGCAGAATGTCATCCAGGTTTGGAGCGGGCCGATTGTGAACCTGGTAGCGATCGCAGGCTTCTTCAATCAGGCGGGGAATGTCGAGGAAGCGGATCTTTTCGTCCAGGAACAGGGCAACCGCCTGTTCGTTCGCTGCATTCAACACCGCCGGCATACAACCACCCGCACGACCGGCGGC
>CAZGDE010000502.1:0-551 GCA_964524315.1 uncultured bacterium
TGGGCTAATGTTTTACCAGTCAAAGGACTTCTACGCCACAACCGTGTTTGGTGCTTGGAATGTTATGGAGAATGGCAAAGAAATCAAAAGATAGTGTACGAGCCACTTTTGTGGGCATTTAGTGTAGTTTCAATTTGTCAGCATCATAAACGAAAGTTATCCTCAAAATGCCCATTCTGCAACCACGAACTCTCCCCTTTGAGTTGGCACTCTCAACCAGGTTATTGTTCTAAGTGCCACCATTGGTTGGGAAGTGAAAACATTATAGCTACTCAGGAACTACCTCCTTTAGAACTAGATTGGCAAGCATGGGTCATCAAAAATATTGGAGAACTACTGGCCTATACGTCCTGCATGTCAGTAACACCTGAAAGGGAACGAGTAGCAAGCGCCTTTAGACTCTGTATCACAAAAACTACCCAAGGAAACATTGCCGCGTTTGCTCGCAAACTAGGATTGCTAAAAAGTGCAGTGTGGCAATGGCAATCCGGTAAGGCATTACCTCAGTTGTTCGTCCTCTTGAAAATTTGTCATGCTCTAGGAATATCCTT
>CAZGDE010000502.1:561-4877 GCA_964524315.1 uncultured bacterium
TTGCTGGAGTTTTTATTTAATCCGGAAATACTGGGCAATAGCAGTTGTCTTATAAAAAAAAGTTATTCTTTGCCAGGAGCATCCCAGCGTCCTCCAGGAAAAGTTAATAAAACTAACGTGCAGCAATATCTAGAAAACGCTCTTCTAGAGGAACCGCCCCCCTCAATGGTTGCAGTTGCCAAGGATCTCAAGATTAATCCTCGATCCCTTCGGCGACGTTTCCCAAGGCTTTGTACGGCAATCTCAAACCGTCATTTGGATTATAGAGAGAAAATTCGAGAAATGAAGGTTGAGCAATCCTGTAACGAGGTGCGTCAAATTGCTCTCAAGCTTTACAAAGAGGGGATTGATCCCACTCGAAGCTACATCTCCAAGTATTTGAGCAAACCAGCCTACTTCAGGGAACCACTAGTTGATGCCACTTTAAAGTCAATACGCAAAGAATTAGGGCTTGAGGGAACATCGCCTTCACAACCTTTTAAATGTAATTTTGAAGCATAATCATAGACATTAAAATTCTACCCATAAGATGGACATTTGTCCATCTTATGGGTAAAGTCACAGAGAACCCTTGTTTATCGTGCTTTTACTTGATGCGGATGAAAGGACTTGAACCTTCACTCCGTGAGGAACTAGAACCTAAATCTAGCGCGTCTGCCAATTCCGCCACATCCGCTTACGTAGTTAAACTATTATAGCAAAGCAACGCGACAGAGGAATACGAAAGAATAAACATCACTGAACCAGTGCATGATGTTTATGTCTATCCGGCTGTGAGTTGAAGAATCAGAGTATATTACGGTAACCCTGAGTAGGAGGTGTAGTCCAAATGTGTGGAATCGTTGGCTATATCGGCACCCGCACCGCCAGTGACATTCTGTTGGAAGGGTTGCGTAAGCTAGAGTACCGGGGCTACGACTCGGCTGGAATTGCAACGGTACTGGAAGGTAACATTCATTGCGTCCGGGCAAAGGGGAAACTGCATAACTTGCAGGAGAAGTTAGAAGGTGAGATTAACCCTGCTCGCCTGGGCATTGGTCATACTCGTTGGGCAACGCATGGCAAGCCAGAGGAATACAATGCCCACCCGCATATGGATACTGATCGCCGGATTGCAGTCGTTCAAAATGGCATCATTGAAAACTATCGAGAGTTGCGCGAACAGCTCAAGGAACGGGGGCATGAGTTCCGTTCCGAAACAGACACCGAAGTTATCCCTCATTTAATTGCTGAATGTTTGCAACGGCTCCGATCACCGGAAACGGAGAAGTCTCAGGAGACTCATCCTGCGCCTTTGTTGGAAGCAGTCCGCCAAGCGGTTAACGAGTTACGGGGGGCGTTTGCGATCGCTGTTATTGCGGCGGACTATCCCGATGAGTTGGTGGTAGCACGGCAGCAGGCTCCCCTGGTGTTAGGGTTTGGGCAGGGTGAGTTTTTCTGTGCATCGGATACGCCGGCAATTATTCCCTACACCCGTGCTGTTTTACCGTTGGACAATGGTGAACTGGCCCGGTTAACACCATTGGGGGCAGAAGTTTATAGCTTTGAGGGCCAACGTCTCCGGAAAGCACCCCTCACCCTCAACTGGAACCCTGTAATGGTAGAAAAACAGGGCTTCAAGCATTTCATGCTGAAGGAGATTTACGAGCAACCGGGGGTGGTACGGGCATGCTTAGAAGCTTACTTTGATAGTGACTGGGTGTCTTCCGACCATGTTCATTCACCAGTGAAATTAAATCTGCCGGAAACATTTTATACAGAGCTACAACATATTCAGATCGTGGCCTGTGGGACAAGCTGGCACGCGGCTCTGGTGGGTAAGTATCTGCTGGAACAATTGGCCGAGATTCCGACCCAGGTGCAATATGCGTCGGAGTTCCGGTATGCTCCCTCACCGCTAACGCCCCATACGCTGACAATTGGTGTCACCCAATCGGGAGAAACGGCGGATACGTTAGCGGCATTGGAAATGGAGAAGCAACGGCGATCGATGAAATCGCCGGAGTTTCAGGCGCATCTGCTGGGAATTACCAATCGGCCGGAGAGTTCGCTTGGTCATTTAGTGCCCAACATCATTAGTACCCATGCGGGAATTGAGATTGGGGTGGCCGCAACGAAAACCTTTGTGGCCCAACTAATGGCGTTTTATGCGCTGGCGATCGACCTGGGGCAACGTCGTCAGACGATCGCGCCCTATCGAATGGATGAGATTTTGGGCGGCTTACGGCAATTGCCAGCCCTGATCGAGTCGGTGCTGGAAAGCCAGGAACGGTATATTGAAGAACTGGCACACGACTTTACGGACACGCAGGACTTCATCTTTTTGGGACGGGGGATTAATTTCCCGATCGCCCTGGAGGGGGCGTTGAAGCTGAAGGAAATCAGCTACATCCATGCAGAAGGCTACCCGGCGGGGGAAATGAAGCATGGACCGATCGCCCTGCTGGATGCGAAGGTGCCTGTGGTGACGATCGCCATGCCGGGGACGGTGTTTGAAAAGGTACTATCGAATGCCCAGGAGGCCCGTGCCCGTGATGCGCGGTTGATTGGGGTAACGCCGATGGATGAACAGGAAGCGGCGGATACGTTTGATACGCTGATTCCGGTGCCCCATGTGGATGAGTTGCTATCGCCAATCGTGACGGTGATTCCGTTACAACTGCTGGCGTATCACATTGCGGCGAGGAGGGGCCTGGACGTTGACCAGCCCCGGAACCTAGCCAAATCGGTGACTGTAGAATAGTTTATGAAATCCCTGGACGAAATCAAACAACAACTGGAAGCTTACAAGTTTGTTCTTCAGCAAACGTACCATGTTTCCCAACTGGGATTATTTGGTTCTTATGTGCGGGGTGAGCAAACCAAGGAGAGCGATATTGATGTTCTGGTGGAGTTTGAACCAGGGTTTCGATTTGGTTTACTCACGTTTTGCGAACTGGAAAATTATTTGAGCGAGGTTTTAGGGCTGAAGGTAGATTTAGTGATGAAGGAAGGGCTAAAGCCGCGCATTGGTGAACGAATTTTGAAAGAGGTTATTTACCTTTGACTCAACGTAATGTTCAAGATTACCTTCAGGATATCTTGAATACCATCAAGATTGCAGAGCGATTTGTTGATGGGATGACGTTTTCTGAGTTTCAGAATGACCAGAAAACTATCTTTGCAGTCACACGAGCGATCGAGGTCATTGGAGAAGCTGCAAAATACATTCCTCAGTCATTGCGTGAGCAGTATTCTGCTGTTCCCTGGAAAAGTGTTGCAGGAATGCGAGATAAGCTGATTCATGCCTATTTTGGGATTAATCTTGAGGTGCTATGGGATACGGTTCAGCAGGATTTAAGGGTACTGAAACCTGTAATTGAGCAAATGTTGAGTGATGAATTGAACCAGTTTTAGATAATCGTTTAACTCTATTTGGAGCAACTCAGTCGATGCCAATCGCTCCCTTTGCCTAAAGCTTGCATTAGGGAGCGATCGCTTAGTTATCCAGTCAGCCAAGAATCTCAGGATCGTGAATTAAATCAATCGTACGGGCGTGGCAGTGGGCAATAGCTTCGGGGCAGTGGCAGGGATTTTTTACCCAATGCCGTGCCCCTACAGGCGATGATACCTGAATCAATTTGCGCTCTTTAGCTTGCGGCAACCAGTTTTTGGCGGGTGGGGCGTTTGCGATCTGATTTCTTTTTCAAACCAATCGATTGGGCTTCATCACTGTCTGCACCAAACTGTCCTTTCACAACTTCTTTCATTGCCAGGACTGCGTTATGGAATTCCCATTCTGCCAGACGGGCAGCATCGGAGGCAGCACGGTAGAGGGCAAATTTTTCGGTTTCGGCTTGTTGCATTGCCAGCATGGTTTGATATGCCAACTGGAGCGCTTCGGGAGTGGCTTCTTTGCGTTTGGTGCTATAGCCCTGGATGGTGTTGAAACCACTGAGGGAGTCGGTGTCTTGATTGAGAACTGCGGGAGTCAAACGACGGTTGGTATTGGGCAAGGGCATGGTGCGCTCCTAAGTAGGGTTTAACCTGTTCAGAGTGCCCAGTGCTACATAAAAATTAACGGCTAGGGAGAATTTTGGGGCTGTAAAAGGAGTGGATTGAGTTGCATTCCTTTTGTCGGTGCTTGCAATCTTAATGTCTGGGGTTACATTGGCTTTGTATCAGGCTGCATTGCTTTGTATCGGGTCGCACTTGTTTTGTGTCTGGTTGCATTGGTGATGTAGTGGATTGCAATGGCAGTGTAATGGAAGCCATTAAATTAGGTGTTGAGCGACAATTAACCTGGCCGCATCGCGACAATTAACTTGGCCGGTTCC
>CAZGDE010000503.1:0-4870 GCA_964524315.1 uncultured bacterium
AGATGAGACTGACCCAATATCAACCCTTCCAATACTTTTCTGCACCACTAAGCTGTTATACCTTTAGCCCCGAACCAACGATAGCTTGGAGAATTTAAGTTATAACAGGACCTTTTAATGCCTTGCCAAGCTCTATATTCCTTACTAGCCTTCCCCCCTAATACACCACCGTGGGTTAGCCGAGTCGTATGAACACCATTTTCTAGGCTCTTCTCCACAGTCTGCTTAAGAAGCAAGAAGTTTTCATACTTTCTCTCCATTCTCCACTTACCACTGTCTTCATACAAGAACAAGCCTAATCGTAGGGCATACTGTCCTGAATAGCCCAGATTCCAAGCACCTTTAGAGAAGCTTAGATTGCCTTGATTATGAATAACCTTGTCAATAAAATCTTGAAGATGCTTAAGAAAGGAATAGCTTCCTCCTGTAAACGTAATTCTTGTAGACGAGCAAGAACCATCCCCATCTAAAAAACCTCTAAGAAAATGACTATTAGCCATATAGGGTAGCCAAATTTCATTAGAAGTCTTTTCTTGTATTAGACCGAGTTCTTTCCAATACGGAGTTGCATACCTGTATCCCCATGTTAGACGGGAGTATTGTATTTTTCTAACTTGACCTGTTTTTTTATCTCTGTAGTTACACATTACTGGCTTTACAGAATTTTTTATTTGGAGGGCTTCCCTTAAAAGAACAAGAGTTTCAGTGTCATCCCTATTAAGGGTAATGCTGAGTTGATTCGTTTTAGAAAGTGAGCCATCAGCGATCAGTAAACCCATTCCCCATAATTCTTCGTTTGATAGGTCTGAGGAATCCTTTAAAAGAAGAGGCAGCATCTTCTTTGGGTTGTACAAAGCCTCTCCCATTCTACGAGCTCCTATGATAGAAGTTCTCTTACAACTTTTGCATTGCACCTGTAGCCTTCCGTCTTTCCTCTTCCACTGTGAGACTTCTTGATAATTGCATTTAGGACATACTAAATGCCCACTATTTTTGTTACTCATACTCGATGATTTGAATAGCTCATAATATATTTTAAATATGGCAAGTATTGATTCGTTATACACCGCACCTGTAAACAACACGACCTTAGACCCATTACAGGGTTAACCTTCAAACCAAGGCTCTGTATAAATCCTGTGAATTGCTGGGACACCTAAGGGATTTAATCCTATGGCAATCAGCAGCCAAGCTACTCAGGGATGAGTGGAAGGTTCAACGACTAGAGAAAGTAATCTAGACCAGATGAAATCTCCACGAGCGCAGGACTACTTTAAACAAGTAGAAGATATAGTCTGACCTATGGGGAAACCTATAGAAGCTAGGATAAAGAGCCTAGCGATAACAAATTGTTTGATTTCGAGGTCTTCTGCCAAGATGTCGCGAGCGGTAAGATTGCGTGGTTTGGTAAATTCCAATCTCTCACACTTTCTGTTCGTAACGCCACTGAAACTTACTTGGAATTAGGTCAACGAATTCCCACCTATCTTGATGGTGAAATTCAAATCGCCTGGGTGTTGGAACAAGGTTTAGTTGACATGGCATTTGTTGAGCGTACCTTTGGTGTGCGCGACATCAGTCGTAACCAAATGATCTCCCGCTCTCCGCGTTTCCAAATTACGTTTGATGGTAATGCTGCTGAACTGGTTAACGTGCCCGATCGCAGCGATGTGCAAACCCAGCGTATGGGCAGCACCAAATACTCTATCTTCAACGACAGTCTGTATGCTGGCGGTAATGGCAGCACTGGTCGCTCTGCTGTAGGACGTTATGAAATCCTACGCTGTAAGGTTGACTCTGTCTCTCTGGGTATCATGCCTGGTCGTCGAGTTGCCGCCGTTCGTTGGGAAGGGGTAGCTGAAGGGATTCGCCACATTCCTAATGAGTCTGTTCAAACCTTTAAGACCCAGCGGGCCGCTAAAGGTCAGAGCTATGGTGGTGCGGTTGAAGCCTTCGGTCAGACCCAACTGATCATCTAGAATCTCATCTAAAAGTAACTTTTGAATAAAAAGGGGGCACATGCCCCCTTTTTATTTGCAGAAGTCACAAAATATTAAATTTTCTTTCTAGTCGCTTACTCTAATACTGAAACCATAGAGAAGCTGCTAAGTTTAGGGAGTCACCCGATCCTTGAAAACCGCATAACTTCGTCAACTCTCGCGAATCCCCTGTCAGGTATGGCTTTCAGCCACCTTTTTGGGTAAATTTATTGAGAATAGACCCTACTTTATTGACAGGCAAATTGACTCCCGCGAAAATGGGGTATTGAAAGTATTGCTACATAAGGGTTTCAAGAGGGCACCCTTTTAGAAACCACTTCCCCGCAAGGGGACGGAAACAAATCAATACAATCCCGGCAATAATGAGAACTTTTCTTTTAGAAACCACTTCCCCGCAAGGGGACGGAAACAGGTTCAGAACAAGAAATCCTCGAAATTTCTCAGTCTTTTAGAAACCACTTCCCCGCAAGGGGACGGAAACCTTGAAGCTTCAACACCCTTACATATATTTAAAATTCTTTTAGAAACCACTTCCCCGCAAGGGGACGGAAACTGGGTTATTGTTAATCGTTCCCACTCCAATTCCAGGCTTTTAGAAACCACTTCCCCGCAAGGGGACGGAAACCTTATCAGTAGCACAGTCACTGTAGCAAGAGCAGCTTTTAGAAACCACTTCCCCGCAAGGGGACGGAAACTCTCCCATCTCAGTGTCGTCCATTTCATCGGTGTCCTTTTAGAAACCACTTCCCCGCAAGGGGACGGAAACTAA
The DNA here is from genome assembly GCA_964524315.1 of uncultured bacterium. Taxonomy (GTDB): domain Bacteria; phylum Cyanobacteriota; class Cyanobacteriia; order Leptolyngbyales; family Leptolyngbyaceae; genus CAZGDE01. Next base: position 2,770 of record CAZGDE010000503.1, read on the forward strand.
CTATTCAGAGGTTAAACCAAAGGTTTAAGGTCTTTTAGAAACCACTTCCCCGCAAGGGGATAAATAAGAGTTGGGCAACGTTCTCCTTTGTCTGCCTACTAACTCAGACGTACTTTTAACTAGCCTGAGACAGTAATCTCTACAACTGTATATATGGCTCGTATCTGGACGCCTGGTGCCCCAGTCCCTGCAGCAGCAATTACCTACGCAGGCAGTAACAGTAATGATCAACCGCTGATATTAACCACCCAGTTCGGCATTAAGGGAACCTACTCAACTAGCAAGAATGCAGAGAACGGCACCCCCAACCCAACCGCAGAACTGCAGTGGGTGATTAAATCAGCTGAAGTTACATTGGTTAGAGATTGGAATACCAGTCAAGCCATGATTACGCTGACCTGTCATATTCCTGATCTAAACCTGCCAATTCCCACCCTGCCTGACCTCTATCGTTTCAGGAAGGGGAATTATCCCTATCTCACTTGTGAAGATGAGATCAGGCTTTACATGGGGTATGTTGATAGCCCTACCACTCCAATTACAGGAGACATGTTGGATGAAATCCCCTTTGATTTTGACATGTTGGATGGGAAGAGCGGCTTTAAGCATGTCCCCAGCAAACCATTAGTGCCTGTATTCTGGGGCTTCATTGACAAGATTGACTTCTCTGGCAACTCCAAAGGTTTACAGCTCATCTTGAGCTGTAGGGATAGAACCAGAATCTTTGCTGATACCCGCATCATCAGTATCCCCACCTTTCAAGGTTCTACCAAAGGGGGTGAGGACGGCATGTCGGGATTCGCTAAGGGCGATCGGGAAGCCATCTTACTTCAATTAGCGGCTGGTGCGGCTGGCAGTACGATCGCAGAAGGTGAGGGTTGTAAATGTTGGAAACCCATCCATGCGGGTCCCCATAACGTCAGAGGTTGGGAGCAGGATGGTGATGCCGTTAAGCTGAAAACTCCCAGGGAAGATCCTGCTGCCTGGACACGCCAATCTGGTCTGATGTTGATGAATGACAAGGCAGAGCCCCGCTTCCATATCTGGGCAGAACGTCCCCCTATTACCAAGGGCGAAGGGAAAGCCACCCTTCAGGTACTCAACAAGACACCACTGGAAATCATTGACTATCTAGCGAAGTGCGAGGAACGCCCCATTGATTTCTATGCCTCCCATGTCAATGGCGACTTTATCTTTGGTCCCCGCTCCATCGACATGAGTGGGTTTGAGGATGAGGTGAGGGCTTACAGAACTTACTTTTTCAAGTCCTGGCCCAAACAGCTCAATGCTTCGCCCCCGTCAGCAAATCAGATGGTGTTGTCGATCCGAACTGCCAGCTCCACAATGGCAACCTTCAACAAGTTTGTCATTCTTGATTGCAATAGTTCAGGAGGGCAAGCATCTTTGCTGCAATCAGTTCAGCAAGGGATGTATGCGCTGCCCTGGCAACTAGATGGTCGGGATGTCAGTCCGCCCTGCCGAACTCAAATTATTTACGATGGTGCGCTCAGTACCTATGACAACACTGATCAAGGAGCCTTGCTGGTAGGTCTATCGCAAGCGCGTATTTGGGCACGAGACATTAATGGGGTTCAGATCGAACTGGTTGGCGACCCTACCTGGTTCCCTGGTGAAGGATTGCGGGTTTACAACACTGTCCTGCACGATAGGAAATCCTATGTCATAGGTGATCCCAATAAGTACGAGTCAGTCATTAATGACCTCAAGACAAAAACAGAAGAAGTTGCCAACAAAACCAAAGCCATGTCACAAGCGGAAAAGTCTCAGGCTTGTACTGAAAACCCTGCTAGCGAGTTAGCGAATGAACTGCTAACCAAGAACCCAGCCAGGGTACCGACTGACATTGAAGGATTGGTGCTTCCCCTCTACAAGGCTCGTACTGTCCAGCATAAGTTGACCGCCCAGGGTGGCAAGCGCGGCTTCACGACCACGGTTATTGGAGTGTCTGATTTTTAGTACTAATGCTCACCACTTTAGCAATCAAGTATTTACGATTGAAAAGAATGCATTTAATCATTAAGTATGGAATATAGAGCCTATTTGACATCTTTTATAATAGGAATAAGGTGCTCCAACTGAC
>CAZGDE010000504.1:0-4854 GCA_964524315.1 uncultured bacterium
ACCAAGACCCAACATCGTTTCATGATGAGTGCGTTGATTCGGCGGAATCTGTTCGCGAAATTGCTCGATCGCCCGGGGGCTGAACCATTAACTGTCATGGGTCAACGGGGGCTAACACTGTCACCGGGTGAGGTGATCAGCTTCTTTCGGGAAGATGCAGCTCAAATTGAAGATAATGTGGTAGGAACAAATGAAATCTTAGGTGAAGCAGTATTTGCGCTGGTGTCGCTACTGCTACTGTTGAGTGTCAATGCAACCATCACTCTATTTGTATTTTTGCCCCTGGCAGTGATTGCCACGATCATTCACCGGGTTGCCGATCGCATTAAACGGTACCGTCGTGCCAGTCGTCAGGCAACTCAGCAAATGACGGGCTTGATTGGCGAAATGTTTACGACCGTACAGGCTATTCAAGTCGCGGGTGCTGAATCTACTGTCTTAGACCATTTGCGTTATCTGTGCGATCGCCGTCGTCAATCGGTTGTGCAGGATCAACTGTTTACAGTTCTGCTGGAATCGAGCTTTGAGAATTTAGTGAGTCTGGGTACGGGGGGCATTCTATTCGTTGCGGCTCAGACCCTGCGATCGCAGATAGGTGAGCTAAGTGTGGGAGACTTTGCCCTATTTGTTTATTACCTATCCTACGTGACTTCTTTTCTGAGCTTTCTGGGAGGATTTCTGGCACTGTCGCAACAGAGTGAAGTGTCCTTTGAACGGATGGAAGGCTTACTGGGCTGTGAAGCATCGGCAATCGTGGCACATCAGCCGTTGTACTTACCAGCCATCACTGATCGAAAACCGCACTTACCAGCCATCCAACAACCCCCAGCCATTGAGCCCTTCCAGGAACTCCTTGCCCTCAATTTGACCTATCACTACCCCGGCAGCGATCGCGGGATTACGGATATATCACTGCGGCTCCAACGGGGAAGCCTGACGGTGATTACGGGTTCGATTGGGTCGGGTAAAACAACCTTACTGCAAGTGTTGCTGGGGCTGCTACCCTGCGAAGGGGGAGATATTTACTGGAACGGTCAACTCGTAAAACATCCGGCTCAGTTCTTTATTCCACCCCGCAGTGCCTATACCCCGCAAGTGCCCCAACTCTTTAGCCATACCCTCCGCGAAAATATTTTGCTGGGGCTGGAACGTACTGATGCTGAAATCCAACAAGCGATCGCGCTGGCGGCGTTTGAGCCAGATCTGGCTGAGATGCCTGATGGGCTGGAAACACTGATTGGTTCTAAAGGAATGCGTCTTTCTGGCGGGCAACTGCAACGGGTTGCGGCTGCCCGGATGTTTATTCGTCAACCGGAACTGCTAGTCTTTGATGACCTCTCTAGTGCCCTTGATAAGGCGACCGAACAGACCCTCTGGTCGCGCCTCTTTGCCACCCGTTCTCCAGCTGTCCATCCTGCTAGCTGCTGGACTCCCACCTGTCTTGTTGTTTCGCACCGTCCTACCGTTTTACAACGGGCTGATCGCATTCTTCTGCTAAATAACGGCAGAGTAGAAATGGCAGGTACTTTCGCGGATCTGCCATCAACCTATAAATAGTGGCATAGCATCGATGACCAGTGCCTACCGTTCTTGCATCGACTGGCGATACAGGGTATGAATAACTAAGAATAATTTTCAATAGTGGAGTCCTGATAATAATGGCGATCTCCCTCTCGCAAGCGGAGTACTGGTGTCTATTGAGTGAAGCGGCTCCCATGCCAACACCGGACGCATTTGATCTAACCTGGCAGTATCCGGTTGTATTGGGATGCGGCTCCAGGCGAGAGGTGTATCTACGAGAGGGATTGGAACTGGCGATCGCGGACTACCACCTTCACGATCACCTGATTTTGCAGTGTCCCGAGCGTGAGCATCCCCTGGAATATAGTTTTTTTCTATCGGGTGGGTTTAAAGATCAATCTCAGATTGTTGGAGTAGGAGAGTATGCCTTCTATGGCAGTGGTACCGCTCCCGAAGAGCAGTCTGAGTGGGTTGCTGCCGAACGGGTGATAGAAGTAAATGTGCATATTGATCCAACCATATTTACGGCATTCTGGAACCGTTCGTCCACGGCGCTTCAACCGGAACTACAGCATCTGCTCCCAACCGATACCCAAACCTATTATTGTCGTTCTGGTACCACCACCACTGCTATGCAGGCGGTCTTGCAGCAGATTCTTCAATGCCCGTTTGCTGGCATGACTAAACGGATTTATCTGGAGAGTAAGGTATGGGAGCTTCTGGCGCTGCTGATTGATCAGGAACTTGAACAGGGACAGGACGTTAGGGTTGTGCCTCTGTTGAAGCGGGATGATATTGATCGCATCCATGCCGCCAGAGCCATTCTGGTGCAGCGGTTGGACAATCCCCCCTCCTTGCTGGAGTTAGCCCGACAGGTCGGGTTGAATGACTGCACACTCAAACGTGGTTTTCGCCAGGTATTCGGTAACACGGCCTTTGGTTATCTCCATGACTATCGGTTGGAACAAGCACAAAAATTGCTGCAAGAAGGACAATTGAATGTGTCTGAAGTCGCCCGCCGAATTGGCTTTGCCAACCGCAGCTATTTTGCTGCCGCATTTCGCAAAAAGTTTGGTGTAACACCCAAAGAATACCTGGTTCGGCATAGAAATTCCGCCTAGCGTTCAAAAAATTCCGCGCAGGTATCGGGATCAGTCTCGATCGGATGACCTTTATCCGGTATCTTCTTGAGAGTAATTCCTAATTGGAACTCGTTATTGGTGTGCGGAAGATGAGCGAGATCAAATCGCGGCAGATGGGTAGCGTCCGATTTTATGGCTGGACGGTTATTCTGGTGGGAAGTTTAGTGGGTGGATTGGTATTACCGGGATGGGCAGAAGCCAAGGGGATAGAGCCTGAAGGAGTAAAGGATGTTGTGCGATCGCGCGATCGCGATCGTCCCGCTACGACACTCAAAGAATGGATGGCTCAAATTGAAGCGGCGATCCTCCAGGTGACTGAAGTTAATCTCAACCGCAGTGACACGGGCCTGGAAATCGTCCTACAAACTGCTGAGGGCAAACCCTTACAAATCGACGCAACCCAGTTTCGGGCGGAGGGAATATCTCTCATTGCCGATATTCCCAATGCGGTATTGGCATTGCCGGATACTCAGGAATTCACGACTGAGAATCCCACAACGGATATTGCTGCCGTGCGAGTAGTACAACAGGATGCCAACACTGTCCGCGTCAGTGTGATAGGGGTAAATGCCTTGCCCCAAACAGAAGTGACTTTGAAAACGGGTGATCTTGCCTACAGCCTGACTCCAGATGCGGACACTCCCGATGAGGAGATTGTGGTGACAGGCAATCGCCGGGATGGCTACAACCCGGTTAATTCAAGTACGGCAACGGGAACGAATACACCCATTCGCGATATCCCCCTCTCCATTCAGGTTGTGCCCCAGCAGGTTCTCCAGGACCGGAATTTGACCGAACTGGGCACTGCCTTAGAAACGGTTGGTGGGGTTGCTCCGGCGGGGGGTAGGGGCACCAGTATATTTGGTGCCAATTTGCTGATTCGGGGGTTTGATGCTAGTGAGAGTGTTTTCCGTGATGGCATCACTTACTTCTCATTAGCCCCATTAAGTACGAATGACATTGAGCGGGTCGAAGTGCTGAAAGGTCCGGCTTCGGTTTTATTTGGACAGGGAGATCCGGGTGGCATCATCAACCTGGTTGCTAAAATGCCGTTACGGGAACCCTTGTATTCGGTTTCGTTGAGTGCGGGTAATTTTAATACCTATCGGGGCGATCTGGATTTTTCAGGTCCGTTGACGGATGACAAAACCGTCCGATATCGGTTGAATCTCTCCTATGAAAACTATGGTAGTTTTCGTGACTTTGTTTATGGCGAGCGATTTATTATATCACCTGTGCTGACATGGGATATTGGTCCCAATACATCACTCAACTTCTACGGACAATACACCCGTAACCGGGAAACTATTGATGAGGGTCTGGTTGCCCTGGGTGATGGGGTGGCAGATATTCCCCGCGATCGCTTTTTGGGCGAAAAGTTCGGTGAGTTCAAGCAAGATCAGTTTAATCTCGGCTACCGATTCAACCACCGATTTAGTGAAAATCTCTCGATTCGTCATGCGCTGCAATATACCCAGTACAAGCCAGAACGGTATGCCCCACTATTTGATTCACTGGATGAGGAAACGGGTGAACTGAGTCGATTTGAATATTTTGCGGGGGGAACCTATAAACGCTTCTTCACCAATGCGGAAGTCATTGGGCAATTCAATACGGGGTCTGTTAAACATCAGGTATTATTTGGGGCGGAATATCGTCGTGGTGTGGAAAGTCCCAGCTTTCAATTTAGTAATTCGTACCCGTCAATCAACATCTTCAACCCCGTTTATACAGGGATACCTTATAGGATTGCACCAGAGTTTTTCCGGGATGACACGATCGACACGATTGGTATCTATCTGCAAGATCAAATTGATCTGCTACCTAATTTGAAGGTACTGGCAGGGGTTCGTTACGATTATGTGGATCAATTCCGGACAACCCAGAACCTGGGTGAACCCAGAGAAGAATTTGATTTGCAGGATAGTAAGTTTACGCCCCGCTTTGGGATTGTCTACAAGCCCATTGAACCCGTATCGCTTTATGCCTCTTACACAACGTCATTTAAGCCGTCGTTTGGGGCGAGTCGTAATGAAGACAGTTCCACATTTGAACCTGAAACAGGACGGCAGTTTGAAATTGGGCTGAAGGCAGATCTCTCGGAGCGCCTCAGTTTGACGCTGGCAGCGTTTGATATTCGTAAGCAGAATGTGCTTAGTGGTGCAGAAATCTCAGGTGGTCTCAATATGAG
>CAZGDE010000505.1:0-4846 GCA_964524315.1 uncultured bacterium
TAGAAATACCTCAATTGGGTACTGCGTAATTCGCGCAGTTTGCGTCACATTAAAAGAGTCAAATGCCTTTCCTGGAAAGGTTTTCTGAGGTGGTTCTCAGATTCATCTCATTTCAGAACAGACGAATTGAATTAGCTTCTTCGCTAAGAGGTATACATGAATTCACTAGAAATTCACGGTAAACCGGACAGTTATCTTATTCGCTTTACGAAAAACCCGAATCTAATTTGTATCTTGATAGAAAGGAACAATTTATTAATTGCTGGCATCAAACAATTTGAATCTGTCGTTAATTCTCTAGATTTAACTTTTTGCCGCTATACCCGGACACTAACAGACAATAGGAGTCAATGCCATGTCTGAAACACAGCTGACATTTGGTTCTAGCCTGCACCTCCCTACAGCCCAACACACGGTCAGGTTTGACGTTTTGCAACCACTCCGTCAATGGCTAGACAGTCTGCCCATTGATAATCCCAAACTGGCCCGGTTCCTTTACAAAGTTATTCCCGGTCAATGCCCGTTTGAACGAGACATTATGTTGTTTGGGCATAAACTTGCCCACATTCCCCCTCTCTGCAAACTTAACCCACTTTACGAAGAGCTAGTCGGCTTGCGGTTTCGTTCCCTCTGTTACCTGGTTGATGTGTGCGGCGAAACGCTCACCTCCATTTAGCTGGTATTGCTGATTCTGGACAACGCAGCTGGATGAATTGAACCGTTGCACCCATTCATCTGGCTAGTCCGCCGCATGCATTTAGTAAATTAGCCCTTACGCCAAATTACATGTCGCTTCTAGCCAGGTCATCTCTTCCTGAGTCAGATAGGATGACAGTTTCTCAACAATCGCTTGGTAGTAAGCAGTCAGCCATTGCCGCTGGCGAGCATCGAGTCGATTCAGATCAATCAACCGGTTGTCAAAGGGAATGTAGGTTAGCGATTCCAGCCCATACCAACTCATTTTGGGTTTGTCGTCAGTTGGCTGATTTGGGGTGAGTTGCTGACCAGCATCACTTGGAGTAGTCGCCGCTAGATCCTTCACTACGTAAAGGTTTTCCAGCCGAATACCGCCCCATTCTGGTTCGTAATAACCCGGTTCCACGCTGGTCACCATACCGGGTGACAACGCTTCGTTAACCCGTTTACTGATGCCATTTGGCCCTTCATGCACATTCAGGAACGTGCCGACACCATGCCCGGTACCGTGGCCATAGTCCAACCCAGCGAACCAGAGCGTCGAACGGGTGATACCGTCCAGTTGTGCCCCCGTCGTGCCTTTGGGGAACCGTTGCATCGCACAGTTAATATGGGCTTTCAGCACCTCCGTATAACGTTCGATTTGGGCCGGAGTCGGTTCCCCGATAACCACCGTGCGGGTATCATCAGTGGTGCCAGCAGCATATTGGGCACCCGAATCCAGTAGCAACAGATCCCCCGGTTGTAAGGTGCGTTTCGGATCCGGTGTACCGTAATGCACAATGGAACTATTGGCCCCGGCACCAGCGATCGTGTTAAAGCTGAGCCCTTGAAAACCCGCCGCTGCAGCATAGAAACGTTCGATCGCCGCTGCAACATCCGCTTCAGTCAGACTGTGCCCCGCCGCCAATTCATCAGCTAACCATTTCAGGGTACGGGTCTTGGCACAACTGGCTTTCAGGTTGGCCTGTTGCATCTGCGCCAGTTCCACCTCATTCTTCCGGGCTTTCATCCCTTCAATGGGATTGTCTGCCTCAACGATTTTGCCCTTGTGAGATTGGGCATTCACCAGTTCGTAAGTACCCATCGTACTCCGGCGCGGATCGAGCAATACCCGACAAGGGGATAGTTGGGATATGAGCGATCGCACCGTGTCACCGTACTGCTCATAGGGCAACAGGGTCACATGCGCGGCCAGATCTTCCCGAATCGCTGGCTCAATGCGGTCAATATTCGTAAACAGCCATGCTTGATCGGTGGTAACAAGCGCATAGGCAATAAACACCGGATTGTAAGGAATATCCCAACCCCGAAGATTAAACAACCAGGCAATCTGGTCGAGTTTTGTCACGGGTAGAATCTGGGTGTTTTTCTTCGCCATTTCTTCCCGGACGCGCGTTAATTTTCCTGCCACTGTTTCCCCCGTAAGGTCAGCAGGAACCGCAAATACCTTCGAATGGGCGATCGCCGGGATGGGATCCCGTTCTGACCAAAAATCCAGCAAACGCACGCGATCAACCAGATTTTGATGCAGCGAAATCAATGCCACGCCCCACGGTTCCAATCGCTTCTTCAGCTCGCGGTACTGGCTAACTGAAAGTGTAAACGGATCTAACCCTAAGCGAAAAGCTTTGCCCTTTTCTGTGGCTGCTTTACCTAACGCTTCCAGCGTTTCTTCCAGGGTTTTGTGATCATCCAATCCCACTTTACAGACCTGAATTAGACCCGCATCGACTTCCAGATCGGCCTGCTCATAGTAGCGGGAATCGACAAATAACCATGCCTGTTGCCGCCCCAATAACAAGTCTCCAGCCGAACCCGTAAATCCGCTGACCCAGACCCGTCGTTGCTTAGCGGCAGGCAAATATTCATTCAAATGCTCATCCGCCGAAGGAATCAGATAGGCATCGAGTACGTCCTCTTGAAAGAAAGCACGCAAATCGGCAAACTTTTCACGCACATTTTGAACGTGGCCAGCGAGGGATAAACGGTCAGCAGCAACCATAGGAAAACGTGGGATATGTGAGCGATAGGACGAAATTCAGCAGTTACTCAAATTAAATCGGCTACTCAATTAAATCAAAGTCACGTCAGCTACATTAGCGCTGGGGCTATTTCCTTGAAAGAAGATTCAGTGACATGAACCATCCGACATGCCTTAATTAAACAGCCCAGGTATTTATTTTGGTATTGGCTGCGGGTATTAGATTTCGGTATTAGAAGTGTAGTCACTTAAAAAGTTATAGCGGGTTTCACATCGCAAAAACTACCTCTAGCCTCTAAGAATCGCGGATTTAATCAACTCGCAAACTATACGGGCAAATTTAGCCGAAATTCACCATCGCAGCCATCAAGTTATTTGCCATACATGTCCATATAGAAGTTTTGTTTTCTCGAAATCCCTCAGACTGGCTTCTAAGAACCCAGCTTGAATGCCTCGACAAATAAACTGTAAATAAACCCAACTTTGAAGACATTAAGTGTTTGCACAAGGAGCGATCGCCCGGTTTCAGGTCTACTTCGATAGGCAATGAAACTGACCAGTTCCGTGATTGCCACCAACACTGCCGCAATCACAATATCTAGTTCTGCCCGTTGCCCTGACACAGTTGAAACAGCCGAGCCTAAAAAATTTCCTAACAACAGGCTGATAATTAATACCGACAACCGTCGCCAGGGGTTACGTAACCACAGTCCCAGGCGATCGGCGGTACCATCGATCAGGTTGGTCAGGCGGGTATTCTGCATGTCAGCAGCATACCTTTAATTCTGCTTAAAGTTGCACAGTTCTCCCCCCCAAGCATGAGAAAGATTGTTATCACTAGAGTAGGTCAAACGAGGGTGACGGATGATGTCGGGAAAACCAATCAGGGGGATCAAGTGGAAAGGGTATCCCGCGATCGTGATTGTGATTATCACCAGCCTGATTTTGGGTAGTACATTATTCTTTTTCAGTCGCTTTTCTGTTGAAGTGACCACCGAACCAGGCACATTGGAACCGTTATCACCCCCTACACCCACACTTCCCGAAGCGGACAATACGACGATTCCCCAGTCAACCCCCCGAGTCGCGGCATCTCCCACCGTTAGCCCAACTCCTACCACCGTATTACCCGCGACCAGTGATAGCATCCCAGCCACCTCAGCAAGCACATCGACGGTTCGTCAGGGGGTATTGCGCATTAGTAACCCGACTGACTATCCTGTCCGAATTGCCCTGTTAGCGAAGCAACCAAGTGACGGCAAAACGAAGTCAACATATGATTCTCCCGCCCACTGGGATTTTGCCCCCCAGGAAGGAAGTAGTAAAGGCTTACTGGTGTCCCTCCCCGATCGCACAGTTAAAATTCAGCCCGGTGATGTCCTGGTTGCCTTTGCCCAGGACGGTTCCCGGCGCTATTGGGGGCCTTACGTTGTCGGTGAAACACCCACTCCAATCTGGAATCCCAAAGCAATGGAGTGGCACTTACAGGTAGAACCATGATGTTGAAACATGGTTAAATCAACATCAAATTCCAGCAAACCATTCATAACCCTGGTCTTCCCAAAAACCTCGTCTTGGTTCTAATTGGCTGGTCAAAGTAATACCAGTGACCCATTTGCTTTGCTTGTAACCAAGCTTGATGGGTGATGCTAACCGGAGCGGGGCACCATTGGCAACTGGTAAGGGTTCACCATTTTTCCGATAGGCCAATAACGTTTGGGGATGCATGACCGATGCCAGATCCCAACTCTCGTAGTAGCGATCGGCGGATTGGAAATAGGCGTATCGTGCCTCTGGTTGCGGTTGTGCCAATTGTAGGAGATCACGCAATTGGACACCCCCCCATTGCACGATCGCCGCCCATCCTTCCACACACACATGCCGAATTACCATTGAGGTCAGTGGCAGTTGATAAATCTCTTGCAGGCTTAAACTCAACGGTTGCTGCACGGCCCCATCAATCGTCAGGCGAAATTCTTTGGGGTCAATGACCGGCGTAAAGCCGTATGTATTCACAATCAATGCATCTGGTTCAATCGCACTAATGGGAAACTCTGGTACAGATTTTTGCGGTTGGAATAACACTTCATCCAGCTTGTCGTTCAGGGGCATGAACAACTTGCCAACCCCACCTTCCAGCAGGGTCAGGACGGATGTGCCCATGAC
>CAZGDE010000506.1:0-4578 GCA_964524315.1 uncultured bacterium
GTAGGATACAGCCCGCAGGCAAAGGCATTTAATCTAAAACCGCCCAAAGGCATCTTAATCGTCGGGATTCAGGGTTGCGGTAAGTCGCTCGCGGCTAAGGCGATCGCCCGTGCCTGGAAAATGCCCCTGCTGAAACTGGATACCGGCAGATTGTATGACAAGTACGTGGGTGAGTCAGAGAAAAATTTCAGGCAGGCGATCGCCTTAGCCGAGTCAATGGCACCATCGATTCTGTGGATTGATGAGATTGAAAAGGCGCTGGTCAATAGCAACAGTAGTGATGCCGATGGTGGCTTGAGTCGGCGACTGTTTGGCTCCTTCCTCACCTGGATGCAGGAGAAATCCCAGGAGGTATTCGTGGTCGCAACCGCTAATGACCTGTCACCACTGCCCCCCGAATTGTTGCGAAAAGGTCGCTTTGACGAAATCTTCTTTGTCGATTTACCCGATGAGCGGGAGCGGACAACCATCCTGCAACTACACCTGACCCGCCGCAAACAATCACCCCAGCAGTTTGACCTACCAGTTCTTGTCAGTGCGACGGATGGTTTCAGTGGCGCGGAAATTGAGCAGGCCGTTATTTCGGCACTCTATCGCTCCCTTTACCAGCAAAAAAACCTGGACACCTTTACCCTGCTGGAAACGATTAAATCCACCATTCCCCTCTCGATCACCCGCCGGGAAGATTTACAACGGATGCGGGCGATCGCCGAGGAACGGTTTGTCAGCGTGCGCTAAGCGGAATCGTAATTTTAGTAACCAATTCATTTCAATGACTTCGTAGTAGCGGGTACGGAAAACGACAATTCGTTCTTGTTAGAAGAATATCAGCCTGCTACTACTACTCCGCCATGAATGAACAGCCTCTCTCGAATGAAGTTGCACTCAGAATTGCCCTGGCCGCAAGAGCATTACCTGGTCTTGCCGTTGCCGATCTGTTAGAAGCATTGCAGAACCATCTGGGCGATGAAATTAATGAAACCGCACTGAGCAAATTTACTGTCACCAACCTCAAAACAGCCATCGGGCAGACCTACGATCTGGATGGCGAAGAAGATGGCGAAGATACCCGCTTTCACCTCTCCCAGTTGAAAGAAGCGGTGCGCATTCTGTGGGGTGAAACGGGCGAAGTCGATCAATCCTTACCAGTCATTGCCCCCTACCAGGAGGGGGATATACCTGACTCCATTCGGATCGCGATCGCTTCCAATAGTGGCGAACAATTAGATGGGCATTTTGGTTCCTGTAGCCGTTATTTGATCTATCAACTATCGGCCACGGCGCTTAAATTAATCGATATTCGCTCCGCTCTGGCTGCCGACCTTTCCGAGGACAAAAACGGCTTTCGGGTCAATCTGATCAAAGACTGCCATGTGTTGTATATCGTCTCAGTGGGAGGGCCGGCTGCGGCTAAAGTGATCAAAGCAGGCATCTATCCGATGAAGATTGTGACGGGTGGTGCGGCCAGAGACATTTTGCAGGACTTACAAAGGGTCATTTCCACCTCGCCACCACCCTGGTTAGCCAAGATCTTGGGGGTGGCAGCGGGCGATCGTGTGAAAAACTACAAGGCCGTCGCGATCGGGTAGCCACTCCTTGGCTGAGATTGCTCACTGGGTAGGATTGATGCCTGGGATAGAGCCGTTATACTGGCATATAACAATGTGGGGTTCTGTCGCCAACACACGCCCCACGTCAATCTGTCGTCAATCCTTGCACGGTGGCCAACGTGGTGCCAGATGACCCTACAGTGAAATCTTCCGTGTCGGTCTGCCCCGTCCCCCTGGAGCAGCAGCCACTCAACGAATATAAAGAACTGGCAGAATCCTGGTTCTTTCGTTGGGCGACCTTTGACCTGTCACCCTTTGTCCGAAAGCTGGTGTGGGTGTGGGTCTGGAGTTGGGCGATCGCCGGGCCCATTGCTGCTGCCAGTTTTATCCCCGCCAAGTATCCGGGGCAATTTCTTCTAACGGGTGCGGGTGGGGCAACCCTATTGTTGTCCCTGGTACTGCTGCGGTTGTACCTGGGATGGTTTTACATTCGCTCCCGGCTGGCGAATGCCACCGTTTTTTACGAAGAGTCGGGCTGGTACGATGGCCAGACCTGGACAAAACCACCCGAAATCCTGACTCAGGATAAATTGGTCGTTAATTACCAGGTAGAACCCATTCTACAGCGCTTAAGACGGACGTTTGCCGTACTGGCAATGCTGCTATTGGGTGGCGGTATGACCTGGGTATTGGTGGCGTAGGCCAGCCCCGTCATTTCCCCCATCTCGCGTAAGCCTTCCTTATGTCAGAATGAACTGGTCACATTTCTGCTCTCTCACGCTGTATGACCAAGTTTGTATTTGTCACGGGTGGCGTTGTCTCAAGTATTGGTAAGGGCATCGTAGCCGCCAGCCTGGGGCGGCTGCTCAAATCGCGCGATTACTCCGTTTCCATCCTCAAGCTCGATCCCTACATCAACGTTGACCCGGGGACAATGAGCCCGTTTCAGCATGGGGAGGTTTTTGTCACGGAAGATGGCGCTGAAACCGACCTCGACCTGGGGCACTATGAGCGGTTCACCGATACGTCCATGTCACGGCTTAATAGTGTGACAACGGGTTCAATTTATCAAGCAGTCATCAATAAAGAACGCCGGGGTGACTACCAGGGTGGCACCGTTCAGGTCATCCCCCACATTACGAATGAGATCAAGGAACGGATTCAACGGGTTGCCCGCAACACGAACCCGGATGTGGTCATTACCGAAATTGGCGGTACGGTGGGTGATATTGAGTCCCTACCGTTTCTGGAAGCCATTCGGCAGTTTCGAAAGGATGTGGGACGACGGAATGTGTTGTTTATCCACGTCACCCTCATGCCCTGGATTCCTTCGGCGGGTGAAATGAAAACGAAACCAACGCAACACTCTGTCAAGGAGTTGCGGTCAATTGGGATTCAACCAGATATTCTCGTATGTCGCTGCGATCGCCCCTTACCACCCGGTATCAAGGACAAAATTTCGGGCTTCTGCGATGTGCCGGTCGAGTGCGTCATTACCTCCCCCGATGCCCGTAGCATTTACGAAGTACCGCTCATTCTTGAACAGGAAGGGCTAGCGCACCAGGCATTGGAACTCCTGCAACTGGAACAACGGTCACCGGATCTGAGCCAGTGGGCAACATTGGTGGAACGGCTGTTTAGCCCCACCCGTACCATTGAAATTGCGATCGTGGGTAAGTACGTCCGGTTGAGTGATGCGTACCTGTCTGTGGTTGAATCTCTACGCCATGCGGCAATTGTTTCCGGGAGTGAATTACAAATTCGTTGGGTCAATTCCGAAGACCTGGAAGAGGGTGATGCCGCCCAGTATCTAAGCGGTGTTGATGGCATTGTGGTGCCGGGTGGTTTTGGGATTCGGGGCGTGGATGGCAAAATTGCCGCCATCAACTATGCCCGTACCCAGAAAATCCCCTTCCTGGGGCTGTGTTTGGGTATGCAATGTTCGGTAATTGAATGGGCACGGCATGTTGCCCATCTGGACGGTGCCAATAGTGCCGAGTTTGACAATGAGGCGGCTAATCCGGTCATCAACCTGTTACCGGAACAGCAGGATGTGGTCGATCTGGGTGGCACAATGCGATTAGGGTTGTATCCCTGCCGGTTAGCGCCCAATACACTGGCATTTAACCTGTACCAGGAAGAAGTCATCTACGAACGGCACCGGCACCGCTACGAATTTAACAATGCGTATCGCAGCCTGTTTGTCGAAACGGGTTATGTCGTCAGTGGGGCGTCCCCGGACGGTCGCCTGGTAGAAATCATTGAACTACCGGATCATCCATTTTTCATTGCAACCCAGTTTCACCCAGAGTTTCAATCCCGGCCAAACCGTCCCCATCCTTTATTTAGTGGGTTTATTCGGGCAAGTCAGGGAATGGTTGGGCATGCTTCACCAGGTGGCATGACAACTCCGGATAGTGCCACTAACTTTAATCATGAAGATGGCATTGTCCCCAACCCGGATGAAGTTGCCGTATCTGCGCCATAATCTATGTCAACTCCTCCGGTTAAGGTTCCCTCATGGTGGAATAGTGGTAAAAAGGCAGATTTGCCGTGATGAGCGCAGGTGAGGAACGTTTGTGCCGTACTGGATCAAACTCACATATGACCAAAATACGTATGTGATCGACCTGGATCAGGTCACAGCTTTCTGTTATGTGCCAAACGGCAGAATTTCCTTCTCGCTAGTTGATGGCAACACCACAATTGTCATTAATCAGCAGAAAGACCCGATCGCCTATCAAACCATTGTGAACTACGTAGAAAAGAGTACAGGCCACCATTTGCCCTGATATCAATTCTCTATGAAGTTGCATATTACCACTGCTCCCCCGTATACCCCTTAAAAGGGCTACGGGGTATGCGCAAACTATCACATTGGTTTGTAGGGGCGTTCGGCTGAACGCCCAATGCAGCAAATCGCGGTGAGACATTGTTTCGCGCCCAGGGCAAACAACCGTTTTCCCCTAAAAATGGTCAATGACGCGATGTGCAATTAATTTGCCCTATCCCTCCTTCTCCCGCAGGA
>CAZGDE010000506.1:4588-4826 GCA_964524315.1 uncultured bacterium
CAGGAGAGGGGCTCTCAGACCGTTCCTGTCCCCTCTGCCGTTGGGAGAGAACGAGGGTGAAGGCAGTGAGTTTAGCCAATCAATCGACATATGGCAATGAATTTAACGGCACAATTTGACGGCACACCCGCCCCTACTGAAATCTGAACTGTGATCAATTTAATCAATTTAATTTGGTATGGCTAAGTAAGCTGCATCTGCAACAACGAATGGCAAGCAGAGAACACTCCCTATAGAC
>CAZGDE010000507.1:0-4825 GCA_964524315.1 uncultured bacterium
ATCCTGCCCTCTGGGGGCACGACCTCATGCCACAGCATGCCGTTCACCCCTACGAGTGAACGAATTTTATGGAAGTAGCTCTATCCTGTTGGTAGCAATAAAGTGTGATCATCAGGGACACTTTTCTGGGCGTCTACCGTCTAACAGGTCAAACCCACGGTTCCAGCCAATTTCACTACAGCCGTGGTAGAGACTGTCTAATAACTGGTTCAGGCTAGCTGAGATGATGCCTTTGGCAGGTGTTGATGCAATTAACTGAACAACAGATTGAACAGCAAGGAAGCCCAACATTATGGAAAGCATGTCTTATATTTACCTGGCTATGACAGATAGCGAAGACCAACCCACGCTGGGTTACGATTCCACTCCCATCAACCCTGAGTCTCTGCCACCGTTACCAGTCATCCAGCTGCCCCAGGCACCAACTACCATTGCGGAAGATTGTGATCGCCAGAACCCTATTTACCCCACGCTTTATTTCTAAACATCCGGTTTGACCTGCTCCCACAATCGTCTGCCGACATGGGGCCAATGCCCTATTGCCAGGTAGAGATTGGTCTTAACACGGATGGAATTTCGTGCTGATCGGGTGGAAATTCTAACAGGGTTTCGCGTAAGCCTAAATAACCCGATTCCGTAAATGACAGTAACAGCCGTTGTAGCGCTAGCCAAACTTCCGCTTCATATTCCCAGTCGCGTTGACGTGGTGCGCAGGCAGCAATCGATTTCAGCGCCCAGAAATAACTATTCCTAACAACAGAGCCACCCTTTTTGTATTCCGGCACATCCTCGTGGTGAATGAATACGATCTGGTCTTCAATTCTGGCTCTCATTTGCAACAACGGGTGAGTTATACGCTATGAATGGTCATTAGTCGGTTGGCAACGGGTAGTTGCTTAACCACAAACAAATGTACCAATAATCGATCCTCATCTTAGCGACTGGAAAGAACGAATGACTGAACCACAGGTAGCACCCTACGGAACCTGGAAATCCCCCATTACTTCAGACTTGATTGTGGCGGGAACAATCGGCTTAGGACAAGTCCGGTTAGATGGTGGGGACGTTTACTGGAACGAGGCGCGACCCACCGAAGCCGGTCGCAATGTTATTGTGCGTCTGACCGCCGATGGCACCAGCAGCGATGTCACCCCATCGCCGTTTAACGTGCGTACCCGCGTGCATGAGTACGGGGGCGGTGCCTACCTGGTACATCAGGGAACGGTTTACTTTTCTAACTTTAAGGATCAACGCCTGTATCGCCACCAACCGGGTGAAGAGCCAGTGGCAATCACCCCTGAAATCGCTTGGCGGTACGCCGATGGAGTGATTGAACCGACTCGCGATCGCCTCATCTGCGTTCGGGAAGACCACACGGGCGAAGGCGAAGCCGTGAACACCATCGTTAGCATCGATGTAACCGGCAGTGGGGAACAGACCGTCCTGGTCAGCGGGCATGACTTCTATGCATCACCCCAATGCAGTCCCGATGGTAGCCAACTGGCATGGTTTTGCTGGAACCATCCCAACATGCCGTGGGATGGGACGGAATTATGGGTTGCGCCCGTTCTGCCCGATGGGACATTGGGAGAATCCCAAAAAATTGCTGGTGGTCTGACCGAATCCATCTGTCAGCCTCGTTGGGCACCGGATGGCACGCTTTATTTCGTGAGCGATCGCACCAATTGGTGGAACCTCTACCGTTGGCAACCCGGACACGAGGTCGAACTTTTCTACGGTATGGATGCCGAGTTTGGCTCCCCCCACTGGATCTTTGGCCAATCAGACTACGATTTTATTTCTGCCAACCAGCTCATTTGTACCTATCGGCAGGCAGGTCTTTCTTACCTGGCCATGCTGGATACGGTCACCAAACAGTTGACACCTATTGAGTTACCTTACACCGACATTGGCGGCATTCATGCCACACCCACAACGGTCGTGTTCAGTGCGGGTTCGGCCAGTGAACCGGGAGCCATTTTACGGCTTGACCTGGCCAGCCAGCAGGTAGAAGTGTTGCGCCGATCCAGCAGTATGGACATTGATCCGGGATATCTCTCGACCCCACGGGCAATCACCTTTCCAACAGAAAACGGGCTGGCGGCCTACGGCATCTTTTACCCACCCCAAAACAAAGATTTTGCGGCCCCGGCTGGTGAACGGCCACCGTTGCTGGTGAAAAGTCACGGGGGGCCAACTGCCGCTACCTCAACCGCATTCAATCCCCGGATTCAGTACTGGACGAGCCGTGGTTTTGCCGTATTGGATGTTAACTACGGTGGCAGTACCGGTTACGGGCGGGAGTACCGCGATCGCCTCAAAGGCCAATGGGGGATTGTAGATGTTGATGATTGTGCGAATGGCGCGAAGTACCTGGCCACAATCGGTGAAGTGGATGGTGATCGCCTGGTGATTGATGGCGGGAGTGCGGGTGGTTATACAACCCTGTGTGCCCTGACCTTCCGCGACACCTTCAAAGCCGGTGCCAGTCTCTATGGCGTAAGCGATCTGGAAGCGCTGGCCACCGATACCCACAAGTTTGAGGCCCGTTATCTCGATAGTCTAATTGGCCCCTACCCGGAACGGCGGGATTTATACATGGAGCGATCGCCCATCCATGCCTGTGATCGGCTCAACTGTCCCGTGATCTTCTTCCAGGGTGACGAAGATAAGGTAGTTCCTCCCAACCAGGCAGAAATGATGGTGAATGCTTTACGGGCTAAAGGCTTACCCGTTGCCTATGTGCTGTATAAAGGCGAGCAACATGGTTTTCGGCAGGCAGCCAACATCAAACGGACAATGGATGGAGAATTCTACTTTTACGCCCGCATCTTTGGCTTTCAAATGGCAGATGAAGTCGAACCTGTCGCAATTGAAAACCTTTAAATTGCCGAAGCTTCATTTGATATAGCAATTCCCCTCTCAGTGAATTACAGTGCCTTTCGCTTTGCCATTGGTCATTAGTCGTTTGTGTCAGCAAACCAATGACTAGTAACCAATGACCATTGACCGACCAGAACAAACCATACTTCATTTAACAGGGAATTGCTGTACCACACTTTCAAGAGGTACAGTGAGGGAGTTTTACATCCTCACTGCCTCATACTTCTTGCCACATTTAAGCGAATAAGTGATAAGTGAAAGTTCTTTATGGCAACAAAACGAATTCTGGTAGTTGACGATGAACCAGCCGTCCAGGAGGTCATTCAAGGCTGCCTGGAATTGATCGCGGGTTGGGAGGTGTTATTAGCAAATTCGGGC
This sequence comes from uncultured bacterium, assembly GCA_964524315.1. Taxonomy (GTDB): domain Bacteria; phylum Cyanobacteriota; class Cyanobacteriia; order Leptolyngbyales; family Leptolyngbyaceae; genus CAZGDE01. The sequence goes on from CAZGDE010000507.1 coordinate 3,262, forward strand.
AAACAAGGACTTGCGATCGCCACCAAGGAAAAACTAGATGCCATTTTGTTAGATATTTCCATGCCTGATATGGATGGCATTACCACCGTCACCAAACTGCGTGAAAACCCGGTTACGAGCCAGGTACCAGTAGCATTTTTGACTGCCCGTATTCAGCCCATTGACCAGCCACAATTTATCAAATTGGGAGTTGCCGGATTAATTACTAAGCCCTTTCTCCCCCAGGATCTGATTTACCAGATCACAAACTTGTTTGGCTGGGAACCAACCTCATAATGTTCTCTCTCGCCAGATTATCCTACAAACATATAAAATCTGTCTTTAGGCGGACTTTTCATCAGGTATCGTTAAATTACTCTCGCTTAATTCAGTTTTCGTGATATTAAAATCCTAGCGATCGCGCCTAATTTTGGATCGTCCTGAAACCCGGTCAGGTTAACGAAATTTAGATCAAATAGAAATTCAGCATGAAAGGATTACAACTAATGCGGCAAAGATTATTGTGGCAAAAGCTCTTACTACCTGCGCTGACGCTGATTCCTCTGCTTTCTACTGGTAGGGCGTTAGCGGCTAGTGAAACCCCGTCAGCCCCAGCCCCTTCAACCGCCAGTGATACCCCAGCCCAGCCCTACCGTTGCAAACTCCTGGCTCAGGCGATCGCCCAAAATCCGGCGGCGGAAGAAGACAAAATTGTTGGCCGTGTTTACAGTGTCATCGGCAATACAGTGATGATTGAGAAAGAGGATGGCACCACAGAGCATGTGTACCTCGACTGGTGGGAACGAGGTCATATGGGGCAACTGGTTGGTAAAAAAGTAGTGGTACGGGATGTTTACTGCAGTCGCATTGACCTGGCCCCACCACCACCACCCGTTGTGCAACCGGTCTCAATTCCCCCCTTAGAGTTTGCGCCCAAAAACCCTACCGTACCGCCGTTAACACCCCGGCCAACGGTTGAACCAGCACCCCAAATCGTTCCCCAAACCTGGTAAGCATCACTGGTTAACAATCCAGCAACCAACTCAGCCGATGCCTGGGGGAATTGGAATTAAATCAGTTCAATATTCGGTAGGGGTGGGTTTTGGTGTCAACCCATCCCTGGATGCAAATTGATTGGCTCACCCCGTCCGTACAGTTTGCGGATTTATTAAATCCACAATCCGTGCAAGCATCGCTAGTAGTTGAGCCTATCGAAGCACCATGCAATCGGGGTGTGGCAATCTCATACCCCGACCGAAATCAGAGGGCCAATCAAGGTAGTAACCAGGCAGTGACCTTCTACCTATATGGGGATCTACTATTTCTAAAAGGGAACTATTTGTAGAGATTGTTTTTGGAGAGATTTTTAATTCTACTTCTCACCGGAGAAATAGAACTTTTTTTCTTCCTGAATCTATTACCTAATTAATCGATTGCATGATGGGGAGGAACAACTAGCGGTATGACACACCGTGTTACGTGGAATAGCTACCGTAGCCAATGGCTCTCACGGCTTCTATTACCCTGCGTCAGTGCAGGCACAATAATCATGTTCGCTCTGCCAGAGCAACTCGTTGCCCAGACA
>CAZGDE010000508.1:0-4780 GCA_964524315.1 uncultured bacterium
GGAAGGAACAGGCTTAACCTTCTGCGGAAATGCTCGTTTCAAAAAACGACCTCCTAAATGTCCAGCGTTTAACTGTCCTTGAGCCATTCAAATTAACCACCTATCAATGATACGGATCACTTGCTGTAGTGATCGAAATCACTGGCGGCAAATATACTTAGGCAAGATTACCCTGCTTTTTCAATTTAGACAAGTTAACACAACCCTGGAAAAATTGATACATAGGCTCTGAAAAACCAATATCTAGCTTTTTCAGCGGTGTCAACCTGCTAAGAGTACCCATGTTTTTACCCGTTTCAATCATCAGGAGATCTGGAAGAAATCCTAAAACCGAGACATTGAGCTGTGCCTTAAGCTGGATTGCGAACAACCTCAAGGAAGGGCGTAACTCTTGTCGGGCAAGGGGTTCAGAGTAAACTGTAATTACCTCTGGCTCTTGGTACAGGAACTTCTACGTTCAATTCAGACAATGTTGTTCTAGGTTGCCCTAGAACATTGCACTGAAAGGAGCATCAAGCGAAAACACTTTTTTGCTCTTAAAGACGTGAACTTTAGCACAACTTCCTGAAGATGTTAAGTATTGATAGAAAGCTTAAAAGGAACCCATTCAGATCACCTCGAAGCCCTATCCACAGATGGCTAGAACTGAGTTTTACAGACAAAAATGTTTTTTTACGGCAAACCAGAAAATACAAACCCGTATAGAAATTTCTTATCTTACTTGGGTTAGTGAACAGGGCTAACCCATTTTTGATGGTGACGCGAATCAGTTTATGCGCCTGGGCTGCAAGCCTTCTTAAATCAAGCAAAAGGTGGCTAATACGTCAGGTGAAGATGACGGCAACGCTTGATGGATAGATGCACATATACGGATACATATATATAGATGTAAAAGGGCAATTCATCCCAATAAACAAAGGGGACTAAAGAGTTTGCCAAAGCCGAGATCACAAGATCGCTAGTCGGGACAAAATTTGATTTTGGCAATCTGCCTAATCCATCAGGTGTAGCTGACGGCGGGCTTCAAACAACCCAATAGCGACACTGACAGAGAGATTCAAGCTTCGCACCTGTGGGTGTGACATGGGAATCCGTACCACTTCTGTGCATTCGCTTAAAACGGACGGAGGTAGGCCATCTGTCTCACTGCCAAATAACAACCAGTCGTTAGCTTGAAACTCGAAATCTATATAACTGCAATGTCCTGAAGTGCTAAAACCAATGCGTCGCCCCGGCTGCGCTTGCCAGACCGCCTGAAATGCCTCGATTGAGGGATGGTAACGCAGATTAACGTAACTCCAGTAATCCAGGCCAGCTCTTTTCAGGTAGCGATCGCTAATTTCAAAACCAAGCGGACCTACCAGATGGAGCTCTGTACCTGTTGCTGCACAGGTGCGGGCAATATTTCCAGTATTGGGTGGAATTTGGGGATGAACCAAAACGACTCTGAGCATAAGAAATTTCAGCCACTGTACAAGGGCTAATGAGAGAGATAACTAACGGCTAATTTGCGACGAATTAATAGTTTTTTTTAATACTTTCTTCTTTTTAAGGGATTGATTAGATATTTTGAACTCAAATAGCCTCATCCGAACGTCATACTCTTGCTGAAACGGGGAAATTGAATTGGGAAAAATTGCAGCATAGCGGGTTAATTGAACAAGAAAGCGGGAGGAGCAGGATTTGTTAGCTCCCAATTAGCTCCCAATAGGTTCTCAAGTTTTCTTTGGCAACCAACCCCATCTGTAGAAGAACTCAATTAATCAGGCACCTTAGCCCTACCTATGACCTCTGCCCCCTACTTGCTTTAAGCCACCAGGGGTGGGCAAAGGCTATCCTGTAAAGCTATTTCCTGGGCAGCCATGTCCTGAATTGATTGCTGGACAACCTGGTGAACGGACAGCCCCTGCTGATGGAGTTGGAGCCATTTCTGGGCTTCGTTTCCTTCCCGTAGAATTTTCTTAACTGGTAGAAGGAAACAGCTAAATCCTTGTTTTTTAGCGATCGCCAAAACGTCCTGATAGATCTCTTCAATCCACTCCCGCGCCAGAATGGGACTACCATCTCGCCAATGCCGCAGTTGGGCATCGAGACTCCACTGAGTCACTGCCACTTCATTGGCATCGGTCAGGGCAACCAGATCCTGGGCGCGGGTGGTGCCAGGTAGCTGGCTGGCTTCTAGTGGATCCAGCAACCCTGGCTCGTTGATGAGTTGTAATAAGCGAGCTTCTAGCAGAGCAGTGATGGCTAATAAAGAGATCGGGTCAGCCACCAGGTCACAAATTCGCAGTTCCAGGCGGTTCAGGTTGTAGGGGCGGCGATCACCATTGGGGCGCACCGATGACCATAAATGGCGCACATTCTGCATAGTACCGGCGGCCAATTGGTCTTCAGTCCATTGGATAAAGTGGGTATGGCTTTCAAATAAGGGAACATCCGTTGGCGTTTTGGGAAACATACCCCATCGGGTCGAGTGATACCCTGTCACTTCGCCATTGAGGAAAGGAGACGAGGCACTCAGGGCCAGGAATAGGGGGGCTTCGACTCGAATTAAACGACAGGCCCGCAACAGTGTCTCTGGATCGCTCATGCCAACATTAATATGGATGCTGGCCGTTACTACCTTGGTACCGTAGGTTTGTTCGATGTAGCTATGGTAAGGATTGCCCGGATCAGAGCGGTAAAACCGTTCGGCTCCCCCCAGGGCAAGGGTACTGCCGGGCGTAAGCGTATAGTTGCCCAGGTGCGTCAGATACTCACGGAGACGCAGCCGGGGACGTACCAGATCACATAGAAGCCGTTCGTAACGGTAACAGGGGGGTGTTGTGTATTCCACATTGCGACTATCGGGTTCGCGGACAAACCCGTCCAATGCCGCGACGATTTTGTCGGATAATCCAACAATTTCGCCCGTTGGTGTACTGGTGTAAACCTCGACTTCAAATCCTTTCGACAGCATGCCCCGCGCCCCCTTCTAAATCAAGCAATTTCTTAAAATTATTTCCCATTCTCAGTATCGGGGAAAAGACCGGCAATGCGTCTACCTCCGGTCAGGTGAACCGCCACCGCCAGCTGACTTTGTTATATAGAATACAGAATTGCAGTTTCAGACTTGATGCAATCACTCTGGTTAGATCATTGCTTTTAGGCAATGCCAGTTACAGAGCAGGCTCTATTTGAGGAGGGGTTAAGAACCAGGCCAGATTGGTCAAACCATTCATTTCCACTGGCTTGTAGATGCTTAAACATTAGGTCACATCTAAAGTTTTTCGCTCTATACTGTTTTGACTTAACTCAACTGGTGTGCCGCCTGTTCGTTTCAGTTCTCATGTTCTTGCAAGGAAGTCTTGGAAACAATGTCTAAATTCATGCTGCACAAAAGGTCGAGCGATAAACACCGCGGCTCGCTTGATCGCCTATCTCGCTGGATGAATCAGGTTTGGCAGATGGGTCCTAGTTTGCTCTCAACCAGAGAGGGTAAACGTGGCAATCGCTCCTTGCCAAAATGGCTTTTAGCCTTTACCATACCTCCGCTAGTGATGCTGGTTTTTAGTTTGGTAACGGGTTCGCTGGCAGACCCGGCGATTGCCCAGGATGCGGCAGCAGCGGCAAAGCCTGCTATTGATACGGGCGACACCGCCTGGATGCTAACTTCAGCAGCATTAGTATTGCTCATGACACCGGGTTTAGCCTTTTTCTACGGTGGCTTATCCCGCTCACGCAATGTCTTGAACACCATGATGATGAGCCTGGTGGCCATGGCGATCGTGGGGGTTACCTGGATTCTATGGGGCTACAGTCTAAGCTTTGCCCCGTTTGCTCTGAATCCAGGCGGCGATCCGGCTTATACGGCCAATCCTTTTATTGGTGGTCTGATGTGGTTGGGTTTGAATGGGGTCGAATTTGATGCCCCCGACCCAGTTGGGTATGGCGCAACCATTCCGCACCAGGTATTCATGGTTTACCAAATGATGTTTGCCATCATTACTGTTGCACTGGTATCTGGGGCAATTGTCGAGCGGGTTAGTTTCAAAGCATACTTCTGGTTTGTTTTGCTCTGGTCTACCTTTATTTATTGCCCGTTAGCACATTGGGTGTGGGGTAAGGGTTGGCTGGGGACGATGGGTGCTTTGGATTTTGCCGGTGGCACAGTTGTTCACATCAGTTCTGGCGTATCGGCGTTAGTCGCAGCATGGTTGTTAGGGCCACGGAAAGACTGGATGGTGAAACCTACCATTCCCCACAACGTACCATTTGTACTATTAGGGGTTGGTATTCTCTGGTTCGGTTGGTTTGGTTTCAATGCTGGCAGTGCGATTGGAGCGAATGGGCTGGCAGCAGTAGCATTTATTGCCACAATGGTTTCTACCGCCGCTGGTGGGCTGGGCTGGATGTTGGCAGAGTGGTTGTTGAAGGGTAAACCAACGGCTGTTGGTATTGGTAGTGGCTTCGTTGCTGGATTAGTGGGTATTACGCCAGCGGCTGGTTTTGTCACACCGCTAGCATCAATCCTGATTGGAGTAATTACGGCTCTATGCTGCTTTGCCGCCGTCAATGTCAAAGCCAAACTGCAATTTGACGATTCTTTAGATACCTTTCCCGTTCATGGTGTAGGTGGTACAGTTGGTGCCCTCCTCACAGGTATCTTTGCGACGACAACCGTTAACGCCGCTGGTAGAAACGGTTTGTTTATGGGTGAAGGCGGCCCCCAGACATTTCTCTATTCTATTATTGGCATTCTGGCTGCCTATGCCACCGCGGCGATCGGAACCTTCGCAAT
>CAZGDE010000509.1:0-3725 GCA_964524315.1 uncultured bacterium
GTTTAAAGTATTCCTCGACTTTGGAATTATTTTCAAGTTGAGTAATTGTATTTAATTCATTCCAATGATTTAAATTAGTACTTTTCAAGTATTAATTTAAAGTTCGCCTATGAACAGAAAATTGTGTACTCGCCTTAATCCTGCTAATCTCATCTATTGCATTTTCAATGCTAACAGCATTTAAAATAGAAATATCTTTACGAGTACCCATTGACTGAATACACCTAGCTGCTAGTCTCAAGCCATTTATGGTCGGATGAAGCAAAATGAATTTACTTACAACACCTGACTTTAACTCGTATTTTTTATCGTATGCTTCTAGCCATAATGTTAATTCCTGAATTCCTCTTTTGCTAGACACAAAGCGTTCTAGATCTTGTAATAAATCATTATCAGTAGGATGACAACGTTTTCGGAATTCATCACTAAGTTTTGGAGCAAGATGTTGGCGACTCCATTGAGAGATTCCAAACTTTTTGCAGGCTTCTGCAAGCTGCCAAAGCTCAAAATCGTCGAAATAATCAATGTACGGCAATAAACTTTTCATTAAATGCTGTAATTGTTTCCTACTTGTGTATTTCTCTCTATTTTCATCTGTAAGATAAAAGTTACCACTAAAATGCTTAAATATAGATATGTGGCGAGGAGCTTGGTTAACACTAGATGCTGCCATTTCTAGACATCGCGGAGTTCCAATATAAAATGCTGTTTGAATAAGTAATGAGCTATAACCGAGATATTTCCAGCATTCATCTATTAGTATTTCTGCATCATGCTTAGGAATCATTGAGAGCAACCTTGAAATTCTTCTTTGCTCATATCCATAACTGTCTGAAAACTCTTTTGGCATGGTGCTCTCTAGAGTCGCCAGATGGTCTCTTACCATATCCATAACTTCAGGGCACCAAACATAGTGAATGATATGTAGCCAATCACCTTCGTAGGGCAGAAGTCGAAGTAAAGTTGGCACAATACTGAAATCGCTCAACTCTGCTCGCTTCCATAAAGCTTGACGATAGATAGGATTATCGGGTGCAATACGCTGTAAAGTTTCAAGTTCGCTCTGATCAATTCCCATTTCCCAGATATGAAATGCAATCCTTCTTAAGAAGCTATCATTTGCTGGTTCCTGCCAAAGAGTCTTTAAGCGGTTCAAAGAAGCTTGCGATAGCTTTTTACTATCCGGAAATACAGGATTCCAGGCATCAGCTAATCCTATCGCCTGTCTAGCAAAAGCATCTGGTTCGTCTTTCAGAGGAGTATCAGCAGCATTGCGAACAATAAACTCAACTGCTTCAGGTGAATCTATGCTACGAAATATATACGAGATATATGAATGTAGAGACTTATATTCACAAACTCGATTAATCAAATAACTTATAACGTTATCATAATGACTAAATTTGAGTGCTGAACTAATGCCAACAGTTGCGTCAGGCTTTTGTCGTTTTTCATAATCATCTGGATCAAATGGTAAGCTATCCCAATATTGCAATAATTTATCTAAAAATTTCCATACTTGAGTATCATTACATCGAATTGCAGCCCAAAATGCTTCAGGAAGCGTCTCTGCTTTATCATTAGAGTCCTCCCAACAGATTTGAATTTCATCTTGTAATTCTGAAAAGCCTAAAAATCCTGCAAGCGCTAGAGTTCCTCTCCTCTCTCTATCGGTTACATCACGACAGAGCAATAGCTGTTTCAATTCTGTAAGTATTTTGCTATTATGATAACGTTTAGCTTGTTCAATCGCCTGATCACGTAAATCATCTTTATATAGAAGAGCTGAATGTTCTTCACTAAAGTGAGTGAGATATTTGACCCCACTTACAGCGCAGCCATTGCGAAAACGTGCGATCAGAACAGAGAAGTTTGAAGGGGGTAGTTCTTCTGTAATTTCTAAAACAACTGGTGAATCAATAGTTGCTAGTTTCCAACGGATTGTATCAAGCACCGATTCTGGAACTAAATCGGAAATTACTTCGCGATTTACCCATTCTTTGAACTCATCAATAATTGTTTGATGATAAAACTCAGTGGGATACTTGAAACAGCTTATCGCTTCTAACAATGCTAGAGGAAGCCGATCGCACAGCTCTTTCAAAAACGCTTCACTTTGGGGATACCGCACGATTGCCTTCCCAATTATCTCTGCATAATACGGTTCCCAGAAAATATCGAGAGGTTCGGTCGCATTGTTCAGGAGCTGTCCCATACTTTCGACCAACAAAGCTTCTCGGAGACGATCGTGCCTGAAAACCAGTTTTTCCTCTTCAATGCAGCATAATTTCTCGTCTGCTACCAATACTCTCAATGCTTTTATCTTTTCAGAAGAGGTGCCAAACCACTCTTTTATTTCAATCCATTTTGGATTAAGCTTTCGCCTTTGTAGCATATGAGCCGTCAAGCTGGATAAGGCTGACCGATACTCATCTAAAAGGAAATCTTTTTGAGGTACTTTTCTAATAGTTTTTTCAATGAAGCGAGCAATTACATCTTCAGTAAGAGAGCTAAGTTCATCAGGCTGAGCATCCGATAACAATGAAGAAAAGAAACCTATTAGAACTGGATCATTGCCTAATTTCTCTGCCAACAAGCTTGCTTCTGCATTTGTTAACTCAATATCAGCGAGTGATACAGTATTTTGAACTGCCTTCAATCCCTCTTCAGAAGTCATAGTTCCGATATAGACGCTGCCTATCCAAGGAGTTTTGTCGATATCTGGAGTTACCGATCGAGCAATATCTGACCAAACTGGACAGATTAACTGATGCTCTGAAGGAACAAGTTTGGTGCCCGATTCTTCAGGCGGATCAGGTCTTGACCAACTAATTAATTTTTTTAACAGGTCTGTAGGGCTACTTGTTCGATTGACATCATCAGCAATCAGCAATATTCTTTGCCTACTCTTTAGTAATCGTAGCGCAGACTCTCCTGCATCTGGCATTAAACTTGGATATAAATTATGTAATGCCTTATCTAAAGCGATGCTGAGCGAATCACTACTCACCAACACGTTTTCAGAAAGCCACAAGCTATAGCCACCCGTCTCTAAATGCTTTTCTCCGATCTGATAAGCGGCAGCACTCTTGCCAGAGCCAGAGTTGCCAATCAATAGCTGAATTGAGTGGCTTTGGTGATCTATCTCATTTTCAACTTGTTGATCGATCTGTCGAGACACCCATTGCTTCGGACTGGTCAAGAACTGCTTTCTGTATTCGCTTAAACTCTTATAGCAAAGATCACGTAACAAGGATTTTGAGAGTATCTCAGCGTCCAAACCTAGATACTCTTTACGCAACCATTGCCCCTCTGGTTCCGTATCTAGAAATCTGGCAATACGCGATCGATCCCAAAAATCGACCAGAACTCCTAACTCTTCAGCTTTTTTCTCAACTTTTAAGCAGAAGTCAGGTTTCAATCCTTGGTTAGTGGTCAAAACAACAGTAAACTTTGCTTCTGGAAACTCAGCTTTGATTATCTGGGCAAGCCGTCCTGCTTTCAGGAGATCACCATCATCACTTTCCGAAAGCTGTTTTTTCCTACCTTTGGCGGCAGGTCGAACTAGGCGATGATCAAATAGCCATTTCTTCTCTAGATTGTCTTCTACCGTATGTTCTACCAGGACAAAGTGTGGAGGAGTGCTGTTAGGAACTCGACAAAACCCATCGACAGGAGATTTTATCGGCTGACCTTGAGCGTTTAAGCCAGAGTGCAAGATGGCT
>CAZGDE010000509.1:3735-4778 GCA_964524315.1 uncultured bacterium
ATGGCTCGGTAATCTCTTTCTTCTTTGCACAGGACTGCTGTAGCAAGAAGCTCAAACTTGCCAGGTTCCTTCAGTTTTTCTACCTCTTCGGCTGTACTCAACTGCTCACGGCCTCTCCCAAAGTTCATCTCCCCAATTCTAGACATATCCCAGGCTCTACAGCAGCAATAGCTACCTGTCCCATTAAGCTAAATTCAAGTCAGGTAAGCAATTGATCATCCCACCCTTTTATTATCCCACCCTCACATTTTCCTACTATTCTCACGACGGTTTAACGGCAAGCACTTGCACGACCGCACTACGCCCCTGATGGAACAGTCCTTCCTGGATGTCTCGCTCCAATTCAACAGCGTGTTTAAACTCCAAGCCTTCCAGTTCTTGCTGGAGGGTGAGCAGTTCCATTGTCAACTCAGCAGTGGGTGGTCCTCCCGTTTTGAATTGGAGTTGACGGGGTGTGTATGCCTCTAATACAAATACTCCGCCCGATCGCAATCCAGAGATCACCTGCCGATGAACATGAGCGCGAACCGTTGGGGGAAGATGACAGAAGATAGAGACGATCGCATCCCAGGAATTCGGTTGAATGGGAAATTCAGCCAGATCTGCGACGATCGTTTCTATCTCTACAGAACGCTCTACTGCGAGTTTTCGGGATTTCTCTAATCCGACAGAAGAGCCATCAACTGCCGTCACCTGGCATCCTTGCTGTGCCAGATATACCCCATTTCTGCCTTCTCCGTCTGCCAGACAGAGAACTCGCCCCTTGGGAATCTGCTGAATAACATTCACCAGAAAATCATTGGGGTTCTTGCCGTATACATATTCAGCTTGACTGTAGCGTTCGTCCCACATAATGCCATACACACCGATTGACCGTGCAACTTAGGATACTGGAATAATGAGAAAATGGAAGGGTCAGATAATGAAACAAACCACTCTCTCATCCTCTCACTCTCCCACCCGCTTGTTTCACGTTTCTACCTACTCTCCATAGAGAGCCTATTTGACATCTTTTATAATAGGAATAAGGTGCTCCAACTGAC
>CAZGDE010000510.1:0-4755 GCA_964524315.1 uncultured bacterium
GCAATAGCCAAAACTTACCCTTCCCCCTGCAGCATTTTATTTTGTATCCACTTTATTTTCTAATCTCTGCCAGGTCAATTCGTTCGTATTGTCCAGGTGCCAGCGTAAGAGACAATTAGCCGTTTGACCGACAAGCTCAGTGGTAAGCCCGATCGCCCGTCGTGGTGCAATAGTTGCCAGAGCGATCGCCGTTTCCACGTCACAAAGTCCCCACTTCACCAGGTTTTGCACACCCACCAGCAACGATAAAGTCGTACCGGAGAGGGTGCCATCGGGGAGACGGGCCGTGCCCTGTTTCACCTCAATCTGGCGGGTGTCCCAGGGATAGGTACCATCGGGTAATCCCAGCGGCGAGAGGGCATCACTGACCAGGAACAGGCCGCGATCGCCCAGATCATTACTCCCGCCCTGGCTGGCTCGTAACAAGATCTCCAGCATCAAGGGGACAACGTGCTGGCCATCGGCAATAAAGCCACAGGCAACGCTGGGATGGGTCAGGGCTGCACCTAACAAGCCCGGTTCCCGGTGGTGCAAGGGCGGCATGGCATTAAACGCATGGGTCACCATTGTCGCCCCCTGCTGAAATGCCTGCTGTGCCTGAATTGCGGTTGCCGTCGAATGGCCCAAACTAACGGTTATCCCTAACGAGGTCAAATAAGGAATCACTTCACCCGTTTCATCCAGTTCCGGTGCCAGCGTCATGATCTTGACCAGATTGCTGTATTCCCCTAAAACCTGCTTCACCTGGTGAAGGCTCAGGGGTAGTAAATACTCCTGTGGGTGGGCACCCCGCTTTTGGGGATGCAGACAGGGACCTTCCAGATGAACACCTAAAATCGCGGCCTGAGACAGAGGAGTGGTAAGCTGTTGCACCGTTTGATAAACCGCCAGACTGGACAACGCCTGTTGGATATTGGCAATCGAAGTGGTCACCAGGGTTGGCAAAAATCCATCTACGCCCTGTTGCCAGAGAAATTTACAAATATCGCTTAATTGACTGGCGGCATCAGGATTCAGGTCGGGAAATGCCAGTCCCAATGCCCCGTTAATTTGCAGATCAACCCCACCTAACGATATCCAGTCTCCCGCCACATCCAGCACTGGTAATCCTTCCGGGAGCGAAGTAGACATGGGCGCGATCGCCGCCACCGTGCCCTGTGCCAACGTGAAGTACTGCAAGCCTGAATATCCGGGAACGCGAGCATTAGTCAATAACAGCGAATCAGTCATAGGGGAATGATCACACATGCCAAAGGTGCCGTTCAAAGATCTAGTTCGGTGCAAGTCCAATCCAGCTTACACCGAGGTGTCGATCACCAGTGCCCATCTCACCCACGCCCCGACTTGCGGTAAAGTGCCTGAAGGATTGATTTGTGGGACAGTATCTTCGGAACAGTTATGACACAACCAGTAGTTGGCATTATTATGGGCAGCGATTCCGATCTGCCCACGATGCAGGGCGCGATCGCCGCTTGCGAAGAATTTAATGTCCCCTGCGAGGTGGGGATTGTCTCAGCGCATCGAACCCCCGAACGGATGGTCGAGTATGCCAAAACTGCCCACGATCGGGGGTTAAAGGTCATTATTGCCGGGGCCGGTGGTGCTGCTCATTTACCTGGTATGGTGGCCGCTCTGACACCCTTACCCGTGATTGGGGTACCGGTTGCCAGTCGTCATTTACAGGGTGTCGATTCGTTGTATTCGATTGTGCAAATGCCTGCGGGGATTCCTGTTGCCACGGTGGCGATCGGCAACGCGCGGAATGCCGGTTTACTGGCAGTACAAATGCTAGCAAGCCATGATCCAGCATTGCTAGCACAAGTCCAACAATACCGTGAAAGCCTTAACCAGATGGTATTGCAGAAACAGGCAAAATTAGACAAGGTAGGCTACAAACAATATCTGGCGGAAAACCAGGGATCGTAGATTGAATAAATCCGTCAACTGTACGGGCGGATTTAGCCGATCAATCTGCATCTAGCAAGGGATTGGAGAACCAAACCCGCACCTACTCAATGGGGAACGTATTTAATTCCCATTCCTAAACATCCAAGCCAAGCACCGTCAACTCGCGGGAATGCTCAACGGTGAATTGGTAAAATATCTCCTGTTTAGCATTGGGCGGGAGAATAACTGACCATTCTAATATCCCCATTTCACCTGATGGAATTTGGGGATTAGTCCGGGTCAGCTTAACCTGAATTTGTTCAGTCCGGCTAACGGGTATTTGTTCAGTTAACTTCAACGTCGCCTGCTGGTTCTGCAAATTGGTAATGACCAACCGATAGCCAAAGGTAATTAACCGTTTGTCATTCATCCAGCGCTTGTCTACCTTACGTTCCACCAACTCCCGTTCTAGTTTTAATCCTTCATCAACACCCAGATTCAGGTTAAATTCCTGCCCTGGCGCAACGTTTTGTAGTGACGTTTTACCAACAAACATGTCGTCTCGAAACACATTTGCCTGACCCGGTAAAAGAGTTGCCCCATTTGCCGGATTAGTTACAACTGCTTGTAGAAAAGCAAAGCTAACTATTTTGGGTATTGCCACGTATTCTAGATGGCAAGGATATTCCTCCTCAAACAAAGTGAACTTGTGGAAATTACCATCACCGGGAATATCGCTACCACCACCCACTTGAAATGTAACGACTCCGCCCTGACTGTTAATTTGGGCGTTGACATTTGCAGCCACGATCGGTTCACTAAAACCTGCTGCCGCCTCTGGCAATGCGGCACCCACCACCATGTCATATTCATCGAACTGGTCTACCTCTAACACAGCACCCGAAACAGATCTTGCTTGCATGGCAGCCTGTGGAGCAGCCATTGGTGCGGGGGCAACAACACGTGGTGTGGGAATATTAATGTACCAGGGAGAGAGTTTAGGCGGTAGACTACCGACTCCTGGCTTCGCCGTTGATAGGGTGAGGGTGACACCCAGCCAATCTTCCCCTGTTGTCTGTTTCACTTCTGCCAGATAGCTGAGATAAATACACCTACGTTGGGTATCAACACGCAAATCGTACAACGATCGCCAATCAGCATTAGCACAGACGTAAGATACCTCCAGTTCAAACTCACCTTCGCCCTGGGGTTGAATACCCACAACCAGGTTGTAGCTTTGTTCGGGGTTCGTCGCCTTTAGCTGACGACGTTGCTGGAGAAGAACCTGTAATTGCTTGTCCAGTTGGGCAATTTGTTTCTCCTGTTGGGCGATCGCCACCGACAATTCGCCATATCGTTGCCCAACAAACGCCAACAGTTCTCCCGTATTTGCCAAACTGACCTGTTGGCGGGCGAGTCCGGTCGAAAACCGACTCACCGACGCTTCCCCCAACTGCTGGACAAAGTCCCGTTGAATTTCCAGCGACTTCAGTGCATCTTTCAAGGCCCGCTGTTGTTCTTCCAATTGTTCCGATTGGTGGATTAATTCGGCTAAGCGCTCAGCAACTGGCTCCGTCGCGTAAACCGTTTCGGTACGAACCGCCAACAATCGGACAGCTACACTGCCCTTACCAACCGCCCGAATCGACTCTGCCAAAATCGTTTGGGGCAGCTTTTCCACCACCAGTTCCCGTTCCGCACCAGTCAACGTTACCAGCCCTCTACGTGTCACTAATGCCCGATCGGTATAGACAGTGACGGCGGCAATGGTTGTTGCTAAAACAACACGGGCGCGGTCATCGAGGGGTGGAGTTTCCATAGCTAACCTTCTGGAAGAAAGGGAACCAAAGCGGATGAAACCTATACAAACAAAAAAAATCAGAGCTGCTCATCAAGCTCTGATCTGGTAAAAAACTTTCAATGGAGTCGGCAGACTTATTAACGCATCTGACGCGAGACCAGCTTTTCAAAAGTCGCCTGGGTTTGATGGAGGAGCTGCTCGCGGCTATCAGCAGTATTGGTGAGGGTAGGAACCAGATTACGAGCCTGCAAGGTCATGTGGAGCTGGAGATGGGCGACGTATTCGCTGAAATCTTCTTGGAAAGAAGGATCGAAAGATTGACGTGTACGCGAATCCAACGGAGTTCTCCTTGTCTTAACGCTGCATCATGAATCAACGTAAACGAAGATATCATGCAACTGGGTACACTGGCAGGTTTGCAACGAAGTTTAACCAATCACCCCCTGATCTATTGCGAAATCTAAACTTACATCAGCAGAACCGCAAGGTTTCCCAGAAAAAATTCCCAGAGGCTTGCCAAACCCAGGGATACTCGTGCTATATTTGTAAGCCGTGACGGACGCATAGCTCAGTTGGTTAGAGCACTACGTTGACATCGTAGGGGTCACTGGTTCGAGTCCAGTTGTGTCCATTAGTCAAGTACCTAGAAGGTGTAGAAACGCGATATTTTGGGTAGGGATATCCTTACCCCAGGTAGGGTTAATGGGCAGCAGCAGGTAATTATTCTCGCTAAGATCAGGGTATTCGAGCTATCAAACCCTGACCCAGCGTACCTTACCACCCTATGAAACTGATAGACTACCCGGCGGCGATCGCCGAAAAACAACGCCAGTTTTTGCAAACTGAACAGCGGATCCGTCGCTTGCAAGATACTTTAAATCGCCTAACGGCTGAAATTGATACCGAAATTGCCTTTGACAAAGAACTCAAAAACGATGCCCAACGCAAAGCGAAGCGTTTGGAATTGATGCGGTCGAGTGAATATCGGCGGGCAATTGCCAATTTGCAAATAACCCAGGACGAGCGGGCCGAAATTGAAATTGACCTGGATTTACTACGAAATCAGT
>CAZGDE010000511.1:0-4754 GCA_964524315.1 uncultured bacterium
CCCAACACGGTCAAGAACTTTGTTGAACTGTCCCAAAAGGGTTATTACGACGGTTTAGCTTTTCACCGGGTAATTAATGACTTTATGATTCAGGGCGGCTGCCCCAATACCCGCGAGGGAGCGTCGGGTATGCCGGGGACAGGTGGGCCTGGCTACTCGATCAAGTGTGAAATTAACCAAAACAAACATTTGGCTGGTTCGCTCTCAATGGCTCACCGGGGTAAGGATACGGGTGGTAGCCAGTTCTTTATTTGCCATTCTCCCCAGTCTCATCTGGATGGGGTTCATACTGTGTTTGGGCGTACCAATGATATGGATGTGGTGAATTCCATTCGTCAGGGCGATCGCATCCTGTCGGTGAAAATTGCTGAATAAGGCTGATAGACCTTAAAAGGTGTGAATGATGGTGCTAGCTGCCATCTTCACACCTTAGAATTAAGCTTTCCCCAGTACGGAGAGGAGGTCAGAAGCAAGTGGCAACCTCACCAATTATTTCCGCCGAAGCAATTTTGCCATCTGCGCAACCGCACTCCCTGACTGAGAGCGGTGAGCCACTGTCGTTATTTAACGTAACGGCTGACCCACCTTCCGAGCGGGCGATCGCGATTGCTACCAGAGAATTGCAAGCGTTGGGATTTACCGTCTTCGTCGCCACCGAGGGGTTGATGTTGCAGGCGGCGGCAACTCAATTTGAGACGGTTTTCCAGGTCAAACTGAAGTTGATTCCAGACGACCTGACGGGAATTGTGTATGTTCACCATACTGGCGAAGTTGTCATTCCAGAAACACTACAGGGAGTGATTACGGCGATCGCCTTTCCGGAGCCACCGGAGTACTTTACAGGGGCGTGAGCGAGCGTTCAGTTAAAGAATCGACAAGATTTGGGTAGGGCTGATTCTCTGAATTAGGCGTAGCATCGCGGAATGGGCGTGGCATCCGGGCAAAACTAGATGATTAAGATTCAATCTCCTTGACCGGACGCCGCGCCCCTACACCTGATGGGGCTGCCAATAATTAGAAGAGGTATTCCTGAATCGCCTTTACTGTCAACGGTTGAGATTGCAAGGAACGGATGGCAGCGGCAGTGGCTTTGGCTCCGGCGATCGTAGTGATGATCGGAATCTTGTAAGCCAGTGCCGTCCGGCGAATCAGGCGACCGTCTGCCTGGGCTTCTTCACCGGATGGAGTGTTGATGATGAGTTGGATCTTTTCGTTTTTGATCCAGTCGATCACGTGGGGACGCCCTTCGTGCAACTTCAGTACCAACTCCACATCCAGGCCATGTTGCTTCAACGTTTTGCGGGTACCTTCGGTGGCAACGATGCTAAAGCCCAGTTCCATCAGGTCTTTGACGACCGAAACGACCGCTTCCTTATCACGATTGTTCATGGAAACGAACACCATACCACTGAGGGGTAGACGCTGACCGGCTGCCAGTTCTGCCTTGGCGTAGGACGTGCCAAAACTGTCATCGATTCCCATGACTTCGCCGGTCGATCGCATCTCTGGGCCCAGAATCGTATCGGTGCCAGCGAACTTCTCGAATGGTAGAACCGCTTCCTTCACGGAAATGTGTTTGGGAATAATCTCGCTGGTATAGTTCAACTGCTCCAGGGATTGCCCCGACATAATCCGGGCAGCCATTTTTGCCAGGGGTACCCCGATCGCCTTTGACACAAAGGGAACCGTCCGTGATGCGCGGGGGTTTGCTTCCAGAATGTAAACCTGGTCTCCCTGCACCGCGAACTGAATGTTCATCAGACCGATGACTTTCAGGGCTTTTGCCAGTTGTACCGTCCAGGTGCGGATCTGATTCAGTACCGCCTCACTCAAAAATACTGCCGGAATGGAACAGGCCGAGTCGCCAGAGTGAATCCCTGCTTCTTCGATGTGTTCCATAATGCCGCCAATGACAACCCGGCCGCTGTGGTCAGCGATCGCATCCACATCCACTTCCACCGCATTTTCCAGGAACTTGTCGATGAGGATGGGATGGTCGGGTTCCACCTGTACGGCATAGGTCATGTAACGTTCCAGGTCGGCATCGGAATAGACGATTTCCATTGCCCGACCGCCCAATACATAGCTGGGGCGAACCACAACGGGATAGTCAATGCGACGTGCCACTTCCAACGCCTCACCATAGCTCCGGGCAATGCCATTAGGAGGTTGCTTAATATCCAACTCGCGCAGAATTTTCTCGAACCGTTCCCGGTCTTCGGCGGTGTCAATCGAGTCGGGTGAGGTACCCCAGATCTTCGTCTGGACGGGACATTGGTCACTGTTGAGGTAGTTCTGAAGGGGCACTGCCAGCTTCAGCGGCGTTTGCCCCCCAAACTGGATAATAACTCCTTCGGGATTCTCTGCCTCAATGATGTTAAGGACATCTTCTTTGGTCAGCGGTTCAAAGTAGAGGCGATCGCTGGTGTCGTAGTCGGTGGAAACCGTTTCCGGGTTGGAGTTGACCATGATGGTTTCAAAGCCATCGGCCCGGAGGGCAAAGGAGGTGTGACAGCAGCAGTAGTCAAACTCGATACCCTGGCCAATACGGTTGGGGCCACCTCCCAGAATCATCACCTTCCGTTTCTCCGAGGGGAGGATTTCGCTCTCATCCTCGTAGGTGGAGTAGTAGTACGGGGTGAGTGCTTCAAATTCCGCCGCGCAGGTATCGACTGTTTTATAGACCGGAATTACGCCCAGCGACTTCCGGTAGGTGCGGACGTCGTCTTCGGTAGTTTTCGTCGCATAGGCAATCTGGCGATCGCTAAAGCCCTGCCGCTTGACCTCATACATCTGGTCTTTCGTCAAACTTTTCAACGGGGTGCGCTTGAGGAATTTCTCCATCTCCAGCAGTTCCAGCAGTTTGTCCAGAAACCAGGGATCGATGTTGGTCAGTTCAAAAATCTCCTCGTTCGGCATACCCATTTGCATCGCATGGCGAACGGTAAAGATCCGTTCCGGGTTGGGTGTGCGTAATCCGGCGCGGATTTGCTCCAGGCTGGGCAACTTTTCGGCTTTGTCACAGCCCCAACCCGCGCGTCCCGTTTCCAGAGAACGCAGTGCCTTCTGAAACGATTCCTGGAACGTCCGCCCGATCGCCATTGCTTCCCCCACAGACTTCATCTGGGTGGTCAGGACGGGTTGGGAACCGGGGAACTTCTCAAAGGCAAAGCGGGGAATCTTCGTCACCACATAGTCGATCGTCGGTTCAAAGCTGGCGGGTGTCTTCTTTGTAATGTCGTTCGGAATTTCATCCAGACTGTAGCCAACCGCCAGTTTTGCTGCCATTTTGGCAATGGGGAAGCCCGTTGCCTTCGATGCCAGTGCCGAACTGCGGGAAACGCGCGGATTCATCTCAATGACAACGACTTCACCCGTGACCGGATTGACCGCAAACTGAATGTTGGAACCACCCGTTTCCACGCCAATCTCGCGGATGATCTTAATCGAGGCATCCCGTAACCGCTGATATTCCTTGTCAGTCAAGGTTTGCGCCGGGGCAACGGTGATCGAGTCGCCCGTATGAATCCCCATGGGGTCGAGGTTCTCGATCGAACAGATAATCACCACGTTATCGGCCAAGTCACGCATGACCTCTAGTTCGTACTCCTTCCAGCCCAGCAGGGACTTTTCGATCAGGATTTGGGAGACGGGACTGGCATCCAGCCCGGATTGGGAAATTTCTTCAAATTCTTCCTGGTTGTAGGCAATACCGCCCCCGGTACCGCCGAGGGTAAAGGCTGGCCGGATAATCAGGGGATAGCTGGCAATCTGGTGGGCGATCACCCGCGCCTCATCCAGGGTATTTGCCAACCCCGACGGACAGACCCCCACACCAATGCGTTCCATCGCCTCTTTGAAGAGTTTGCGGTCTTCGGCCATTTCGATCGCGGGCAGTTTCGCCCCAATCAGTTCCACGCCAAATTTTTCGAGGGTGCCGTTTTTCGCCAGTGCTACTGCCAGGTTCAGTGCTGTCTGTCCCCCCATCGTGGGAAGCAGGGCATCGGGGCGCTCCTTCTCAATGATCTTTGCCACGATCTCCGGCGTTAATGGCTCAATATAGGTGCGGTCTGCCGTCTCCGGATCGGTCATAATCGTTGCTGGGTTCGAGTTGACCAGGATCACTTCGTACCCTTCGTCCCGGAGAGCCTTGCACGCCTGGGTGCCGGAATAGTCAAATTCGCAGGCTTGCCCAATCACGATTGGACCGGAGCCAATGAGCAGAATTTTGTGGAGATCGTTACGGCGAGGCATAGGAGTAGCGGATGGGTCTAAAAATCCCAAATATTGTAAAGGTTTTTGTCACACGGATCGGTAGCCCTTTATCTAATCCCAAGGATCGCTGCATAAATGGATCAATTCATCTATCGCGATCCTATTTGGATTGTGAAAGGACTTTCCCAACCAGAAAGACTTTCACAAAGCCTCCTGTTCACCAACAATTTAGAACAGCTATACAGCGAATGCAGGCAAAATGGGACAACAGCAAGGGGTCGAAATGCACTGGAGCGAACTGTGATGGCAGAAAAAGTGATGGCAGGAAAGGTGATAGTAGGGAAATGTCGCAGAACGTTTAAGCAACGCCTGAGTTGGTTCGTATTACTGCTGGGGACAGGGGCATTGTTGGGGGAGTTAGGGGCGATCGCCATGCCACCCGATGACACAACTTTCACCTATCTTAAACAAAAGTACAGTCTACCGCTGGGGGATACTCGCGGGGCCTGCGGTTACTACATCGATCCGGCAGACGTTCG
>CAZGDE010000512.1:0-4719 GCA_964524315.1 uncultured bacterium
TGGAAAAACACTATGTGCCGAATTTTAGAAAGCATATGGTTTTTCACATTACAGGCAGCCCCACGACCAATGAACGCTTCTGCTGGTGCCCGAATGGGAATTCCTACGGCTCTAAGTTGACTCCACACAACATGGGTTTGGGGCGACTGAATCACGAAACCTCACTCAACCAGTTCTATTTCTGTAATGCCTCATCGGGCTATCCGGGCTTTGCGCCTACGGTTTGGACAGGGACACTGCTTTATCAACGATTATCGGGCGATGTGCTTTTAGGCAATGACTAAATCCACGATCGCGCGTTATCCATTCCATTACCTTCGAGGTCAACTATGAAAATCGCCATCATTGGAGGTGGAGCCAGTGGTATGGCTACAGCCTACCTGCTTGATAAACAGGGACATCACGTCACCGTGTTTGAGCGGCAACCCATGTTAGGGGGACATATTCGGACACTGAACAAAAACGTGAAACCGAACCAGTCTGAGTGCAACGAAATTTTGGAGAGTGGACCGCTTGAATTTCCCACTAAATTTTATAACTTCGTCGCTCTCATGCAAGAACTAGGAGTGGAATTAATCCCCGTTGATATCGGTTCGGCAATATTTCCCAGAACTGGCGAACACTTTTTATCAGAAGTCGCGATCGAAAAGAACTTCACAGGCATCCAACGTCTGATCGAGTATCTTCGATTCGATACGGTCTATGTTCGTTCCGCTGGATTGTGGCTGAAAACACGACTTGCTGACCTGGAAGATTTTTACGACCAACCGCTATCTCGCTATCTGAAAGATGCTAGTACTGGCAGCCTCTGGCTCAAGTTGCTGACGATGTATAGCTACTCAATACCATTTGACCAAATTGACGACTTTCCAGCAGAATTGGCGATTCCAATGTTACGGGACTACCTTGCAGTCAACTGGGTCAGGGTTAAAGGTGGTGTATATTCTTACGTTGAAAAAATTCTGGAGCGCTTTAAAGGTGAAATCTTGCTTGATGTGGAGATTGCCAATATTTTTAGAAGCCCAGAGTCTATTAAAATCGAACGATCGAACGGCGAAATGCAGGAGTTTGACAAAGTCGTGTTTGCCACGCCGCCCGATCAAGTGATAGCGCTGCTAGCTGAACCAACCGATGCTGAAATGAAACGCTTCTCAGCCTGGAAAGCTAATTATGCAACGACTACAGTTCATACCGATACTTCCATGTATTTCAACCAAGGCATCCGGCACCCCTCAGAATTTGATTTCTTTCAGACAACCACCCGTTGGGGCTATAACGGCTGCTTAAATCAACTTTGTGGTATCTCATCGTCACCGCAGCATCATTTCCTATCATTCCAACTGGAGGAGTTGATTGCCAAAGATCGCATCATTCACATTCAGGAACATCACACCCCGTTGTATACCACTGAATCTTTTCGATATCGAGATGAAGTTGTTGCAACCAATGGCGAGAACAATACCTATCATGCGGGAGCCTATCTGGGAGATGGCTTGCATGAAGGCGCGATCACATCTGCCTTTCGAGTCGCTCAACTGATTGGTTAAGTCTTGAGTTGATCCAGCTTTAGAATTGTCAATTTCTTTAGAGGAGAGAATGCCATGTTGGGATTGTTGTTAGGACTTGCACTGCTTGTGGCTGCCGTCTTCTGGTTTCAACGGCGAGGACATGGACACGGAGGACATGGAGGTGGGCATAGCCAAAGCAGACATGGTGAGCATAGCAAACATAGCGGGCGTGGCGGTTGTCATTGACCTCATCTGCAAGGTATTGCAAAATCCGAATTCAACGTTGCCATGCTCAAACTTAGACTACGGTTAGCTAATTCAACGACCTAAGGCAGAGAAATCTATTTCAATGAATAAAAGACTGTTTCTTCTACTTTTCTGCCTGTTTGTCGTCATGATTGGCTTTGGGGTCACTTTACCCGTCCTCCCCTTTTATGCCAGACATCTCCATACGAGCGTGGGGATATCGCGTGAAATGATGGCAATTCACATCAGCCTGTTAACAAGTATCTATGCCCTAGCGCAGTTTATCTTCGCTCCCTTTTGGGGACAACGCTCAGACCGGGTTGGCAGACGACCACTAATCTTACTGGGAATCGCAGGTTCTGCGATCGCTCAGGTGTTATTTGGGCTGGCTTCATCTCTGGCGATGCTCTACGTCGTACGGGCAATTGGTGGTGTTTTATCCTCTGCCACATTACCTGCTACAACAGCTTATATTTCTGACATCACACCGGAGCATGATCGCAGCCGCAATATGGCTTGGCTTAGCACTGCGGTGAGTCTGGGGATTATTGTTGGACCTGCATTTGGTGGTTTGACAACCCGTAAAGATTTACATCTTACGTTGGGCTTTCTGGACATTAAAATTGAAAACTTCGCACTCCCATTCTTTTTAGCAGCCATTTTGATGTTTCTGACGCTGTTAGTAGCAATTCGATGGCTACCAGAATCATTGCCCGTTCAGTCAAGCAGTGCCCATGATGACAAGCCCAAGCTTGATTGGAAAAATCTGGAAAGTACCCTACTGGTGCTACTGGGGTTAACTTTAGCGGGTCAATTCGGCTTGTCAGCATTTGAAGGCACCTTTGCCTTCTATGCTCAAGAACGATTTGGGTACGGACCCGCTGAAATTGGAATTGTTTTTACGGTCTGCGGATTGGCAATGGTAGTTTTTCAAGTGGTGGTTGGGTATTTGACAGGGCGCATTCGCACAATTTCTCAAGTTGCCTTAGGTTTTATTCTGATGGGGACTGGTATTGTCTTGCTCCTGGTTATGCCAAGCTTACCGTTGGTACTGGGAGCAGTCAGCTTGTTGTCATTAGGCATGGCGTTAATTGCCCCCAATCTTGCTGCCCTCGTTTCAAAGCAGGGTGGTCAGCATAAAGGAGCCGTGCTAGGACTGCAAACGGCTGCCAGTAGCCTGGGTCAGGTTGGCGGACCAGTGTTCGGAGGCTTCCTATTTGCTTGGCAGGCGAGTGTCCCCTACCTGGTTGCCGGAACCTTTTTAGCTGGGGTTGGCGTACTGATTGGCTTGAATAAAAAACGTAATCAGAAATCACCCAATTGAGGGAGCGCATGGCAACAGAAGCATAATTGAAATTTTATTCTGATTTTATTTCGTCTTGCGATACTGGAACCAAACCCCCGTATCAAGGGGTTTACGCTTAACAATTTCTTGTGGAGCCATGATGGTACTCAAAAAGCGACCGATTTAGCTGAACGGGTTGCCACACTCTATAGCATGAGTCAGAAATGCGATCGCTCTTGTATTATTCAAGGAGTAACTGCAAACATTACTGAAGCAGTTTCAATCAAGTATAAGGAAAAAGCTATTTTTGTGGCATTGGCATTGGCATTGGCATTGGCATTGGCATTGAATGATTCATTGTGCTTGAACCTGCTTTCTGTTGCATGTTCTGCATCATTTGCTTGCAGCAACTACAGCCGCTAGACTGGTTAGTTTGAGGAGTAGCAGGTTTAGTTTCTTGAGCAAATGAATGACCAGCAGTGGCGACAAAAATCGTGAAAGTCGCAATCGTGCCTGTAGCTGCAAGCAGGGTGTTTTTTAGTGTCATCATGATGAACTCAATATTTAAGTTTATATGCAGGAAGAAGGCTTGAAGAAATCAAAACTTTATTCCTGCATTTTCAACTGTACATCGAGAGTATGAAAACGAGATGAAATTTTGGTCAGTTGCTACTTGACAGTAAATCGCCCATTCACTTTTTCACCGTTAATATCCGATAGGATTGCAACTTTAGCTTCCCCATTCACAACCCCAGGTAACATGGCAGTATAGTGCTTTCCATCGGCATCGTATTTGAAGTCTAATGTCTGCTGGTTACCGTCCGGTAGCTGAACTTGTGCGGTCACATTTGCATTCGGAATCGCCTCATGATTATCTCCCTTTTGCAAGAAAAAGTCTAAGTGAACTCCTTCTGATTCTTTTGCAGTAACTAATTCCAAGTGATAAGGACCCGATTCAATCACTTGCCCCCCTTGTCCGCCGTGAGAGTCAGCCTTTTCAGATGCCATTTTGTCTCCGCTCATGGCTGGAGAAGTCGTTGCTGAGGGTGGGGTTTCAGTAGGTGCAGCGGGGGTACTGGTGGAGGTGGTTGCTTGATTGCCACTGCTGCAAGCTCCCAGGAATAAAAGCCCAATGCTTGCCAAAAAGATGATGTTGAATTTATTGAATTTCATGAATTTTTCACGCCAGTTGGGTCACGACAAAAAGTATTTTCAAGGTAAGAATGCACATTGAGGAGTGCTTAACTAGAGCGTTAGCGACTGAAACTAAAACGCCCATTCACTTTCTTACCATTGATATCTGACAAGACAATCAATTTGTAAGTTCCACTTACTTTCCCAGGAAGAATTGCAGTGTAATGTTTGCCAGCAGCATCATACTTAAAATTGAGTGTCTTTTGAGTTCCGTCGGGCATTTGTACCTGACCCGTTACTTTAGCATTCGCGATCGCCTGATGATTGTTACCGTTTTGCAAATAGAAATCGAGGTGAGTACTATTCGCTTCTTTCTCAGTCACTAACTCTAAATGGTAGGCTCCCGATTCAATAACTTGCCCGCCTTGTCCTCCATGTCCATCTCCTTTGAGTTTATGAATAGAGTCTGCCTCCTCTGTAAGTGCAAGCTCAATTGTCGATGTTTTGAAAAGAGGGTGAGTGAAACTATGACGGTTTGCGGCTTGG
>CAZGDE010000513.1:0-4701 GCA_964524315.1 uncultured bacterium
ACCTGTCAACAATTGATTGGCTCGCCACTAAAAACAATGAGAAGAACGCAGGGAATAGTTACCGAAGTATCGAATTCCCGTCTAGAAGTCAGACTAAAGTGGGAACGGATGAACCATTCGCGGCAGAGTTCCACTTCTATAGGCGGACATCATCCGGATGGGAATTGTAAAAATCCTTTAACGCGGGCGAAAAATCAGCATCCTTGTCTCCGCACTACCGGGTAATTCGCTAAAAATCTTCCGATCCGATTTATTAACCCATCGCACCGCGATCGCGGAAACCCTTGATAACTCGTAAGTTGGGTGTTTCGCTGTCGATGGTTCAACTTCATCAATCCTTTAACAAAAGGACTTTTATCTTTGCAGGATTTTTATAATCACATTGGCATAGGTACGTTTTCGGGTTTTTTACCGCCAGAGAGTGACAGTTTTCTAACTATCCCTCCCCCGACATACAGCTTTTGGCTGAGAGACTGTTTGAACTCGCCGGTTCACGTCAGCGCGCCCCGGATTAATGCACATTGCTTCCCTGGGGAGATGTAAGACAAATTCGTTTTTAATTAGATTGCTGGTTTGAACTCAGGCATGGTTAGAAACTCATGCCAAAACCTGACGCTCCCCACTGCTTTGTTAATGCCGACCATGAAACGAATTAATCTCCCCACAGCCGGGCTACTGTTAAGTTTGGTTGGTTTAGTTGCCTGTAATTCATCCCCGATCCAGGTCAGTCAACCGTCCACCGCTGAACAGGCCAAGTCTGAAAACCAGCAAATTGAGGCCAAACAAACCGCTACCACCTCGGCCAGTTGTCGCTTAGTCGAAAACGGTTATGGCCCCCAGGGAAATGTCAGCGTGCGGGTCGAAGAAGTCGTGACCGGGCTGGATGTGCCCTGGGGTATTGCCTTTTTGCCTAACGGGGACATGCTCGTTTCAGAACGTTCGGGGTCGGTACGGCTGGTACGGAATGGCAAATTGCAGCCCCAGGCTGTTGCCACTATTGCTGTTAGCGATCGCGGTGAAGGTGGCTTGTTAGGGATTGCCACCCATCCTGATGTTGCCAACAACCGTTTCTTTTATGTTTATTTCACGGCCAATACGAATGGTACGCCAATCAATCGGGTGGAACGGTGGCGCTTGTCCGCCGATGGCACCACCGCTACCCGCGATCGCACCATTGTTGATAGCATTCCCGTTGCTCAATTCCATAATGGCGGACGGATTCGTTTTGGGCCCGATGGCATGCTTTACATTGGTACAGGCGATGCCCGCGAACCGAACCTCTCCCAGGATGTGACCAGTTTGGCAGGGAAGATTTTGCGTGTTACACCCGATGGTCAGGTGCCTGCCGACAATCCCTTTCCCAACAATCCAGTTTACATTCTGGGAATTCGCAACACACAGGGCTTTGATTGGGTTAACACTTCTACGTTATGGGTAAGTGATCATGGTCCCAGTGGTGAGTTGGGGCGATCGGGCCACGACAAAGTGAGTGTGGCCCAGGCAGGGGCTAATTTAGGTTGGCCCACCACGTACCGCTGTGAATCCCAACAGGGCTTGGTAACACCGGCGATCGTCTGGCAGCAGGCACTGCCACCGGGAGGAGCCGCTATTTACACAGGTAATGCCATTCCAGAGTGGAAAGGCAGTTTCATTGTTGCGGCATTACGGGCGGAACAATTGCAACGGGTGGTGATAGACCCCCAATCGGGGCAGGTACAACGCCATGAAGTCTATTTGCAAAGTCAACAGGGCCGGTTACGCGAAGCGATTATGGGGCCAGATGGTGAACTGTATGTGACCACCAGTAATTGCGATGGCCGTGGCAATTGCGCCGCTACGAAGGACAAGATCCTCCGCATTACCCGTTAAATCGCAGATTCTATGCGGCAACCTGTTTATGGATGCCTTCCTTTAAGGCATCCATAAAGGCAAATACGGCGGGAATGTGCAGCGTGGTAGACATCACCGCCACGCCAATCACCCGTTCATAGGGAACGGGTAAGCTCCTTACCCGCACATGGGCAGGAATGGGTTCTGCCGCCAGTCGCGGAAGAATGCCGATTCCCAAGCCCTGTGCCACCATGCTGACGATCGTCGAGTCCTGGTTGATGGTATGGGCAATGTTAAGGGGCGGTGCCACCGTTGCCAGATGTTTGTAAAACAGTTGCTCACAGGGTTGGTCATCGGGTGGCAAGATGAGTGGATGGGCATTGAGATCCTCCCAGGTGGAGCGATCGCGCGACCACTCAATATTGGGTGGCACTAGCAACACGTACTCATCCCGCAGCACTTCCCAGGCTTCAAATTCATCCGTCGTTGGCAGGTAGGTAAACCCAATGTCTGCCTTACCGCGCCGAAGCGACTCTTCCACATCCACGTAGGATGCACATTCGGTAATTGAAACGGTAACTTCCGGGAAGCATTGCCGAAATCGCGCAATCACCACAGGTAATAGATGGGTCGCCACACTCCGGAAGGCGGCAATCCGTACCCGTCCACCCTGCAAGCTGCGATGTAAATTGGCTTCTTTCTCAATTTGCCCTAATAGCAACAACACCTGGCGGGCGTGTTCGACAATACGTTCACCGGCGGAAGTGGGAACTGCCCCGTGTCGGCCTCTGACAAACAATGACACACCTAATTCTTCTTCCAATGCTGCGATCGCGTGGCTGACACTGGATTGTGTCAGATTCAACGATAATGCGGCTTCACTGAAATTACCGCGATCGGCAACCGCTACTACCGATTTCAGCTGGGAAAGATTCATTGGAGTACATCAAAGGGAATGAACTGAAATAAGCGAAACTAATGGCTGTGTAACCAGGAAAGTTTACAGAAAAGAATTACAAATAAAACTGAAAAGCTTGTTTAAGCCAACGCCTTGAAACACTTCATTTTCTAATTAGAAGTGAATCGTTCAATCAGTCATACGAAATTCGTCTATAGAGTAGCGTTTTCTTGTAGGGGGGTTCGCGTTCGCGTAGCGGCTCCTGTGAGACAACGCCCCTACGTCCAGCTTTTGAGTTAGTGTCACTTAACCAATCGGATTTAGTATTACACAATTAAAACCAAACCACTGTAGGGGCGCAGCATTTAGTAAAGACTTACTGGCTAGAAACCGAAAATTTTTGCCCAAATGCTACGCCCAAAAAAGATTTAACAACCACTAGGCAGCAAGAACCCAAAAATCAGATGGCTATATAGCAATCCTGATTAATTCTGCCGGAATTTAACCGGGTCGTATTCCTCCAGTTGGATGAATCCAGGATGAATTTTATTCATAGAAGTGATGGGCAAATTAGTTTGAACTCAAACAGAATCATGGCTACGGTGAAAGGGTAGCGAGTAAGGGGAGATTACTCGATGAAAGCTGTTCATAAACTGTCGTCTTACGAAAAATTAGACCTGGAAAAACTAGAACTGGTGGCACTCAATCCAACCGCTCAACCAGTCGGATCGCAGTTCAAAGAAACCATGCAGAAAATGTGGCAAGGATTTCTGCACTATTGGAACACCAGAAATGAACTGCAGATCTGGCAACGGCGCGATCGCTTTGGTACCCTACGCTGGCATGCCTACGATCCGGTGACGGGCAATTACACCTCACTGGGTTCGGAGGATGAATTGCGGTCATGGATTGAAAGCCAGTACTACCAGGGACAACACCGCTAAGATGATTTCCTAGAAAAAGTACCTTTTGGTAGGGGCAGGGTTTGGCAAAGTCCCTGGTGCTAGCTGATAGTTCTGTTACTAAACCTACCCCTACGATCGCCTGTCTTCGCTCTATAAGCTGACCCATCAAGAGGGTGGTAACTGGCAACTGGCAAGGCGATTGACAAATGCTTCCACGGTAAAAATACCAAACTGATCACCCAGAAATGGTAGATGACCAGCCGGGGCACTGAGGCTGAAGGTAATTTCGCTGTAGCGTTTCCAGTGGTTGCTGACAAACAGGTTATCGACCCGCCAGCCCACGCGATTGGCAAACATACGCCAAACTTCTGCTTTGTCCCAGTACACGTCGTAATACTTCTGCCAGATTGCTCGCTGGACACTGAACCCAAACCGGCCACGACTATGTTGCATCCAGAGTTGGTCAATCGTGCGTAGATGAATACAGGGAAACTCCTCGATTTGATCCGCCCGTAATGGCGAAGTGACAGACAATCGATACAGTTTCAGCATGGCAATCCGGGTTTCCTGATCGGCCATTTGCCATTTGTGGCCAGCCAGAAGGGATTGTAGATAACTGTAATGGGTGCGTGTCTGGAATTGTTCTAAGGCCCGCATGACTTTTGGTTCAGGCCGGTCTTGTAACAGGGAATAGGCCGTCTCTCGTACCTGTTCCGACTTGTCATTTAAAGCACGAATGACCAGGTTTAGCCCCCGCTGGCCGTGTTGGAGTGCCTCGGTTAATGCCTGCGATCGCTGCTCGGTCGTTGGGCTCACTAACCGTCGCCTTACCCCTTCCAGACCACCTAAAATAACTGCACTCGTTGGCAGAGCCGCGTCACCACCAAGCACTGCATCATCTCGTTGGGGATGATTGGAGTTTTGCGTCATGGAAACCGTTTTTATCCCAGCTTCAACCCAACTCTCCCATGTTAGTCGGTATTAATGGGCAATGGGGAGGGGAAACGGTGAATCAGACGATTACCATAACGAACAACTAACCTCTATGGCAACTTATAACTTCCCACT
>CAZGDE010000514.1:0-4694 GCA_964524315.1 uncultured bacterium
GTAGACCACATCCCGCCGGATTTCGGTCATCATCTCCAGGAACAGTTCGTAACCCTCGCTCTTATACTCGATGAGCGGATCTTTCTGGCCGTAGCCACGCAGACCCACCGACTCCCGCAAGGCATCCATCTGTTGCAGGTGCTCCCGCCAGAGAGTATCAATCCGTTGCAGGATAAAGAACCGTTCCGCCTGCCGCATTAAACCGGGCTGGATCTGGTCGATCTGGGCCTCCTTCAGGTCATAGGCAATCCGCACCTGTTCGTGCAGGAAGGTTTTGATCTCACCAATGCCCATCTCCTCCAGATGACTGGGTTCCAGGTCAGAGAGCAGGTAAACAAACTCTTGCACCTTACTCACCAGACTCTTGAGATCCCATTCCTCCGATGGCAGATCGGGGTTAATCTTGGCATCCACGATGTCATCCATCGTTTGTTCGGCGTACTTGATCACCTGCTCCTTCAAGTCCTGCCCTTCCAGTACACGACGCCGTTCGGCATAGATAGCTCGACGCTGGTTGTTCATCACCTCGTCATACTCAAACACCTGTTTCCGGATGTCGTAGTAATAGGTTTCCACCTTCTTCTGTGCCCCTTCCAGGGAACGGGTGAGCATACCCGACTCAATCGGCATATCCTCTTCTACCCGGAAGGCATTCATCAGACCCGCAACGCGATCGCCCCCGAAAATTCGCAACAGGTTGTCCTGCAAACTGAGGAAGAACTTGGTTGTACCGGGGTCACCCTGCCGCGCCGATCGCCCGCGTAACTGGTTATCAATCCGGCGCGATTCGTGCCGTTCCGTCCCAATCACATGCAGACCGCCCAGCGTCACCACCTCATTGTGTTCGCTCTTGGTAAAGGCTTCGTACTCTTCCTTGACCAGGTTGTAAGCCTCCCGCAGGCGTTGAATGACTGGATCATCGGTGGGCGCTTTTTCCGAGGCAACAGCCACCCGGTCTTCCGCTTCCAGTTCCGGGAGCGATCGCTCCCCATACTCTGCCACGGCGAAATCAACCGCCGCTTTCAACTTCTTCTCGGTATCCTTCGATAGTTGGGTGGGGTAAATCTGGGGTGAAGCCTTCCAGGTTTTCATTTTCTTTCCAGGGACAAATCCCTGACCGCCACCCCGTTTATGCTCTGCCCCCGGCACTTCCGCTACGGTCAGGCTATCCTCATCCTCCGGCAACACGATGCGAGGCATAAAGTACTCCCGCACCTTCAACCGCGCCATGTAGTCCGCATTACCACCCAGGATGATGTCGGTTCCCCGGCCTGCCATGTTGGTGGCAATGGTCACCGCCCCCTTACGTCCAGCCTGGGCAATAATTTCCGATTCCCGTTCCACGTTCTCTGGTTTCGCATTCAGCAGGTTGTGGGGGATACCCCGCTCACTTAACAGCCGGGAGAGAACCTCCGATTTTTCCACACTAGTTGTACCCACCAGAACCGGACGGCCCACATGGTGCATCTCAGCACACTCATTGGCAACGGCCTGCCACTTCGAGGGTTCGGTCTTGTAAACGACATCAGAAAGGTCTTTCCGAACATTCGGGCGATTGGTGGGAATAGTTGTGACTTCCAGGTTGTAAATCTTGCCGAATTCCGCTTCTTCGGTTTTTGCCGTCCCCGTCATACCCGCCAATTTCGGATACAGCAGGAAGAAGTTCTGGTAGGTGATCGTTGCCAGGGTTTGGGTTTCTGGCTGGATCTCCACTCCTTCCTTGGCCTCGATCGCCTGGTGCAAGCCATCGCTCCAGCGCCGACCCGGCATCACCCGCCCGGTAAACTCGTCCACGATCACAATTTCGTCATTCCGCACGATGTAGTTGACATCGTTAATGAACAATTCCTTTGCCTTGATCGCGTTGAAGATGAAATGCGCCCACGGGTCTTGCGGATCAAACAGGTCGGTGACACCGAGCAGCTTCTCAGCTTCAATAAAGCCTTCATCCGCCAGAATCACATTACGCTGCTTCTCATCCACTTCGTAATGCCCATTCGGATCATCCTCATTGGCTTTCCGGGTCAAGACATTAGCAATCTCCGCTGCCCGAATGTACTTTTCACTGGGGCGATCGACCTGACCAGAGATAATCAACGGGGTACGGGCTTCGTCAATCAGCACCGAGTCCACTTCGTCGATCACGCAGTAGTTAAAGGGACGCTGCACCACATCGGCGATCGACGTAGCCATATTGTCCCGCAGATAGTCAAAGCCCAACTCACTGTTGGTGGCATAGGTAACATCACAGTTGTAATTACGCTGACGTTCCGTCTGGTTCATATTTTGTTGAATCAGACCCACACTCAACCCCAGAAAACGGTGGATTTGCCCCATCCATTCGGCGTCACGGCGAGCCAGGTAATCGTTTACCGTGACGACGTGTACCCCTTTCCCATTCAGAGCATTGAGATAGGCAGGCAAAGTGGAAACCAGGGTTTTACCTTCACCCGTTTTCATCTCGGCGATGTGCCCTTTCACCCGCCCGCCTTCGTTGTCGTGCAGAATCATGCCACCCAGAATTTGAACATCAAAGTGGCGCATGTTCAGCACGCGACGACCAGCTTCCCGCACAACGGCAAACGCTTCAGGTAACAGGTCATCCAGTGATTCGCCTTTTTCATGGCGTTGTTTGAACTCTGCCGTTTTACCTCTGAGTTCCTGGTCAGACAGAGCTTTGATCTCTTCTTCTAGAAGAGCAATTTCCGTAACGATCGGTTGATACTTCTTGAGTTTGCGTGCGTTGGGATCACCCAGCAGTGTTTTCAACATGACAGGAAAAAATTTTTGAGATGGTTTGGAGAACGAATCAAAATCGTCGGAGATGGCTGATTGGCAAATCGTTATTGTTAATTCACCGTCGTTGATTCATCGTCAGTGAACGCCCCAGCCATCTACCTTACGGGGCGTTCTGCCACTCGCTACTGAGGGTGCGAAAGTCGTACTTGTCACCGCCCGGATGACAGGAAATACAGCTTGTTAGACCGGCCCGGACGGGTAACTTAACGCGGGGATGAAGGGCTTTGAAGTATTGAGATTGATAGATCCGATAGGGAGTTTCTTCCGCCGCATCCTGGGGACGGGAAGTGAAACGAACATACTCCCAAACTGCCTGCAGAAAGGGAGGCGTAATCGGCTTGATATCCACACCATAATGTTCGGAGTCTTGCAGTAATTGCCGCCAGGTTTCGGTGGGCAATACAGCAGGTGGGATGCCAATATGGCAGGTCGCACAATTTTGGAGGTAAACCTCCTGTCCTAATTTCAGGCGATCGGGAATCACATCCACCGTACCAACCGTTGCGGTTGTACCCGTTGTGGGGGTAGTTGCCGCACCAGGCTGAGCCGATGCCTGGGCAATATCACCGATGGGACGGGGTTCAGTTGCCATTGCCAGGCCCCACCCCAGACAGAGACTCCAGAGCAATAGCAATAGCAACAACACGACAATGGAACGTCCCCGTTGGGGGGGGCGACGTTTCATGCCCCTAAGTTTGACTCTGGGTTTAATTTGGATGAAATTTGGGCGTACCGGATACCGCACGTTGGCAATAGTAGAGAGGTTTGAGCAGTGAGCTGAGAGGTGGAGGACAATCGAGAGTGAAAACAGCTCAATCACGATTGAATACCAAAACCAACCCCTCCTTTGTGTATTTTAGCGGTCACAGGGCAGGAGTTCATGGTTTTCTGACACACCTGCTGTAAACAGTGATATAGAAATGAGCCGTCGGTTCGGTTATTACTATCTGTACTCACCAACTGGCAATATAGCAGTCCTAAATCATTCCTACATCCTGTGTGCGAATGAGGCACTGTGTGAGCAAAGATCCCGTAACCATCTTTACCCATACTCCCAGTCGGATCGCTATATAATCCACCAGATGTATGAACACCAGCACCCATAATTTGCACTATTTTGGGTGAATATTCACATTTCGCACCCATTTTTCAGGATGGATTGTCGTCATATTCGATTTTGTGACCAGAAAGCCCGGATCAACCTGTACCAACTTCAGGAATTGTTTGGTTTAGCCGCATTTTGGGCGAAGGATCGACGAGTTGAGGATTTGGCAGTGGCGATCGCCAATAGCGACCCTGTTATTGCCGCCTGGGATCACGATCACCTCATTGGGTTTGCCCGTGCCACATCAGATGGTATTTACCGTGCCACCATTTGGGACGTGGTGATTCACCCAGATTACCAGGGAGCGGGGCTGGGGCGTAAGCTTGTTCAAACCGTCCTCAGCCACCCGAAGATGAACCGGGTAGAGCGAATTTACCTAATGACGACCCACCAGGAACGGTTCTACGAGCGCATTGGGTTTGAATGCAATGGCAGTACCACCATGGTGTTGCACAACCCGTTGGTCGCTGACCCTGCCGATCTCCTGCTTGCAATCAGCGGTGAGAGTTGAGCCAGAGATGGTGGGATGGGCAGACAAATCCCATCTTCCCATCCTCACCCGATGCCGATGCTCCCAAGGCCAACACTCCCTATACCGATATCATTGGCATGACACACTGAATCTGAGTGAAGGCCCCTTCTGCTACTGAAGGGTCAGCCGGGATGACTTCTAACCGTCCCTGCATTAATTGCAACAGGATTTGGTCGGCCAGCAGGGTTAATCCGGGCGAGGGAATCGGGTCACCATTACCCGGTTCAGCATCTAGAAGATGAATGGGTTCACTGCGAT
>CAZGDE010000515.1:0-4681 GCA_964524315.1 uncultured bacterium
ATTTACAGTCCAGAACAGGTGGAGGGTTGGCGACAGGTGACGACTGCCGTCCATGCCAAAGGGGGGCGCATCTTCCTGCAACTGTGGCATGTGGGCCGCATTTCCCATCCCTCATTACAACCCAACGGGGAGTTACCCGTGGCACCCAGTGCGATCGCCCCCGAAGGCGAGGCATCCACCTACGAGGGCCCGCAACCCTTCGTTGTCCCTCGTGCTTTAGACATTGAAGAAATTCCTGGAATTGTCGAAGCCTACCGCCAGGGGGCCGCCAATGCCCTGGCCGCAGGCTTTGATGGGGTGGAAATTCATGGTGCGAACGGTTATCTGATCGACCAGTTTTTACAGGATGGTACCAACCACCGTACCGATGAATATGGCGGTTCCATCCCCAACCGCACCCGTTTCCTGCTGGAAGTAACCGAAGCTGTCACCAGCGTTTGGGGCGGTGATCGCGTGGGCATTCGGCTATCTCCCAGTGGAGCCTTCAATAGCATGTCCGACTCCAACCCCAGAGCTTTGTTCAGCTATGCTGTGGAGGCCCTCAATCGGTTTGACCTGGCATATTTGCACCTGGTCGAACCCAGAGCCGATGCCTCGGCCCTGAAAAGCTGGACAGAAAACGCCTCTGACCCATCGGGGGAACAGTTGGCGGCACGTTATTTTCGGTCGATTTTCCGGGGAACCATTATCTCTGCGGGTGGCTATGACCAGGCAGCGGCTAATCAGGCGATCGCCCAGGGTGATGCTGACCTGATTGCCTTTGGGCGGTTGTATATCGCCAACCCTGACCTGGCAGAACGGTTTGCCCTCAATGCCCCCCTCAATCCCTACGATCGCTCCACCTTCTATGGTGGCGATGCCCACGGCTATACTGACTACCCTTTCCTGCAATTGCAATCTGCCTAGATTTTTGCTATCAGCAGTCTCTAGCAAGTCGTCCCCATACCATTTCTGAGAACAGACTGGACGCAACCCAAAAGGTCGATTAACACGAATTCATTTGCGCTAGCCCGGTTCAAGTCCTTGAAACCGGGCTAACTGTGTATTAGATTAAACTTAAGTAAGTGTAAAGATAAGTTACATATCTTCATTTATTCGTTCTTAACTGCAACAACATATCTCCATGTCCAATCCGCAGTCTATCGCCCAACGGTTTCTGCTTACTGCCGCCACCGTCTTTATGGCTTTCTGTGTCTGGGTTAGCCCTGCCATTTTTACCAGCACGATGTCGGCAGCAGCCTATGCGTATAACAATCCCGACCTGTTGCCGAATGTTCAGACCCCCATTATTGACCTGGCGAAAGCCCTAACTGACACGCAGGAAGCATCACTGGCAAAGGATTTAGAAAGCTTTGAGCAGGAAACAGGCTGGAAGCTACGCGTACTGACCCAATTTGAGCGGACTCCCGGTGCAGCGGTGAGAGACTATTGGAATTTAGACGATCGCAGCGTCTTACTGGTCGCAGACCCACGGGGCGGCAACTTACTGAACTTCAATGTCGGTGATGCCCTCTACCCGTTACTGCCTCGCACCTTCTGGATTGAGTTACAGACCCGGTTTGGTAATCAATTCTTTGTCCGCGATAACGGTGAAGACCAATCCATTTTAGAAGCATTGGAATCAATTAAAACCTGCCTGCGGCAGGGGGGTTGTCGCGTTGTGCCCGGTCTGCCAAAAGAACAATGGATTCTGACACTGATTACCTCCATAGTGGGTGGGGTCGTTTGTGGTTTTGCCGCGCAACCCCGGAAAGATGGACAAATCTTTTCCTGGCAATGGGCACTGATCTTTTCGCCGCTGTGGGGCATTCTGTTTATCGCCTTCGGTATCGGGCCAGTCGTGTCCCGAACTACAGACTGGTTACCCCTGTTCCGTAACTTTGCGGGATTTCTGATGGGCGCACTGGTGGCATATCTCTCACCTTTCCTGCAGCGATCGCCCACCTCCGAAGCTTAGCCCCAACCATTCCAGCACACCCATCCTTCCGTAAGGGCGGACTTACCAATATGATTGTGCCGTCGCCAATCATATTAGTAAGCCCGCCCTTGCCTTTGGGATACCGTTTTTCAGAACGCTGCAATCATCTGGGTCGAATTACGTTTAATCAATTCGTTTAATCAAATAGTTTGGTCAAATAAGGTGCATAATGTGATGGCTAGACCGCCATCGCGTATCCTGTTGCTAGGGTGTATTGGATGGTTCGACAACAGCTTCCTTGAAACGGTTTGAATCGGGGAGCGATTGTTGTGGACGTGGGATAGCAACAACCAGGTGCTTTATCATTTTTGGAACGGGTGTCAATGGAATGGCATGTGACGGATGCTCAAAGTTTGGCAATTATTGATCGGGAAATCGGTGAGCATTCCTTCTCTCCCGCCGAATACGAAATTGTCCGTCGGGTCATCTATGCGACGGCTGACTTTGAATATAAGTCCCTCATCCGGTTCTCAGAACTGGCGTTGCAGTCGGGGGCTGCCGCTTTAGCTGCCCGTAGTACAATTGTGGTCGATGTCCCAATGGTGCAGGTAGGGATCACACCCAACATTCAAAACACATTTGCCAATCCGGTGTATTGCAGTTTAGATGCACTCACCCGCCCCCAAAAAGAAAAAAGCCGCGCCGCCTGGGGTATTGAAACCCTGGCCCGCCGCTATCCAGAAGGCATTTTTGTTGTAGGTCAGGCCCAAACGGCTTTGACCGCACTGGTGCAGTTAATTGAGGCAGAAGAAATTCGACCAGCTCTGATTATTGGGACTCCGGCTGGTTTTGTCGAGGTGGATGTGGCAAAGTCGCGCCTGGCAGATTCCCTCATTCCCCACATTCGGGTAGAAGGACGGAAAGGAAGCGCCGTTGTGGCGGCTGCCATTGTGAACGGGTTAGTTGACCTGGCCTGGCAAGCCTATGGGCGCGATCGCAACACGGTTGTTTGATCAGGGCCAATAGGCTACAAATCCTGATCAGGAAATCTCCCCGTCTATGAATCAGTCATGGGGCGACGGCGAGATTGGCGTTGACGTGGCTGGCGTTTCTCAATCGCCCCACCCCGACCAGTATCAGGATAATCACGGGTTGCTTCACGGTCTTGCGCACGGCGGCGCTCGCGATCGTACAGTTCCCGTTCGTTAATCCGGCGACTGACATCCACAAACGCTTCCCGCTCCAGGTAAGGATAGTCACTGACCCAGATGTTGCCATTAGAAATATAGATATCCGAAGTCTGGCTAATTCGCCCCAAATCACCCCGGTTAGACAGCACCAGCATTTCGGCAGTGTCCCCAATCGAAATCGCCTGATGGCTCCGTTTCAGTGGCACCCTTAAGCGTGAGGTAAACCCTGTGTCGTCCCCCACTTCCAGATTAAAACACCGCTCCCGGTTCTCCACCAGCACCAGATCGCCCCGTTCGTTGACCGTCTCCTCGGTGCCAATCAATTCTTCCGTCACGTAGGCATCCAGCACTTCGCCCTGCCAAAAGCCACTATAAGGAAATTTGCGCCACTCCAGATTCCGCAGGCTTGCCCATAAAACTGGCCCCCATAACCAGTACAGACCAACTACAATCCCTGTCAGTAAAAGGATCAGATCCAATCCTTCCACCAAAAATATTTTGAAGATCAGCACGATCACTGACATACCAACAACCGAAATTAATGCCCGTCGCAAAAAATCTGATACTTTGCCCCAGTAGTAAAGGTATTGAGGCCCCGTAGCAACTTTGGGGACAAGGGTTTCAAAGGTTTTGCGGGTTAACGGAATGAGCATAGCGGGAATAGGTAACGGGTAACAGCTAGCAGTCAGTAACAGCGATTGAGCCAACGAAGGCTCCCTGGGCGATCGCAGTAGGCAAATATATCAGGATCTTAATAAAGATTAGGTAAGCAGCGATCGCTATACCACTCTTAGTTGAGCATAAATCTTACTTCCATCGCTTCAGGGAGAGTGATCTTACGGATTAAAACCCAGTTTCTTCAAGTTCCCTTGGAACAAAATTTGAGTACTATATCGGATGGTTTTCAAGGGGTGCCCGTAGCAGAATTAATACATATCTGAGGAACGCACTCGGAGAAGCTGAGCAACTATAGGGGGCAACTATGTAGTTTAGCTTTTTCGGCTAGGAAAGCGTCCTTACAGGTAGACTGCCTGATCCTGGGGGCTTATTAGGGTCAGGCAATTTTTTTGGGTTGTTGTTTTACCCGTTCTGCAAGACTTCCGGGATGTCCATTAAAGTGATTTTGTCCGGTTTTAAAGCGATTTTGTCCAAAATAACGAAATCTGGGCATTTCAGGGGTTAGAGCCGTCGCTTAAATTTTTAGAACAGTTTTAAAGCGATTTTGTCCAAAAAAGAACTGACCCATGCCAGTATCAGCTTTCAAGTAAAGCAGTTCAGACAGAAAAATTTTATTAGGCTAATAAATGGATAACAAATGCCTGCTTTTGATGGGCGACCTCTGATAACGTTTTATAACAGTCGCTCCAGGATCAGGCAGTCCTTTCAACCCACCTTATTCATTCACAACTAAATGACCTAACTATAATAACGATGGCAGGCAATCTTGACTGGTAAGCTCTTTATAGAATCGAAATTAGCTCCGCGCTTTCAACCCACCCACTGCTGGGAGGGCGATTGCGACCTTAGTGGTCAAATTGAAAAAAGATAGTAACCGCTCTTTCAACCCACCCAC
>CAZGDE010000516.1:0-4639 GCA_964524315.1 uncultured bacterium
GCTGGTGCAGGGCAAGAGCGACTTCGATGCCATCGAGAACTATCGCGGTGACA
This sequence comes from uncultured bacterium, assembly GCA_964524315.1. Lineage (GTDB taxonomy): Bacteria > Cyanobacteriota > Cyanobacteriia > Leptolyngbyales > Leptolyngbyaceae > CAZGDE01. The sequence continues at coordinate 54 of CAZGDE010000516.1, forward strand.
CCCTGCATAGCCAACTGCATGGGGAAAGTGTAGACGCGATAGCTTTGATCCCATACATGCTCGAGGCATTCATCGAGCGGGATCGCGGTTTCAAGGCATTGCGCACCAAGTCAACCGGCGTGCTTCGATGACTGAGTGTTTGTCGCACGCCTCGCGAGGCGCCCTCATGCTGAGAGTGCCACACGAGCGGCATAGACGTATATTTCTTTCTCAAGGAGCGGACCGACCTCGTCCGCCACTTCTATGACTTGGCAGAAGGATCGAGTACAGGCGATCTGCTTCTTTGGCCCTGGCGCATCGTCCAGATCGATGCACGGCTGGCCCTGCAGCTCGCGCACCGTCCGCTAGAGTGTCACCCCCATCGCCGGCGAACCGTGGCCACATCCATGCGCAGAATGGTTGCAGACTTGAGACAGCTCGACCGGGTAGCTGCCGGGTTTGCGCTCCGCTGTTTCGTGTCGTGGTTCGCCAGCTTGGCCAGCGGCCAAGCGATGCCCCTTGGACGGTGTGGCTGGGGCCGTCGGAGCGACCCGGCGCTGATACATCGAAGCTATCGCGCAAGCCATCAACGGTATTGGTCAGGCGGACGGGATTCATTCACGATAGGTGCTTCCAACAGAGAGCACCATGCATTCCCACGTTCCATCCTCGCTCGCCGCAAGATCGCCCGCCAAGCCGCAGGCCGCGGGACCGCTGCACGGCATCCGCATCATCGACATGACGTCGGTGCTGATGGGGCCTTTCGCCACCCAGCTGCTCGGCGACATGGGTGCCGACGTCATCAAGATCGAAGCGCCCGGCGGCGATATCACGCGTGAAATCGGCCCCCTGCGGCACGCCGGCATGGGCAGCATCTTCCTGCATGCGAACCGCAACAAGCGCAGCGTCGTGCTCGATCTGAAGCGCCCTGAAGGCCGTGATGCGCTGCTGCGCCTGGCGGCGACGGCCGACGTTCTGGTCTACAACGTCCGGCCCCAGGCCATGCGCCGGCTCCAGCTCTCGTACGCCGACGTCGCCAAGGCCTGCCCCGACATCGTCTACGCAGGCATCCATGGCTTCGGCCAGGAGGGTCGCTACGCCGATCGACCGGCCTACGACGACCTGATACAAGGCGCGTGTGCCATTCCCGCCCTAACCCTGCTGGCCGGCGGCGAGTCGCCTCGCTACGCACCCAGCGCGATGGCCGACCGCATCGTCGGCCTGAGCGCGGTCAATGTCATCCTGTCCGCCCTGTTCCATCGCGAGCGCACCGGCGAAGGCCAAGCCATCGAGATTCCGATGTTCGAGACCATGGCCCAGTTCGTGTTGAGCGACCACATGGGCGGCATGAGCTTCGATCCTCCCCTGGGTCCGGCAGGGTATCCACGCATCCTCAACCCCCATCGAAAACCTTACGCGACACGAGACGGACATCTCTGCGTGCTCTTCTACACCGACCGGCATTGGCAGGCATTCTTCGAACTGACCAGGCAGCCCAGCCTGCTGAAGGACGACAGCCGTTTCTCGACCATCGGAGCGCGTACCGAGCACATCCACGAACTCTATGCCCTGGTCGCGCGGGTGATGACCACCCGCACCACGGCCGAGTGGACCGAGGCCTTCGAGAAGGCCGATATTCCGATGATGCCCATGCACACGCTGGACACCCTGCTCGATGACCCGCACCTCGACGACGTCGGCTTCTTCGAACTGCACGAGCACCCGACCGAAGGGCGGATCCGCAGCATGCGCACGCCGGCGCGCTGGTCGAAGACGCCGCCAGCACCGCAACGCCATGCTCCCCGCCTCGGACAACATGGCGCCGAAGTGCTGCGCGAAGCGGGCTACGCAGATGAAGAAGTGTCCGCCCTGCTAGCCAAGAGCGTGCTCCAGACCGACTCCCTGCACGCCACGCCATGAAAAGCCCCTTCCTGAAACAGACCCGCGTGGGCCATGTCCTGGTGCTCACCCTCGACCGCCCCGAGACCTACAACGCCATCTCGGACGATGAGGCGATCGACGCCCTGTTGGAGGCTTGCGCCGAAATCAACCGTGATCTGGAGGTACGTGCCGTGATCCTCACCGGCACGGGGCCCGCGTTTTCCTCGGGCGGCAACCTCAAGATGCTGCGCGAACAGCTGGGCACGGGATGCGGCCTGCCCGCGATGAGCCGCTATGCCTACCGCAACGGCATTCAGCGCGTCCCGCTGGCTCTCCACAACCTCGAGGTACCCACCATCGCCGCCGTCAACGGGCATGCGCTGGGCGCGGGCAACGACCTCGCCTGCATGTGCGATATCCGCATCGCAAGCCACCATGCGCGCTTCGCATCGAGCTTCATCAAGCTGGGGCTCCTGCCGGGCGACGGCGGCGCCTGGCTGCTGCCCCGCGCGATCGGTCGCTCACGGGCCGCCGAAATGGCGTACACAGGGCGCACCATCGACGCGGCGAAGGCGCTCGAGTACGGCTTGGTGTCAAGCGTGGTGCAACCGGACGAACTGATGCCCGCCGCGATGGAACTGGCGCAGGAGATTGCCGTGCATTCGGGTCACGCGCTGCGCATGACCAAGCGCCTGATGCGGGAAGCCGAGCACGCGTCCCTGGCTACCTTGCTCGAAATGTCGGCCGCCTTCCAGGCCCTGGCTCACCACACACCAGAGCACGAGCAGGCGCTGGATGTCTTCCTGGCAAGCCGCCCAGGCGCCACAAGGTGCTGAAGCCATCCCCACGCCGCGGCCTCTGAGCGGCGCCCTCCCGGTGAAGGAACCCGCCCGAATGAACCCCCATGCCCCACTTACCCTGCTCGGCCAAGGCTTCGCATGGCAAGACCTCCATGAAGGCCAGCGCTTTCGCACGTTCAAGCGCACTATGACCGAGGCTGATCTCGTCAACTTCATCGGTGTGACCGGCATGCTCGAGGCCATCTTTATCGATACCGGATTCGAAGGCACCGCGATGCCAGGGCGCCCTGTCCCGGGTGCGCTGACCTACTGCCTGATCGAAGGCTTCATCCTGCAAACGATGATCCAGGGCACGGGCCTCGCGATGCTGGAAATGTCCCAGCAGATCCATGCGCCCGTCGTGGTGGGCGACACCATCATGGCCGAGGTGGAAGTCACCGAGATACGTCCCACCTCGAAGAAGGGCCGGGCCGTGGTGGTCTCGCGCATCGAGGTGTTCAACCAGCGCGGGGGCAAGGTGATGACCTACACGGCCAAGCGCCTCCTCGCTGGACGCGCACCTTCATCGTGATTGGCAGCACATATCACCAGGCCGGCAAAAAGTATTTCCGCCTCACAGGCGCCACCCATAGAGTCCACGTACCGATAGCCACTGAAACCACCACGACGATTGGAGACTGAAGCATGAAGATTCTGAAGGTTTGCTTGGTGCAGGCGCTGCTACTTGGCGGCATCCATGCGTCCCACGCACAGACCGCTGTGAAGGACGCCTACCCCAGCCAGCCCATCCGCTGGATCGTTCCCTATTCCGCCGGCAGCGGCAGTGACAGCGCCGCGCGCCTCATCGCCGAGCGCCTCCCCGCCCTGTTGGGGCAACCCGTTGTCATCGACAACAAGCCCGGCGCGGGCGGTGTGCTGGGCACCGACCTGGCCGCGAAATCCAAGCCGGACGGCTACACCATGGTGTGGGGCGGCATTGCCCCATTGGCCATCAGCCCGGCGCTGCAGAAAACGATGCCCTTCGATTCCATCAAGGACTTCCAGCCCATCACGCGCGTCGCGATTGCCCCCCTGCTCCTGGTCGCACACCCCAAGCTGGGCGTCCGGTCCCTCTCCGAATTCGTTGCGCTCGCCAAGCGCAAGCCCAACCAATTGAGCTACGCCTCGCCAGGCAACGGCACAACCAGCCACCTGTCCATGGAGCTCCTGAAGCAGGCCAGCGGCACCCAGATCGCACACGTGCCCTACAAAGGCACCACCCCGGGGGTGGCGGACCTGCTCGGGGGCCATGTCGACGTCATGATCGATTCCGTGGCCGCGCTGGCGCCTTCCGTCAACGACGGCAAGCTGATACCGCTGGCCGTGACCAGCGGGCAGCGGATGGCCGCCATGCCCCAGATTCCCACCATCAAGGAGTCCGGCTTCCCGGGCATCCAGACGGAAGCGTGGATGGGTGTCCTGCTGCCGGCCGGCGCGCCGCAGCAGGTCGTGGCCCGGCTCTCGGCGGCGTTCGAGAAGGTGCTTTCGGACCCGGAGGTGCGCTCGACGATGTCCGACCGATACGGTTTCGATGTGGCGCCGACTACACCCGCGCAATTCTCGGAATTCATCCAGAGCGAGCTGAACAAGTGGGCCCGCGTGGCCAAGGCCGCCAACGCCAGAATCGACTAATCCATGACCGGACCCACCCCCATGCCGCCCACCGCCCCCATGGCCCACTGCAGCCAGATGGAGTGGAAGGTGCGCTGCGAGCTTGCCGCCGCCTACCGCCTCGCCGCCATCTACGGATGGACCGACCTGCTCTCGACGCACATCTCCGCCCGCATACCAGGGACGGACGATGAGTTCCTGATCAACCCCTACGGGCTGATGTTCGACGAGATCACGGCCTCCAGCCTCATCAAGGTCGACCAGAACGGCCGTGCG
>CAZGDE010000517.1:0-4638 GCA_964524315.1 uncultured bacterium
CGATATAGGGATGGGCATTTGGTGAATATACTCTTTATGATTGTGCAGGTAACCCCCACGCACCATTGCAATTCCCCATGTCTGAACCTGCGACTCCGTCCGCAAGCCGTCAACCCAGCACGACTGAACAAACGCTATTGCTACCTGATCAGCCGTTACAGTATGTGGCAACGGCTGAATGGCAAACGTTGTTTGATCAGGAAAAGCCCGTTGCCGAAATGTTTCATGTGGCCTACCTGGCGCAAACCGATGGGGGAACACCGCGACCACTCACATTTGTATTTAACGGTGGGCCGGGGGCTGCTTCTGCCTATTTGCATATGGGCGCGTTAGGCCCCAAGCGGGTCTATTTTGGCGCAAAAGGCACGTTGCCTAAACCACCTGTACGGGTTGTGGATAACCTGGAGAGTTGGTTGAGTTTTACGGATCTAGTATTTGTTGATCCGATTGGGACAGGTTTCAGTCGGGCCTTATCGACGGATAAAGCTGACGGAGATAAGAATAGTAAGGATAAGGCACCAGAATCAACGAAATCTGATGAAGCACCCCCTCAGGAAACACCCTTCTGGGAAGTCGAGCGGGATTTGAAGGCACTGGCTGAATTCATTCAACGGTTTTTGTCGCGGCAACAGCGGTGGTTATCACCTATTTTTATCGCGGGGGAAAGTTATGGTGGGTTTCGGGTGGCTAAACTAGCCCGCAAGTTGCAGCAAGAATATGGGGTCGGGTTGTCGGGAGCAATTTTGATTTCACCAGCGCTGGAGTTCAGCTTGTTTGATGGCAATGATTACAATTTGACAGCCTGGGCCACGTTACTACCATCGATGGCAGCGGCAGCCGCCCATCACAATCGCGCCCGTGGCGTTGGCCAATCTGCGAATGTGACAGAACAGATGGCAGTGGCGGAGCAATTTGCCCGCAAAACGTTGATTCCCTTACTGGCGATGGGTGACGCCTTACCGCTGGAGGAGCGGCAGTCTGCTTACCAGCAACTGGCTGATTTAATTGGTCTGCCGCTGTCCTTAATTGAGCGACATACGGGACGAATTGGCATTGAACTGTTTGCGCGGGAATTGTTGCGTGATCGCCAGCAAATTGTCGGGTTTTATGATGCGTCTATTGTGGCGATCGATCCGTTTCCCGATCGCCCCCTGTATGAGGGGAGTGATCCCACGCTGGATGGCCTGGATCGGTTATTTACAGGAGCGATCAACAGTCATCTGCGTACTACGTTGGGCGTTAAAACGGAGATGACTTATCATTTGCTGAATCTGGAAACCTTCAAAGCCTGGAAGTTTGACTTAAAAGGTGAGTTGAAACAGGGCTTTATTGGTGCTGTGGATGATCTGCGGGTGGGGATGACGCTCAACCCTTACATGCAGGTTTACATTACCCATGGCATTTTCGATCTGGTTACGCCCTATTTCGCCTCAAACCACCTGGCGGATTTGATGCGGCTGAATCCAGAACTACGCGCCAACCTGACCCTGAAACATTACCAGGGGGGACACATGTTTTACACCTGGGATGAGTCACGCCAGCAATGGTTCCAGGAAATGAAAGCCTTTTATGAACGGGCGATCGCCTAGAAAAGCCATACAAATTTTCTAGACTCTGGAGGGCTTGCCTGACATTCAACAAAAGCGGAATGGGCGGATAAAGACTTGCACGATCTGGGCCAACGTTCCAGTTGATTATTTACGGTGCTTGTTGACCAGATGCCGGAGTTTGATCAGGTCTTCCATGTCCAGTTGTAACGTGTCTAAGATCTCAGCGTTAGGGAACCCCCGTTCAATCAACATACTGGCAGCAATGGTTAACATATAGGAGGCAAATCCCTGCAGTTCGTCGTTGTCCATATTTAATAGACGAGATTGCCGTTCCATGATCATTAACGCTGTCAGAAGAGCCCAATGATCCGGGTTGGGATGGGATTTAGCCAGTAGGGGCGCTTCAATGCTCTTGATGTCGTTGATGAAACGATTGTAGGCATTGATGAACTGCTGATCGGTATAGGAGTCGCCCCAGTTGAATCGTCCCATAAGTCACCCATACAGGTTTGCTCCATCGTACCCTGTGCTTCCCAGAGCGATCGCCCCTTTAATCAGAATTCAGTCACCCACGTTGGTGGTCTTGGTAGAGGTGGGCCAATCAATGTTCTACCCCCTGACACGCCTGCTGCAGCTTGAACCATAAACCTGAGTATCTCTTTTGAGACTACGCGACTTGTAAAAGGACTTAAAAAGAGACTCATTGAGATTAATGAGACAAATAAAACCTCGGAGGTCTTGCAAGACCTCCGAGGTTTGGCCGTATTTAACCGGCAAGGAACTGCTATAATTCAATTCGTCGCTTAATCGCTATTTAGTTATAGAGTGAATACTGTTATGGTTCGTCCTCTGCCGCCACTTCGCATTGGTCAGCATATCACCTCTTACCCCATTGTTCAGGGTGCCATGGCAGTGCGGGTATCGGGCGCAATGTTGGCAGGGACAGTGGCTAATTCGGGTGGAGTTGGCATGATTGCTTCGTTGGGATTGGGGCTGGTTTCGCCCTATTTCCATCCCCGATCGGGAAAGGGTAATTTTTTTGAGGCGAATCGTCTCGCGTTGATTGATGAATTGAACAAGGCCCGACTACTGAGCCCGGATGGGGTGATTGGGGTCAATGTTCTGGTTGCAACCAGGGACTATGCCGCGATCGCTCACACGGCGGCAGCCCATGGGGCCGATGTAATCGTGGCCGGAGCCGGTTTGCCGTTGGATTTGCCTGAGCATACGGCTGATTTCCCCCAAGTAGCGCTGGTGCCTGCGGTATCAAGTGTGGAAATGGCAGCGACCATTTGTGAAACCTGGAAAAAACGATACAACCGCCTGCCCGATGCGTTCATTGTGGAAAATTGTCGTGTGGTTGGGGGGCACTTTGGGACGCAATGTGAACAGGTGGATCGGTCTACCTTCTCGATCGCGAATGTGTTGTCTCAGTTGCGACAGTATCTCATCCAGCAGGTTGGGGTCAGCTTACCGCTAATTGCGGCGGGTGGAATTAGCAAGCGGGCAGACATAGACCAGATGTTGTCGTTAGGTGCGGCGGGGGTGCAGGTGGGCACCCGATTCATTCCGACCAAGGAATGTGATGGCGATCGCCGCTATAAAGATTTTCATCTGCAAGCCAGTGCAAACGATGTTGTGGCGGTGCCAAGCCCGGTGGGGAAACCGGCACGGGCGTTGCGGAATGCGTTTACGGAACAGGCGATCGCCAATTCGCCTGACCTGGAACGACGCTGTGTTGCCAATTGTTTACAGTCCTGCCTATGTCGGGATGCAAAGACGACCTACTGCATTATTCAGGCGCTTGCCCGGGCTGCTTGCGGTGATGTAGACAATGGGTTAGTCTTTTCGGGGGCAACAATTGGACAGGTTGACCGGATTATGTCGGTTGCAGAGGTAATGGCTGAGTTAACCTGTTGGCAGGAACCCGTTACCGTTAAAGCCAAATTAACATGAACATTGATGAAATCCTCCAGCGATACAACGAAGGCCAGCGGAGCTTTCAAAGGATTAACTTGCGGGAGGTTGACCTGCTGGATGTCAATTTGCACGGCGTAAATTTCAATCAGGCTGATCTGCGCCAATCCCGTCTGGGTAAAACTGATTTCAGCCGCGCCAGTTTTCGTGAGGCAGACTTGAGTGAGGCATTGCTTTGGGGCACTAACTTGAGCGAGGCCGATCTCTACCGGGCAGTGTTACGGGAAGCCGATTTGAGTGGTGCCAAACTGAGTTATGTCAATTTGGAGCGGGCCAATTTGAGCAAAGCTACGTTGTCTGGTGCGAATCTGGTGCGGGCCCGGTTGTTACGGGCTAACCTGTTTGAAGCTGACTTTCGCCCCACATCGGATCAGGTGACTGACCTGGGACAGGCGATTCTTAATGATGCCGATCTATCCTATGCCAACCTTAGTGGTGCCCTGCTACAACGGGCAAATCTGGATGGGGCAAAACTCTGCCGGGCCCATCTTAACCATCTGACCCAGCAGGGACTCGCCGCCACGGACTTGAGTGAGGCCAGCCTGCGGGGAGCCGATCTGAGTTACGCCGATCTGAGTGGGGCAATTTTGCGTCAGGCAAATCTGCGCGATGCGGACTTGACCGGCACGGTACTGACAGCTGCAATTTTACAGGGCGCAATCATGCCAGATGGGACTATTCATGATTGATCAGCAACTCCAAAACCCGACTTAGCTCTTTGGTCTATTGCGTACTCCGCAATAGACCAAGTTTTTATCAATCCCTAAAAACGGCTTATGGCAATGGTTTCCGAAAGAAAGACGTACCGATCTAGAAATTTGGACTAAATTTGGACTAAATTTCGATCGCTCCAACAAGGTCTCCAAGGCCTGCCCTCGCGCCGCAAAAAACAACCTGTCTCTCTAGTCTCATAATAGACTCTTTTTGAGTCCAATAATGAGACCAAATATCTCATTTGATATATAGGATTGGGTTTCACCCTTTTCCCAGCAAGCGGTTAGCCAAACTTGTCTCATTAATTCTATTAAGACTCAAAAGAGTCCCAAAGCAATTCTCAAATTCTCAAGCCAGACAAGCCATTCCAATAGTCTTATACGAGTCTTTATTTAAG
>CAZGDE010000518.1:0-4617 GCA_964524315.1 uncultured bacterium
CTCCATCTTGTTCCAGTCGATCGATCCGGTTCGTCATCGCTCCTGAGGAGAGCATCAGCAGTTCATAGAGATCGGTCGGTTTGAGTTGATAGGGCGCTCCTTGTCGTCTCAGCGTCGCCAACATATCAAACGACCAGACATTTAACCCGTATTCCGCCAAAACGGATTCTCGCTGCTTTTCCAGTAAACGAGCAATCCGCAAGACTCGCCCTGTCACTGCAATAGCCGAGACATCTAATTGCGGAGACTCGCGTTTCCATTGTTTCAAAATTTCATCAATACGATCGTGGTTCATGGGGTCATTATATCTTGATATCGAGATTCTTGACTTTTATCTTTAAGCAAAGTATCTTGATCTCAAGGTAAACTTGAATTCCAAATATTCTGCTGGTTAACGCTCCAGATTTCAGGATTTACCTCGCTGCAATTCATTCACCCACGCTTTCAACTATGAGCTTCTTGCCTCTGTTTCGATCGCGGAGCCTCTGGTTTCGCTGTCAAATTTGCCTTTACCTTTTGTTATCGCTGCTGAGTGGTGCGCTTTTACCGATTCAAGCCAGCATGAATGCACAGTTGGCGCGATCGCTGGCTTCTGCTCCTCTGGCAGCGAATGTTTCTTATCTGGTTGGTTTTCTGGCATTAACGGCTTTGCTGCTCACGCAACAGTTCGATCATCCCGATTGGTCTGCATTACCGAAAGCACCACATTGGAGTTTGACGGGAGGTGTGTTTGGAGCCTGGTACATTGCTTCCAGTGCCTATTTCATCTCCACGTTAGGCGCAACCTTAACGCTGGGATTTGTTGTGTTTGGACAGGCGATCGCAGGAATTATTGCCGATCATTTTGGTTGGCTAGGGTTGCCTCAACATCGTCTCACTCGCTATCGTCGCGTTGCAATTGGGTTATTGGTAATCGCGATTTTCTTTCTGGCGCAGTAGTTCGCCTCTGAAACAATCAATATGGATATTCTATTAGCAATCGTTGGTGCAGGTTCAGCAGGTAGTTTTCTAGCAATTGGGTCGGCTGCAAATGCTCGCTTGAAGCAGACATTACGCTCTCCAATCGCGGCGGCTGCAATTAATTTTCTGGTTGGGTTCAGCATCTTAACCCTCTTAATTGCATCAGGACTGTTCAAATCACCTAATCTGCAACAGTTTACTGGCGTTCCCTGGTGGGCGTTTTTAGGTGGATTGTTGGGTGCTACGTTTGTCAGCTTGAGTACATTGACCGTTCCAAAACTTGGTTTAACGGCCGCAACCTTAGCGGTAGTCTGTAGCCAAATGATCATGTCTCTTGTTATTGATCAGTTTGGTTGGTTGGGTGTTCCGACTCATCCACTGAATTTCTCTAGAGCCTTCGCTATTGCTGTATTGATGGGGGCGATCGCGCTCACTCAACTCGATCGGCGGCACTCAAATGAGAACACAAAAATTGGAGCAGAAGTTTGATCCTGAGCAAAAATAAGATTCTTGATATGACCCGATGCAGTGAGAGAACTGATGATGAAAGCAATGGTGATTACGGGACATGGCAGTCCAGATGAGGTATTTCGCCTGACTGAGTTGCCGGACCCAACCGTAGGAGCATACGACCTGCTGATTCAGGTTGCAGCAACTTCTGTCAATCCAGTGGATTGTAAAGTGCGGCAAAACAGTACAGTCCCTCGTCAATTTCCACTCATTCTAGGCTATGACGTGAGTGGTACAGTCCTTGCGACAGGCGATTGCGTGACTGACTTTAAACCTGGAGACGAAATCTACGCATCACCCAATGTGTTTAAGCCCGGTGCTAATGCAGAGTATGTTGTCGTTGATAGTCGGAGTGCGACGATTAAACCTCAAACGCTCGATCATGCGGCATCAGCAGTCTTGCCTCTGGTCTCCTTAACTGCCTGGGAATGCCTGCATCTACGTGCCAAAGTAAAGCCGGGACAGGTCATTTTAATTCATGCTGGCGCGGGGGGTGTAGGGCATATTGCCGTTCAACTCGCAAAATTGCATGGATGTTATGTCATCACAACCGCAGGACGAGAGGAATCCATTCAATTCTGTCAGGATAGTCTCAAAGCAAATGTTGTGATTAACTACCGGACAACTGATTTTGTGCAACAAATCATGGAACTTACAAATGGAAAGAGATGCCCTGTAATTCTAGATTTGGTTGGCGGTGAAACATTTGTACAGTCATTAGATTGCATTGCCGTCAATGGACAAATCGTCACGATTGTCCCTACAGAAACTTCTCGAATCGCAGAAAAGTTATTTCTCAAAAACGTAACGCTTCACTATGAGTTTATGGGCATTCCAACCGCCTATAACATCAATCCGGAGCAACAAGGGAAAATTCTAGCGGCATTGAGAAATTTAATCGACGACGGTTTTGTGAAACCCCACATCGCACACCAATTTCCGATGATTGACCTACCAAACGCTCATCATCTTCAAGAAACAGGACACATGATCGGAAAAATTGCGATCATGCCATAACATCGTTCTCACCCCACTCGACCGTCAACACTCAGCCTGGAGCTGGTTCAGAACCCTCTTTGTATCACATTAACCTTATTGGAGGAATCACCATGAAACTGTTAGAAATTCAATCCAGTGTTCGTCAAGACCGATCCGTTTCTCGTACGCTTGCTTCCAAGTTCATTTACCAGTGGCAGTCTTTTCATCCTGAAGCTCAATACCAATTACGAGATATCGGACAGCAACCCCCTGCCCTGATCACTTCTGATTGGGTTGCAGCCAATCTGACCCCCTCAGAAGATCAAACGGATAAGACAAAGGTAATGCTAGCGGAATCAGATGTCTTAATTGCTGAACTGTTTGAGGCCGATCGTATTGTGCTTGGGGTTCCTATGTATAACTTCGGCATTCCTGCCCATCTCAAAGCCTACTTTGACAATGTGATTCGCGTGGGTCGTACCGTAGACTACAACCGTGATACGGCAACCTTTAACGGCTTACTTACCGGAAAGAAAGCTTTAATTATCAGTTCTCGTGCTGGCAGCTATGCTCCTGGAACAACCGCAGGTGCAATGGATTTTTGTATGCCCTATCTCCAGTTCATCTTGAATTTTCTGGGTATTCAGGATGTGGAATCTGTTGAAGTTCCCTATCAAGGCATGGGGGGCGAGATGCAGCAACAAGCTACCGAGACTGCGATCGCCCGTTTGATGGAGTTAGCCGAAATTTGGTAAGTTACATCTTCTGATCCTTGCCCATTTTGTTTAACCGTTCATTCATCTAATTGGAGTTTCGTCATGAAAGATCATTCTTCTCGTTCATCGTCTCTGGAAACACAAACTGAGCTACGCTCTTCTACGACTGGACTATATGCAACTCGTAATCTTTTGCCGTTAATTGCCCGAATTCTGCTGGTTGCCATCTTTCTATGGTCTGGTATGAACAAGATCCTCCATCCAACAGAGACTCAAGCTTATATGGCAGCGTTTGGAATGTCTCTCACTTGGCTCTTTTTGCCTGCTGCGATCGCCTTAGAATTACTCGGTGGCTTGTCTGTACTTTTGGGAATTTATCCTCGCTTAGGAGCCGCTGCATTGGCGTTCTTTACCCTCATTACTGGGTTTATCTTCCATAGCAACTTTAGTGATCCAATTGAGCAGATTATGTTCATGAAAAATTTGACGATGGTAGGTGGGCTGTTGATGGTTGTGCAATACGGTGTGGGTAATACTATTTGGCGCTCAAGCGGACAGTAATCACCTCACGCCTGAACCAATGGCAACGGCATCAATCCTGGATAGTTACATGTACACCTGAGGTATCCCATGCAATGGCTCAATGAACCGTCTGAATGGCAGCATTCAGGCGATCGGCTAATCGTTAAAACTTCTCCCAAAACAGATTTTTGGCGTACGACCCACTATGGCTTCATTCGCGACTCAGGTCACTTTTACTTTAATACCTTTAGCACTGATTTTGTGCTGGAAGTTGGCATTAGTGGAAACTACAAAGACCTCTACGATCAGGCTGGAATCATGCTCCGGATTGACGAAGCACATTGGATAAAAACTGGCATTGAGTTTGTCGATGGTGTACAAAATCTGAGTGCTGTGGTTACACACAACTACTCCGACTGGTCTATTATTCCGCTACCTAACCCGCCTGAAGTCCTACACCTGCGAGTCGAACGTCGCCAGGAAGCTATTCACATCTCTTACCGAGACGACACTTTAGAATACAAGCTGTTTAGGTTGGCCTATTTACTCGGTGATGAGATTCAGGCAGGCATCATGTGCGCTTCTCCAGAGGGCAATGGTTTTGAAGCGTCTTTTGAGGGCTTTTCATAATGCGTTTAGCGCACAGCGATCGCCTCAATTTCAACCAACCATCCAGGATTGACCAAGCCTACGACCTGTACCCTGGTTCTGGCAACCAGATAGGGTTGCTCTGGGGTTCCGAAAAATTCGGCATACGCCCGTGAGAATCCTTCGCTGTCCATGCGTCCACCGAGAGCAGGGTCGCCAACCAGAAACACCTGAAGTTTGACCAGATTGCTCATCGTCAGTCCGAGTTGATCTAGAGATCGTTGCAATTCCTGCAAAGTACCAACAGTTTGCTTGTAAGTATCTCCAAACGCCTGGATGCTAT
>CAZGDE010000519.1:0-4596 GCA_964524315.1 uncultured bacterium
TCGGGGGGTTGTGCTGCTGCATTTAGAGCGGGCTGAAGAAGCGCTGACTAGTTGCGATCGCGCCCTTGCCATTCAACCCCATGACCTGGAGGCCTGGACGTTTCGAGGTGCCGCCCTACAGCGGTTGGGCCGTTACCACGATGCGTATGATAGTTTCGAGCGGGCAACGGGCAAACAACGAGCTTCCATATGGCAAGGTATCGGCAAGTTATTAAAAGGTTTGTTCTCCGATTCCCAGCACCGTCATCGCGATCAGTTCAGTCAAAAACTCGATTAGGTATTGCTGTTTTTTGAATAGGCAACGCTGTAGGAATTGAACCGTCAGGCCAACTCATACTTCTGTCCAGTGATACCCTCAATTAAATGGCCTCAGCCTTAATCAGGATGTTTTCTCTGAGCAAGACTGTAAATAATGAGGGCGTACACACACCATTGGACAACTGAGAGTTGTGGATTTTAATTTCTTCAATTTGTTCTTCGTCTTTCTTTTCATTTCGTCCTTGCAGCCCCTTTGGCAACGACGACAGATTGAATCTCGCAGGGTGCAAGCCATTCGAGAATTTGAACGACAGCGACAGAGCCGGGTAATTCTATTACTGCATCGCCAGGAGTCAATTAATTTACTTGGTATTCCCCTGTCTCGCTACATCACAATTGAAGATTCGGAGCAGGTACTACGGGCCATTCGGTTGACACCTGATACCGTACCCATTGATCTCATTTTGCACACGCCTGGTGGGCTAGTACTGGCAACCGAACAAATTGCCCGAGCCCTCATCCGTCACCCGGCTAAAGTCACCGTCTTTGTGCCCCACTACGCCATGAGTGGTGGCACCATGCTGGCTCTAGCAGCCGATGAAATTGTGATGGATGCCAATGCCGTGCTGGGGCCAGTTGACCCCCAACTGGGAAATTACCCTGCTGCCAGTATTCTCAATGTGGTGGAACAGAAACCCATTAGCGAAGTCAAAGACGAAACGCTGATCATGGCAGATTTGTCGCGTAAGGCAATTAAGCAGGTGCAGCGTTTTGTCCGCACGTTATTGCAAGATACCGTCCCCCAACCCAAAATTGATCCGGCCAAAGTCGATTCGATTATTGAGGCACTCACAACCGGGCAAGTCACGCATGACTACCCAATTACGGTAGAAGAAGCCACAGAGTTAGGATTACCGATCACAGTCGGTCTACCCCGGATTATCTACGACCTGATGGAACTATACCCCCAACCTCAGGGTGGTCGGCCCTCGGTGCAATACATTCCATTACCCTATGATCGTGGCCCCATTCTTCCCGAACCCAAAGGTAGACCGTTACCAGAGGGAGCATCTGTTCGACTGAAACGATGAGCCCTCGCGGTAGACTGATAAACGCTAGATGTTTGATCCCAGGTAGCGGGCCAGTACGACTTGCACCATTGGCAGCACATTTGCCTGTCAACATTACTTGTTGTCAACATTTAGTGTTCGTCAGTTTATTGTTGGTGATTTGCTATGGGTGAGGGATCCGTCGGACAAGGTCAACCGCAGGTATTGGGCATTGACCTGGGGGGAACAGCCATCAAGTTAGGCCGCTTCAGTAAGGATGGCAATTGTTTACAGTCCCTCAGTGTACCAACGCCCCAGCCATCCACGCCTGAGGCAGTGTTAGCCGCGATCGTGGCGGCGATCGCCCAGGTTGATCCGCAGAAACAGGCAGGGGCGATCGGTCTCGGTACACCCGGCCCTACCGATGCCACCGGACGCATCGCCCGTGTTGCCATTAATCTAGCAGGTTGGCACGATGTTCCCTTAGCAGACTGGCTAGAGGCAAAAACAGGCTACCCCACGATCATTGCGAATGATGCCAATTGCGCTGGTTTAGGCGAAGCATGGCTCGGTGCCGGACGGTGGTACCGCGATCTGATTCTGCTCACACTGGGAACGGGTGTCGGTGGTGCGGTGATTTTAGACGGGAAGTTATTTGTGGGGCACCACGGTACGGCCGGTGAACTGGGCTTAATCACACTGAATATGGATGGCCCTACCTGTAATAGTGGCAATCGGGGGTCACTGGAATCGCACATTTCAGTTCCAGCTATCCGTCGGCGTACCGGCCTGGAACCCGAAGAATTGGGCATGCTGGCATTGGCAGGTGACCCAAAGGCATTAGAGTTCTGGCAAACCTATGGTCGTGAGTTGGGGGCTGGGCTAGCCAGTCTACTCTACGTACTTACCCCGGAAGCAGTCATTATTGGTGGTGGTGTCAGTGCCAGCGCTGACTTTTTCTTTCCGGCAGCACTGGGTGAAATCGAACAACGGGTATTAACCAGTTCTCGGGCTGGTTTGCAATTGCTGAAAGCCGAGTTGGGTAACCAGGCGGGCATTGTCGGGGCCGCCAAACTCGCCTGGGAAAAGGTTGGCTACGACTGATATAGAGCAGTCCTAAGTCATTTGTGAATATTGCTCTATCACTGGTCACTGGTCATTAGTCCGTTCAAATAACCAATGACCAGTGACCGTCTTCTCTTGATTTTCTGCAATTCCCCTGATTGACCAACACTATCGAACGACTATATTTTTCCTTTATAAATATTGGTCAATAGAATAATCAGCTATTCAAAATTTTTCCTAAAGTAGATCTCAGTATATTGAGAAAAAGATACGTCAAGTCTTAGATCGTTTCAGTGGTCATCACTCTCTATGCAGGTTAAGCCTAGAGGGATCAATTCAAACTAAGCTAACCTGGAACGGAGATGAACCTACCTTTAAGTATTCAAGCTGACCAGTATCCAACAGATTTGCAACCAAACCTACACCCCAACTTACATCTTGAACAGTTCTTAAATCTCTCATTTGATTTGTTCTGTGTAATTAACCAGAATGGCTATTTTGAATGGTTAAATCATTCATGGGAGAAAAGTCTGGGCTTTAGTCTGGCAGAATTGCTAGCGCATCCCTGGATTGAACTAGTGCATCCGGGCGATCGCAGTGCCACCCTATCCCATGTTGAATCTCTTTTTCGTTCTGCCATTCGCAACCAGGATAATTCTGACGATCCAATTCGCCCATCCCCTGTTTCGTTCAAAAATCATTGTCGTTGTGCGGATGGCTCTTACCGTTGTTTGCTCTGGAACGTCACTCCTAATCCCGACCAGGAGCGCGTCTATGTTGTTGTTCGAGATATCACTGAAACATCCCAGCTTCAAGCATCCCAGCCTGAACCATCTGCACCATCGAACCAGCCATCGGACAATCCTCCTCACCTCAATCACCGGCCCCAGACCAATCCATCATTTCAACCAAACAAGTCACCTTTAAACAATGAGGAATTGTTCCATTACCTGGTGGAACACGTGAAGGACTACGCCATCTATATGCTTGACCCAACGGGTCGGATCATTAGCTGGAACCAAGGGGCTGAGCGCATTAATGGTTACCGAGAAGATGACATTCTGGGGGAACACGTTGCCCGTCTGTATCGGGCCGAAGATGTAGCATCCGGTAAACCGGATCATGAATTAAGCATTGCTGCCACTACCGGTCGGTTTGAGGATGAAAGCTGGCGACTGCGGCAAGATGGGACAGAGTTTTGTGTCCATGCTGTCATCACAGCCCTGCGAGATGAGGATGGGCAACTATTGGGATTTGCCAAAGTGGTGCGGGACGTGACCGAGTGCCATATGGCAGAGATGGCCTTGCAAAAGGCATATAACGAATTAGAAGAACGGGTAGAAGAGCGGACAGAAGAGTTATGGCGTAAAAATGAACAACTGGAACGGGCCCACGAAGAACTGCAGCAGTTGAACGCAGAACTGGTGGCACAGGCGCAAGACCTGGGGCAAGCCATGCAAAACCTGAAAAAGACACAGGTGCAATTGATCCAATCAGAGAAGATGTCAAGCCTGGGCCAAATGGTCGCTGGAATTGCCCATGAAATTAACAATCCAGTTAACTTTATCTACGGCAATCTCAGTTATGCCGGTCAGTATATTGATGACATTCTGCGGTTACTGAAGCTGTATCAACAGCGCCATGCCCAGACCGATCCGGTACTACGGGCCCATGCAGAATCGATCGAACTGGATTTCGTGACCGAAGATTTACCTAAACTGTTCAACTCAATGCGGATGGGTGCCGATCGCATCCGTCAGATTGTTCTGTCGCTCCGTAACTTTTCTCGTCTGGATGAGGCCGACAAGAAAACGGTTGATATCCATGAAGGCATTGATAGCACCCTGCTAATTTTGCAAAACCGACTCAAGGCACGACCGGAACATAGCGGTATTACGGTCATTAAACACTATGCCGACCTGCCCCTGATTGAGTGCTACCCAGGGCAATTAAACCAGGTATTCATGAATATTCTGACCAATGCGATCGATGCCCTGGAAGATAAGATAGCAAAGGATTCGCAGCAAACGAGGCAGGCAACGATAGAGCCCACTATTCACATCTTCACTGAACGGATACGTGAGGGGTGGATTGCGATTCATATTGCCGATAATGGTACAGGCATTCCCGATTCGGTAAAACAACGGCTATTTGACCCTTTCTTCACCACAAAGCCAGTTGGTAAGGGAACAGGTCTAGGCTTATCCATCAGCTATCAGATCGT
>CAZGDE010000520.1:0-1679 GCA_964524315.1 uncultured bacterium
CCGCCCAACTATATTGGGGCATCCCGCTGGTATCTATTGATTCTGAGAAACGCACATGGCAAGAAAACGGCATCCACTTCTCAGTCATTCTCAATCTGTTCTAAGCGCTTTGAGACGGGCTTTTCAGATTCACTGCGGTGGTGTCAATACACTCCTCCCACCGTTGCATTGGCCTAACTTGCCATCACGCCAACGTCCGTTCTTCCTTCTGGCGTTTGCTTTAACTACCGTATTAATCTGTGGGCTCATAGCGCCAGGTGGGGCTACCTCTCCCCCCGCCGGTACTCCCAACGCCCCCACCCCCACCAACCAATTTGCCCAGCTCGACCCACTCCAACAGGGCCGTGAACTTTATAATGCCGGTCGCTATGCCGATGCGGCCAGTGCTTGGCAAACTGCCGCGAACCAGTTTGCCACGGCGGGCGATCGCCCCAATCAGGCAATGGCATTGAGTAATCTGGCACTGGCTTACCAGCAGTTAGGCCAGTGGCAACCAGCCACGGCCGCCATCAACACAGCCCTACAACTGGCACGGGCCGCAGGCAACAGAGGGCAGGCCGTGCTGGCCCAGGCCCTCAACACACAGGGTAGTTTGTACCTAACAATGGGTCAACCTGAGCCAGCCTTAACCGCATGGGAAGCAGCCGCCCAAACCTATCGGGCGATCGGTGACAGTAACGGTACCATCCGCAGTCAGATCAACCAGGTTCAGGCAATGAATGCTCTGGGCCTGTATCGCCGCGCCCTGGCTCTGGTGCAGGACATCAATCAAACGTTACAAAAACAACCTAGTTCCGTCACGAAGATGATTGGCCTCCGTGCCCTTGGCGATGCCTTACGCCATATTGGTAATCTCGACCAAGCTGAACAGGTCTTACGTCAAAGCCTCAGCCTGGCTGGTGCCAGCCAATCTGCCGCCGAGACCACTGCCACGTGGCTGAGTCTCGGCAACACCCTGCGGGCCCGTCAACAAACCGATGCAGCGCTAACAGCCTATCAGGAAGCAGCAACATTATCACCCACACTCCTGGCCAGGGTGCAGGCACAACTGAACCAGCTCAGTTTATTGATTGAGCAGAAAAACATTGCGGCGGCAACAACCCTGGCAACAACCCTACCAGACCAATTAGCGAATTTACCGCCCAGCCATGCAGCGGTAGTAGCCCAGATCAACTTTGCCCAAACATTGCTCTTGCCAGGAGCGGCTGACATTCCTGATCTGGGTATTGCCCCAATCCTGTCCAGAGCCATCCAACAGGCCCGGTTGTTACGTGATACCCGCACCGAATCCTATGCGCTGGGAACCCTGGGCGAAATGTATGAACACTATCAGCAATTAAGCGATGCCCGCACCGTTACGGAACAGGCATTGTTACTGGCCCAGGCCATAAATGCATCCGATATTACCTATCGCTGGCAGTGGCAGTTGGGTCGGATTCTGAAGGCACAGTCACAAAATGAAGGGGCGATCGCAGCCTATACCCAGGCAGTCAACACTCTGCAAACGTTGCGGAATGACCTGGTGGCAATCAACACGGATGTGCAGTTTTCATTCCGTGAAAGTGTCGAGCCGGTTTACCGCCAGTTAGTTGAACTTCTGGTACAACCCGATGCTAGTGGCGAACCCAGTCAGGCAAACCTGGCCGCCGCCCGCAAGGTTATCGAGTCGTTACAACTGG
>CAZGDE010000520.1:1689-4580 GCA_964524315.1 uncultured bacterium
AACTTCTTCCGGGAGGCCTGTTTACAGGCAACCCCCGTGCAAATTGATCGGGTCGATCCTAAAGCAGCGATCGTGTATCCCATCCTGCTGGAAAATCAGCTATCTGTTATTCTCAGTATCGCCGGCCAACCCCTGCACCACTACAGTACCGCCATTAGTCGGGAAGAAGTAGAACGCACGATTGTCAGTACGCGCTCATCCCTCAGCCCGATCGCCCTCTCCCGCGATCGCTACCGCTTGCCCCGGACTGCCTATAACTGGCTGCTTCGTCCCGGCGAGGCATACCTGGCTAATAGTGAGGTTAAAACACTGGTGTTTGTATTGGATGGCCCTTTGCGGAGCTTTCCCATGTCAGCCCTATACGACGGTTCACAATTTCTCATCGAGAAGTACAACGTCGCTCTGACACCGGGTTTGCAACTGCTCGATCCCCGTCCATTAGCGCGGCAGAACATGAGTGTGTTAACCGGTGGCTTAACCGAAGCCCGTCAGGGATTTTCGCCTTTACCAGGTGTGGCCGGTGAACTTCAACAAATTGCCGCAGCAGTTCCTAGCAAACTACTGCTAAATGAAAACCTGACCAATGCCAATCTCGAACGGTTACTGGAATCAGTGCCATTTAATATCGTGCATCTGGCTACCCACGGCCAATTCAGTTCCAATGCCGAGGAAACCTTTATCCTGACCTGGGATGACCGCTTAAAGGTCAAACAATTGAGTACCCTGCTCCAAAACCGGGAAACGGTGGATACAACCCCACTGGAGTTACTGGTCTTGAGTGCCTGCCAAACGGCTTCTGGTGATGCGCGAGCGGCTCTGGGGTTGGCCGGTGTGGCGGTGCGATCGGGGGCACGCAGTACCGTTGCGACCCTCTGGTCGGTCAATGATGAAGCCGCTGCCGCCCTCATGACTCGCTTCTATCAGGAACTTACCAAACCAGGTATGACCAAAGCAGATGCCTTACGGCAAGCACAATTGTCGTTACTCCAAGATCCCAAGTTTCAGTTGCCATATTATTGGGCACCCTTTGTCCTGGTAGGCAACTGGTTATAAAAAATACTTTGCACCTACATCGTATCCCGATACCACACCTGACCTGGTTAGGTTGGCAATTGGCCTTAGGATCGCGGATTTAATCAATCCGCAAACTGTACGGGCGAGTTTAGCCAATCCATCTGCTTGCTGCAAGGATTTGCCTGCAAAACCCGCCCCTATCTAACATCGAACTTATTTAATTCCCATTCTTAGTGTCAGCTTGACAAGTTTTTGCCAGGCCAGGGTAGTTTAAAGAAATCAGCCAGGTTCCATGTCGCTCTGAAACTTTTCTGTTTCAAGTAACGTCATTCAGCACAACTACCGGCTGCGGCAAGTAGGGCAATGGTTTATACAAACAGTAAACCAGTACGCATAAAGGTCTTCCCTACCCCAATTTATCCCTCCATCAAGGGATTGATTGCCGTATCAGTAAGGAATAAGCTTTGACAGAGTAATATTACGGCCAGTGGCAAAATGCTTAAATTTACTATTTCCGACGTGGACTTAAATAGGGATATGGAGAGATACAACGCTATCCAGGGAGCAATCTTTATAGAAAAGATAGGATAAACCCATGCCAACACTATTGCTTTGATGAATCCCCTGGAACACCCAATTCGATTAGTGATTTCCCTTGTATCAATTCCTGTTTGAAATCACAACCGTTTTACTTCCACATCACGACCAATCCACGGATGTTTCCCCATACTAGAAAGTATTCAAGTTATCAGGGCGCACCTTTCAAAGCTATGCATTTACTCAACGGCTCTATTGGTGTCTGATTTAGTTCATCTGAACGTTGATCAAACCTCACCGTACTATAGCCTTTGTCTAGTTTCGCGTTATTCAGCCACTCCTTGCCCTACTAGAAGCGTCAGGTATGCCCTGTATGAAAAATTCCCAGTACTTCGCCGTTCTTTGTCTGTCTCTCTTGGTTCCAGGGTTAGCGATTCCACCAATCGCAGCCGAAGCGGCATCGCCCAAACCAGCGATTAGCGCCCCCCAAAAGCTGAGCCTTAACTTTAAACCACCCAAGCGGGGAGCCCCCAGGGCCACCGCTGGCGGCGCAACCCGTGGTGCCTGTACTTCAGGCGCAAAAAGCATCACACCGTTAACCCCCAAAGGCCAGGTAGGATTAACCGTTACCGAACGTCCCAGTTTCTTTGCCTATATCCCCCAATCCCGCGGTCAGACAGCCGAGTTCTTGCTGTTAAGCAATGATGATACTGAGGTGGTTTACCAGACAACATTTACCCTCCCCAGTAAAGCGGGTGTACTCCGGTTTGATTTACCCGCAGACGCACCGACCCTGAAACCAGGACAGGAATATCACTGGTTTATTACACTGAATTGCGATTTAAATAAAGGGCCCAGCGGTAATCCTACGATAGAAGGATGGATTGAGCGCCTGGAACCAAACAGTGATCTGAAAAAAGCTCTCACCACCGCGAAACCGGATGAACGCCCTGCGGTACTGGCGGAAGCAGGCATTTGGCACGATACGTTAGCGGCTCTGGCAAATCTGCGACGGACATCGCCCAACAATGTCAAGCTGTCACAAGATTGGCGGACTTTGCTGCAATCAGTCGGTTTAGATGCCATAGCAACAGAACCACTGGTTGAATGCTGTCTGGCGAAAAATTAGCCATCAGGGGCGAGGGTGCATGATGATTTGATCCTCTTCGAAACAATTCAACATGTGGGAAGCACTGAAGCAAAAGATATGGCAGTGGCGGGGCATTCTGGTGGCAGTACCTGCTGTGGCAGGCGTCGTCATCGGTGTACGGTATTTAGGGTTGCTCCAACCACTGGAATTTCCCGTACTGGATCAGTTCTTCTTGCTGCGTCCGCGTGAA
>CAZGDE010000521.1:0-529 GCA_964524315.1 uncultured bacterium
TGTTTAAGGAGTACTGTCTGTCCCCTGTTTCCCCTTCAACGGGAAACGGTAGGCAACACTCTTCAACTGGCAAGTCGGCTTATCAGGGTTAGTGGAGGGAGAAAATTGGCTGTCTCCGACATCAGATACGCACCAGATATGCAACTGGCTGGCGGCAGTCACCATCAGGTTAACCATCACAAACACGTTTAATTGAATCCCAGTCTGGAGGTATTGATCCCCATGTCCGTTCGTCTTTACGTAGGAAACTTACCTGAAGAACTTAGCCGCCAGGAATTAGAGGCAGTTTTTGCAGAAGCAGGTGATACTGTCTCGATTAAAATCATCACCGACCGCAAAACTAATAAATGCCGGGGTTTCGGCTTCCTGACTGTTAAAAGCGAAGAGCAGGCAGACGAAATCATTGAAAAGTTTAATGGTTTTGCACTCAAAGATAATTCATTGAAGGTAGAACGTGCTCAACCCCGCACGAAAGATAAAGCGGGTGACGAAGCGACTACCAATGGTAATGAAGCTACCGCCGTCAGTG
>CAZGDE010000521.1:539-4579 GCA_964524315.1 uncultured bacterium
GAATGGCAATCGTCGCAAGGGCGGCAATAACAAGACCCGTAAAACTTCCACACCTCAAGTCGAAGGGGATGTCCAACCCGATCCACGTTGGGCGCAAGAGTTGGAAAAACTCAAGCAAATCCTGGCAGCCCAAACTACCAGCTCTTGAACCTAATCGGCTTTCAGTTTTCACTAACCAGCTTCACTGGTTGGTGGGGTCAGGCAAGGCCCTATAGGGGTAGGGCATCTAGCGAAAAACCTGTTCTCGTTTAGGAAAGCAGGTTTTTCGCTAGGTGTTCTACCCCGATATTTTTTAGGTTTTAAGGCATCCCCGATGACCTGATTTGGAGACAGACGCACCTGTTGTAAGAATGGTATTTCTGCGGCAAACTTTGCCACCGCAAACGCCCCTACAGTAGTCATCTCTGCTGCCAGCAACTGCCTTACTCTGGTTGTTTGGGTAGGGGAATCTGGAGCCACGTTTCCAGATGAGATCGCACCTGCTCTGCAAAGTCTGCCCGAGCCGCAAATTTTTCAGTCCGCACTGGTTTCCGTTCCTCATCCAATGTCCAACCGTAGTCGCTACTGAGACGGAGATTACCCTGCCAATCGGCAACGGACACCACTAACTGAGGTGCCGGACTATTATCAACATCCTTAACCCGAAATACATAGTTATAGGTGTTCTGGCTGGCAGCCGCAACCGTTGAAGGCTGGCCCAGTTCTTTCTCCAGACGAGTCCCGATTGTTTCTGCTAAACCAGGAGTCGTCAATTCTTCTAGCGTCCTTACTGCCAGGGTCAGGGCAAAGTAGAACTCTTCAACCGGAACAAATTCAAGCTGCATGGTCTTTCGTAATACGTGATGGGAAATCCCAATTGGGATCACACTGAAGAGTTATACAGGTGACGGGGGACAAACCGCAAACATCAAAACGGAGTGGCCACGATGGAGAAGTAGAGCCCCCGTTCCTGCCATGTTTCCTTTTCGCTCGGATAGGAGACCAACGGCAAGCCCCAGTCAAAGCGGGCCGTCAAGTAATCGCTTAACTGAAACCGTAAGCCCACTCCTACGGATGCCAGGGTGCGCGGATCAGGGTTGGGGCGATCGGATAAATTCCACCCACTACCCACTTCCACAAAGGGGGCAATTTGCAGGAGTCCCCCAATTTTCGGTAGACGCAGGATGGGTACGCGCAATTCAACCGATCCGAGAATACCACTGTCCGTTAAGATGGCATCCTGGCGGTAACCCCGCACCGTATCAATGCCACCGATAGTAAATTGCTCGAAGGGTAACAGTGCCCGGTCAGCCAGTTGCAGGTCACCTCTGACCAGCAATAGCGTCTCTGGGGCAAGGAGGCGTACCCATTGCGCCTGTCCCCGCCACGCGAAAAAGCGGCTATCCGGGGCCTCGTCATTAATGGTGGCATTCAGGGCATTGACACCCACACTAAATTGCGATCGCAGGGCAATGACCTCCACACTACTGCGCCAGACTGCATCCTGGAAAAAGCGTAACGCTGTGAGATGGGTTTCCCCATTATCGTCGGCACCTAATGCCGGAAAGGGAATCTCACCATCCAGCAACGTCGCTATGCTAGAACGGTGAGTTGCCGTCACACCCAGGGCAAATTCGCGACTGGGAGTTTGCACAATAGGTTGCCGTACCGATAGTTCAAAATAACGTGATTTTGATTCGATTTCGAGAATATCAAAGGGTTCTTCAATCACCCGGTTACTAGAAATACCCGTGCTAAAGCTAATCGTGCCGTTGCGCGGGTTAAAGGGAAACGTATAGCTGAAGTCAAACGTATTACTACCATCGGTGTTAGTGTAGATACCCACCAGGCGATCGCCAAACCCCAGCAAGTTTGCCTCACTCAACTGAAGTTGGCGACGTAGTGTGCCCACACTCGGTGCCCGACCATTGTCAAGCAGAAGTTGGGCATCAAAGGTTCTTGCCTCCGTCACCCGCACCTCTAACAAACTTTCTCCGGCCCGGGTACCCGCTGACAACTCCGCCGAAATGGACTGGATCAGGGGGTTCAGTTGCAGCAGTTGTAACGCTTCCAGCAATTTGCCCCGATTTAGGGGTTTTTGCGTCGCAATTGCCAGTCGCGATCGCACATAGTTGGGGCGCAGGCGACGGGTACCCGTCACTTTAATGTCTTCCAGGCCACCCTCAACTACCCGAATTTCAACCACTCCATCCTGTAATCGTTGGGGTGGCAGGTAAGCACCAGAGGTGATGTACCCATTTTCAACATAGAGATCAGTGATCTTTGATCGCACCTGGAATAGTTCTGCCAGGGTGATCGGTCGATTCGTAAAGGGTTCCGTGATCGTGGCAAAGTCAGCAGCACTAAATACAGTGCTACCCGTCACTTCAAACCGTTGGACGGTAATCGTTTCTGGCGTATCACCCGTTTCCGGGGGGGTGGTCGGTGTCGTTGGTGCAGGTGGCAACAACTGTTCGGGCGGGGGCAACGGGGCGGGGGTGTGCACTTCCGGCACTGGCTGCGTCGACGACGGACGAGGTCCCAATGGGCGCCGTTTTAGGAAAACAGGCACCTGTGCCAGTGGTTGGCTTACCACCAGAGCTGGCCGACTGTCCTGGGCATACAACGGTTGCGTTGCTAAACCACCTAAAAGAATGACAGGACTTAACCCAAGCATTGTGATGATGGTTTTAACCGATTTTCGTGTAACGGATCGCTCCCACGCAAGTTGAGGCTGATTAACAGCTTGGGACTGGTGATCAACCGCCTGCAGGGAAGAGCATTGGACCTGACGGACGTCCTGATAGCGTGCAAAAAGGCGATCACATTCACGTTGAACCGGATGAAATATTGGTGGCATAACAAACAAGAAAGTAAGGCCAGAAGCAGTAACCCAAAATTAACCAGTTAGCAGAAATCCCAATTTCACGATCACGGAGGGAGCGGAAACAGATTTAGTGATAGCTTATACCTGTTTTCTTCCGAAAAAAACAATCAACGTGAGATCGAGACTAGAGAAATTCTCTTGCCAAGTTTTACCTCAGGATTCATTATTATCCGAATTTGGAATTCTGCCTCAATCTTTCCCCCTCTCATTGACACCTGACAGAACACCAGGCTTCCTAGACTACGTGTAGACATTAGGGGAACACTGCACCTCTCCCATCCTGCGCTACAGTTGGAAGGCAATCAGTTGCACCTGAGCCTTACCTGTAGCCGCTCCATGTCCGATTCCGATCTTTCCTTTCCCCCTCGCAACCGTGCCAACCGAGAAACAGATTGGCGGTTGTTCGTGCGGTTGATTCCCTATGGTTTGCGCAATAGACGCCGGTTAGCCATGGCAATGGCCTTGCTGATACCCACATCGATCGCCGGTGCCATTCAACCCATCCTGGTGGGTGAGGCCGTCTCGCTAGTACAAAACGAACCAACCACCTGGACCTTTCTCCGCAACGTGCCCTTGACAACGGGGATTAACATCCTGGCAGGTCTATTACTCCTCACCCTGGTCATCCGCCTCTTTCTGGACTCCATCCAGGGCTACCTGGTGCAGGAAGTTGGGCAAAAGATTACGGCCGATATTCGGGACGACCTATTTCACCATGTCACTTCCCTGGCAATGCGATTTTTTGATCGCACCCCCATTGGTCGCTTAATTACCCGTCTGACCAGTGATGTCGAGGCATTAGGGGATGTGTTCTCTACGGGGGCGATCGGCATTCTGGGCGATTTGCTGTCCATTCTGGTCATTGCCGTGCTGATGTTCTGGCGGCAATGGCAACTGGCCCTATTATTGGTGATCATGCTGATACCCGTAACAGCGCTGATCATCTATTTCCAGTACCAGTACCGCAAAGCCAACTATCGCGCCAGGGAAGAACTATCTGCCCTCAACTCCATGCTGCAGGAAAACATTGTGGGCATTGGCGTGGTGCAATTGTTCCGACGGGAAGAATTTAACGCGGATCTATTCCGTACCGTTAACAAACGCTACATCAAGGAAGTAGACCGTACCATTTTTCATGATTCGGCCATTTCAGCCACGCTGGAATGGATTGCGC
>CAZGDE010000522.1:0-2230 GCA_964524315.1 uncultured bacterium
ACTGGGTAGTGGTTGCTGTTGCACCTGCGATCGCACCTGCCAATCCATTACACGACTGAGAAAACTTTGGAGGAGTTGGGATGGGTCAGCGGGTAGATCAATCGCCAGAGTTGTAACTGGAGCGTTTGTTTGCTGGTAAAGGCGACATGCGGTTGGCATCCGTTCGCTAAAGTGGGTCAGGCGGGTCTGGTCGACGCCACTATCCAGTAAGGGTTGCCACTGTGCCCGACCCTTACTGGAATCAGCATTGGTTGGGCCAGAAGTCATTATTTCCAGAGTGGGTAAAAACTTAGAGCGGGAGAGTAAATCAAGACTCCAGCGGGCAACGTGTGACCAGAAACGCAAATCACCCCCCAGAAACGCATCAACCGTATCCACGGCTCCTAATGGTAACGAGTTGAGAAACAGGGTTGCTTCGTCCGGGGTTAGCCAGATTCCTGGCACTGACCAGGGATGAAGATAAACATCCTGGACGGAGAGTGAACTGGCGGAATGTTGGGGCAATATCGTTGGTACCGGAAACTCACTCTCGCTATCTGACCAGTAGGAGGGCAACGCCAATGACGGTTGCACTTGCCGGGGAATGGTCATGGCAACGGGTGAATTGGCAGTGGCACTGGCGCGACTACGGGAACGTTTGGCACTGGCGGATGGGATGGATTCGGGGGATCCGGCCTCCAGCAGGATTGCTGGCAACCGCAAACTGTGGGATTGCTGGAGCGATCGCAAAAACTCAACTAATTCGGCGATCGACAGCGCGAAAGGATTGGGTAACACTGGGCTAGTAACAGTTTCACCCGTGGCAGAACCAACCATTTCTGGTGTAATTCTGCGCCAGGTTTCACCCCAAACAAATAAACAACCAGAAGTAGGGCTGAGGAGGGAATCATGGCTTTTTGCGTCCCTATCTTCCTGAAAGGATTGGAGCAACCAGCTACCGTGTAAAATTGCCATTCGCGTTATCAGTTTGAACGATCACCTGGGCTTGGAGAAATGCTACGCCTTCTAAATAATAGATAGCATTAATAACTTTGATTGAAATCCGCTTATAAGGGCGCAAACCATCACAAACGCCCACTCAGGTATTTGCTTAAACCGTTGCAAAAATTCTAAATCCTTTGTCTTCTAAACGTTTCATTACAAATAAACATCCAAAAGCGATACAAAAATCAAACTTAAGCAAGGGCTGTTTTGCCCCTTTGACCGCCAACCAGAGTGACTGCAACGGTGTCAGCACTGCCATTGTACAACTTACACTTCGGAGTTTGGGGAATTGATCCGCTAACACTAATCCCATGATAAAAAGTCGTATTTCTCTATCAGTGTTAGGATTGCCAAAGGAACAAAAAGAGAAGACGGAAAAGGATAACACAATACATGGAAGAGTTTGAGAAGTCGATATCCTTCGATGGAAGGGATATTCGACTGAAAGGTGGTTTGCTTGCTCCCCAGGCAGGAGGTGCCGTTCTCATCGAATCCGAAGACACAGCAGTGCTGGTGACAGCGACGCGGGCTGCGGCAAGAGAAGGGATTGATTTTCTGCCCCTCCTGGTTGATTACGAAGAACGGATGTATGCAGCCGGGCGGATTCCCGGTGGTTTTTTGCGGCGTGAAGGTCGTCCCCCCGAAAAAGCAACGCTGATTAGTCGCTTGATCGATCGCCCCCTGCGCCCCCTTTTTCCTGGTTGGTTACGAGATGACATTCAGGTGGTTGCCACCACGGTAGCAATGGATGAGCGGGTACCACCCGATGTTCTGGCTGTGACGGGTGCATCGATCGCAGTTCTATTGGCGAAGATCCCATTTAACGGGCCAATGGCAGCAGTCCGGGTTGGTCTGGTTGGGGATGACTTCATTATCAATCCCACCTATAAGGAGATTGAGGGCGGTGATCTGGATCTGGTTGTGGCAGGTTCACCCGATGGTGTGATCATGGTTGAGGCGGGTGCGAACCAGTTGCCCGAACAGGACATGATCGAGGCAATCGATTTTGGCTATGAAGCTGTACGTGATCTGATTCAGGCACAGCGAGATTTGTTGCAGGAACTTGGGATTGAACTGGTTCGGGCAGAACCACCCGTTGTTGATATGACACTGGAAAACTTCATCCGGGAGCGGGCAAAAGACCCGGTGAAGACTATCCTGGGACGGTTTGAGAAAGATAAGAACGTGCGCGATGCGGCGCTGGATGAGGTGAAAGCATCCATTGCTACTGCCATCACTGAGATGC
>CAZGDE010000522.1:2240-4562 GCA_964524315.1 uncultured bacterium
CCAGAAGACGATCCGGTCAAAGTTGCGGCAACGACGGATGCAAAAGCTTTAGACAACGTATTCAAGGATGTCACGAAGAAGTTGATGCGTCGTCAGGTAGTAGAAGACAACGTGCGGGTAGATGGACGCAAGCTGGATGAAGTGCGGCCCATTTCCTGCCGAGTGGGGGTATTGCCCCGGCGGGTTCATGGTAGTGCCCTGTTTAACCGGGGTTTGACCCAGGTCATGTCAGCAGTGACACTGGGAACTCCGGGTGATGCCCAGGAACTGGATGATCTGCACCCCGATGAACAGAAGCGGTATTTGCATCACTACAACTTCCCGCCCTATTCCGTGGGAGAAACAAAACCCATGCGATCGCCCGGTCGGCGGGAAATTGGACATGGCGCTTTGGCAGAACGCGCCCTGGTACCCGTGCTACCACCGAAGGAAGAATTTCCCTATGTGATCCGCGTCGTCTCCGAGGTATTGTCCTCCAACGGTTCGACCTCTATGGGGTCAGTGTCGGGTTCGACCCTGGCATTGATGGATGCAGGTGTACCGCTGACGAAGCCTGTGGGCGGTGCCGCTATGGGACTGATCAAGGAAGGGGATGAGATCCGCGTACTGACGGATATCCAGGGCATCGAAGACTTCCTTGGCGACATGGACTTTAAGGTGGCAGGTACGGATAGTGGTATCACGGCCCTGCAACTGGATATGAAGATTAATGGATTGCCGATGGAAGTGATTGCCCAGGCGATCAACCAGGCAAAACCAGCCCGTCTGCACATCCTGTCGAAGATGCTGGAGGCGATTAACCAGCCGCGAACGGAACTGTCACCGTTTGCCCCCCGCCTGATGACGATGAAGATCGATCCAGAACTGATCGGCATGATCATTGGGCCTGGTGGTAAGACGATCAAGGGCATTACCGAGGAAACGGGTGCCAAGATCGACATCGAGGATGATGGTACTGTGACGATTTCGGCGGTCGATGGTGAGAAGGCAAAACGTGCCCGTGGCATTATTCAGGGCATGACCCGCAAGTTAAATGCGGGGGATGTCTATGCTGGACGGGTCACCCGCATCATTCCCATTGGCGCTTTTGTCGAGTTCCTGCCTGGTAAGGAAGGGATGATCCACATTTCCCAACTGGCAGATTACCGGGTGGGTAAGGTGGAAGATGAGGTGTCTGTTGGCGATGAAGTGATCGTCAAGGTGCGCGAAATTGACAACCGGGGCCGGATTAACCTGACCCGTCTGGGTATCCACCCGGATGAGGCTGCCGCTGCCCGTCAGGCCGCTGCTGCCGGTGCCTGATCTGATTTCGCTGCCCGAATTTTAGTTGTCCATGAAGGTGCGATCGCCCGGTTTTTTACCGAAGGCCTCGCACCTTCATGGTGCTTGTAGGGGATAGTTAATCTGGTAGCTGCTACTTTTATCGGGAAGATCTTGATAGGTGTATCCGGCAATTTCCTGAGAAGATTTCCCGGAAGCTGGATCGTATAGCGACACGATTTCACCCTCCTTCAGTAAGGGTGTTAGCAGAGCCTTAACGCAGCCTTAGCGTAGCCATGCCGTCAGGCATTAAGCTATACAGTCCCTCACTCCTACACAAAACGCTACTCTATAGAGGGATTTCGTATCATGTCAATGGAGCCCAAGATGGATTTATCTCGGCTGATTTGGTTGAAGAATGTCAAACCTCAGTTAAATGGTCTTCACTGGGCTTATAAAGTCTATTCTATGGATATGAAGGATGCCAAAATCTTTCGGCTAAATTGGCGTAATCGAGAGTCTCGAAAAAACGCTGAAACCCCGCTTGAAGGGGAGCTGATGTTATTACTTCAACATGGGCAGGTTACGCATATAGTCAAATTTTTAGATAGTGAAGTGTATGAAATTAGTCAGAATGACTGGGGAATACATCGGGTAGTTAAAGCGATTTGGATGCCTCCTGAGGGAGTTGATTGGAAAGACGAGCGTCTGCATCAGAAGGAAATTTTTGGGTTTGACTATGTAGTAGGTGATGGTTTAGCCCATAATCTGGCAGACGAAAATAAAATGCCCCAGTTTCATCAACACTGGGAGTTACCCGTCTTTCAGAAGCATGTAGCTGATGTATTGACAAAGCTATCTCCCTAATTATCTCCATCACTGTTGGATGAAATTAATTCCAAAGTTTAATTTCACAGGTTTTAGTAACGCTGGATTTGCGTTCCTTCCTATCACCTACTATTTCGGGGGAATAGCATTTTAAACTGAGGTTTGGGATCATAGTCAGCTACCTGATTGACTATCAATGCCAATCACCGCCTGGTGGTTAGTAAGTATCGAAAG
>CAZGDE010000523.1:0-3244 GCA_964524315.1 uncultured bacterium
CTCGAATACCTTTATTAGCGCCAGTGGCATCGGTTACCTGGTCTTTTAAGCTCTTTTGGGAGGTGGCACCGTGATAGGCTAAACCACCACCAGCGACGGCTAAGAGGGCACCCCGGAGCGATCGCTGTTGCAACCCCATTAATACGAGGGCTCCCCCCGTAATCAGCGATCCCCAGCGTTCGGTATCGCTAATATCCGCATCCAGTTGTTTGTTACCGCTGTTATCCTGCATTGATTCCATAGTGGGTATCTCCTGCTTCTATCTCCTGACGTTGATATTTCTGGCGTTCAGTCGGTCACCCCTCGCGCAATGCCTGGGTCGCCAGAATGGCTAAGGCACTGAGACCAGCGATCGCCCCCCATTTGCCAGTGGGATGGAAATCAAACCAATCCAGCAAACTGGGGAAGGTCAGATTGCCATAGTCACCTGTGACCCGGTCGTACCCTGCTTCTGGTGCGGCAGGTTCAAACAGATTGTTCGGGTCGTCTGCCGTTTTCGGAATTTCCGTATGCTGCCCCTCAATCGCGAATGACTGGAGAACCAGGTCAACAAACTGGGGCGAAACCTTCTGAAGAAAGTCAAGCGCTCTCCCGGCATCGCCGACAATGATGTCGCGGGTGGGATGTTCTGCTACATGCAGAATGGCTTCGGCAACCAGATGGGGCTGGTAATAAGGCGGAATACCCGTAGGTTGTACCCCTAACTTGGTGCGGGATTTGTTGTAGAACGGTGTGTTAATTGTGGCGGGCATGACATTCGTCACACTGATGGGCACACCTTCGTGGAGCAGTTCGACCCGCAACGAATCGAGAAATCCCTCAATGCCATGTTTGGAGGCAGAGTAGGCGCTTTGCAACGGGAGCGATCGCCGCGCTTCTACCGATGTCACATGGATCAGGGCACCCCGTCCTTCCCGGCGCAAATGGGGTAAAGCCGCCATCGCCCCATATACTTGCCCCATCAAATTTACATTGATGACCCGCTGAAATTCAGTAGGCGTAATCTGTTCAAAGGGAGCCATGACCGATGTTGCGGCTACATGCACCCAGCTATCCAATCGGCCATAGCGTTCTACAGTTTTGGTGGCGATTGCCTCGACCTGTTCGCATAGGGCAACATCAGCAGGAATGGCGATCGCGTCTCCCCCAATAAGGGCAATTTCATCAAGCAAAGAATCTAGACCAGCTTGACTGCGAGAAGATACGGCTAACCTGGCTCCCTGTTTGGCAAATTGCAATGCAGTTGCCCGTCCAATGCCGCTGGAAGCGCCAACAATGGCAACAACCTGTTGATTGATTGGTTTTAGTTGAATGGATGGCATTGTGTAGTCAAGTGTTTATCAGTGTTTAGTCAAATTGGTTAGCCAAATTGATTGGTTAACTAATCAGTTCATTGCAGAATTTTGCAAGCTTTTTGCTAAAGCCTTTTTCAAGCTTTTAACAAATCAAATTCAACAAGAAAAATCTCAGGAGCCATCTGCGGCATCACGAACTCTCGTAGGTTAGCAATGCCACCATTTGCATTCGTCTCTCGAAAGAAAGAAGCCATCCCGCTTGATTTCTGTAGTCTTGAACTCTAGAACTGTCTTGAGAAAGAGGACACTAAGGGGGGAGGTACTTTTTAATAGATCAAGTTCTGTAGTAGTCCTGAATCGTTTGGGAATATGGTTTTGTCACTGGTTACTGGTCATTAGTTCGCTCAAGTGACTAATAGGTAATAACAGTCTTCTCCAACTTTTTCACCCATCAAACAGGCTCGTTATTAAACAGAAGCGCTATATATCGTTATTTCTAGATCGCTGGTGGAAGGAGCAAAGCAATGCGAGCAAAGTTCATATGGAACTTGCTAAGAGAAACATTTACTGAATGGCAGGCGGATAAGGTGTCACTCTGGGCAGCAGCACTTGCTTATTACACTGCCTTTTCGCTGGCTCCTTTGTTAGTAATTGCGATCGCTATTGCGGGGGCAGTATTTGGCCAGGAAGCGGCTCAAGGAGAAATCGTTGGGCAAATCCAAGGATTAGTGGGCAAACAAGGCGCAGAAGCAATTCAAGCCATGCTACAAAATGCCCAAAGACCCGGTTCGGGTGGTGCTGTGGCAACCGCAATTGGCATTGGTGCCTTATTGTTAGGAGCATCAGGCGTATTTGGACAATTGCAAGATGCTTTGAATGCGATTTGGCATGTTGAACCCAAACCGGGGCGAGGGATGAAATTTTTTATTCAAAACCGTTTCATGTCCTTTGCGATGGTGCTGGTCATTGGCTTTTTGCTGCTGGTATCGCTGGTATTAAGCGCAGGATTGGCGGCATTTAGTAGTATCTTTGGACATCTGTTTCCGAATGTGGCAATTCTTGGACAGCTGCTTAATTTTGCGATTTCCTTTGGGGTAGTGACGTTACTATTTGCCCTGATTTATAAAGTGTTACCTGATGTCAAAATTCCCTGGCGGTATTTGTGGATTGGTGCTATTGTTACGGCCCTACTGTTTAATATTGGTAAGTTTTTGATTGGCCTATATTTAGGTAGTAGTAGTGTGAGTTCAACCTACAGTGCAGCAGCATCTTTGGGGATTATCTTGCTGTGGGTTTACTATTCTGCTCAAATCCTGCTTTTTGGGGCTGAATTTACCAAAGTCTACGCGATGAAGCGAGGCTCCCATCACATCAAACCGATTGAGGATGCGGTGTTAATTGAGCGATAAGCGATCAAAACCAACATTAATCTTAGTTGGGGTGGGTTTAGTAGAAAAACTAATTAGTACCAAAAGTTTTGCCAAAATCTGCCCCCACAACAGGCTGTAAATCTCCCTTTTGTCGGGAGATTTAGGGACATCTAAACCTTTTCTACAGTCCTCAATACCTTTAGGAGAATCCTCTAAAACAGGAGCTGTTCTAATCAGCTTTGGGGTTGTCATTTCAGAATTTAGCTATTTCAATCAAGTTGATCCATAGGAGCAATTGCGTGTCTAATAATGAACCGGGTTTGGGCGAAAAGGCATTAAGTAAAGTTGCCGAAGTTGGCATTATGAGCCAGTTAGACGAAGTCGAGGAATTAAATGTTGATATCCGAACTGATCCTGGCAAAGTAATGCAGGGTGAGGTTGACTCAGTGGCGATCGCCGGTAAAGGAATGGTCGTTAAACAAGACCTGCGGATGGAAGAAATTGAAGTAACCACCGATGGCGTCTCGATTAATCCACTCAGGGCTATTTTTGGCAATATTGAATTAACTCAACCCACCG
>CAZGDE010000523.1:3254-4557 GCA_964524315.1 uncultured bacterium
CTGATGCCCGTATTGTCTTAACTGAAGCCGACCTGAATCGGGCACTTGCGTCGGATTACCTGCACCGCATGATGCAAAACCTGCAAATTCAGACGCAGGATGGCGTGGAGACGGTCAACATTCTGCGGGCGCGGTTACGGTTGCCAGGTGAGGGCAAACTTATCATTAATGGTGATTTTTCCATTGCTTCATCGGATGAGCTAAAGCGGGTAGCCGCTACTGTTGTGCCCCATCTCAAAGAAAATGAACAACGCATCTCGTTAGACATCATTTCAGCAGAAGGACAGGGGTTAAACCATGAATTAATAAATGCAATTTTGCAACAGATTTCGGATCTGTTGGATTTGCGAAACTTTGATATTCCTGGCATATCAATGGAACTGCGAGAATTTGATGTGCAGGTCGGTCAAATCATCCTGTATGCAAACAGCACCATTGAACAAGTGCCATCGGTATAAACTACAAATTCGAAAAAATCTTTCTCTGGAAAGAAGTGAAATAAGTTGTTTTTTTTTAAGCTGATACCAATTGAAATGGCTCTTGCAAAAGTTTAGTGGTCTATTGTGCTGGTTACTGATGTGCTGGTTACTAAGTAGATGGTCGTCAATAAGCAGTAACCTATGCGGTTAAAACAATTGATGCGTTACGGCTACGCCTAATACATCCTGCGTTTATTTAGAGCTACCTGCCTAGACGTAACTCAGTTTTCCACGGCGTTTGGGAGTGTTTAAAACGGTGAGGATATGCTAATACTCTTTCACCGTTTTTTACCTTTCAATTTTTACCTTTCAATTTTTACTTTTCAAATAGAAGAGTCAGTTACCTCAGGAGAAGAACATGACGCAGACTCCTAATATTCCCCCTTTTATTGAAAGCGATGAGCGCGAGTATCGCGATAGTGGGGTTACCAGTACGGTTGCGATCGCCGGTCATCCCTTACATCCTCTCATTGTGACCTTTCCCATTGCTTTTCTCACGGGGGCATTTGGTACAGATGTAGGGTACTGGCTTACGGGTGACCCATTCTGGGCAAGGGCATCGATGTGGTTACTGGGTGCGGGTTTTGTGGTTGGTTTACTGGCCGCCGCGACGGGAATGATGGATTTTTTCAAAATCGACCGCGTGAAGAAGCATAGTGCCGGGTGGATTCATGCTGTTGGTAACATTGCAGTGATGGTGTTGACGCTCATAAATTGGCTGATTCGGCGCGGCAATATGGAAGGAGCAATTTTGCCTACGGGGTTAATTATTTCCCTATTTGTTGCTGCCCTTCTGGGGATTACAGGTTGGTATGGCGCGGAGT
>CAZGDE010000524.1:0-4539 GCA_964524315.1 uncultured bacterium
GGCGGATGATGCGTTTTGTGTTCTCGATGGTTATGGAATTCAGAGTGCCCATGTGATTGGCATGTCGCTGGGAGGCTATCTGGCTCAACTCATGGCGCTCAAACAGCCCCAACGGGTCAAAAGTCTGACCTTGATTGCTTCAGAACGGTTGGCTGAAGCAGACCCTACCCTACCTGAGATTGATCCATCCGTTCTCAATTACCATGCAAAAGCGGGTGAACTGGATTGGACAAACCGCGAGGCAGTGATTGAATATCAGGTTGGGGCATGGCGATTGCTGTCCGGTTCAGCCTATGCCTTTGATGAGTCACTGATTCGTGAATTAGCAGGGGCAGATTTCGATCGCACTCCTGATCCCACGACTGCCTTTAACCACGCTCTGCTTGGGGGAGGAGAGCAATGGTTGGGTCGGCTTGGCGAAATTGCGGCTCCAACCCTGATCATTCACGGCACAGAAGACCTTGTTCTGCCCTATGCCCATGCTCTAGCATTAAAAGTAGAGATTCCCCATGCTCAATTACTCACACTGTCTGGAACAGGGCACGAACTTCACCCTGATGATTGGTCTGTCATCACTGAAGCAATCCAGCAGCACACAGCATCATGAAAATTTGTGAGTATGAACGATCGCCACATTGAGTTGATCCATCAGTTATTTTCAGCAGCAGATCAGATCAATTTGCCTCTGTGGTTGCAAGGGGGTTGGGCAATTGATGCCAAATTACATCGCATTATCCGTGAGCATGAGGATATTGATATTGCGTATCCGGGCGATCGCACGACTGAGTTTCTAACGCTACTGCACTCCCTTGGTGGTGTCATTACAGAACAAACCTCCTACGGTTTTCTAGCAGAAATGCAGGGCATTCTCCTGGACTGTGAACCCTGTATTCGCGTTGGGGAAAGCTACGAGCTAGAAGGCTTACCTCCGGGAACCTGCCCGCCCGAACCCACAGGAAGTCTTGAAGGTAAATTACTTCGCTGTACCAGTTGGGAAGCGATTCTCTGGGATTATTTTTACTACATCGAAGAAGTTCCCCAGAGCGAGTGGCGACCTAAAGATTTTTCCAGTTTTGCGATCGCCAGAGAATCGTTTGGTGAAACTGCAACCCAAAACTTACATGAGCAGTTCAAAAACTTTTTGGCTTCACCCCTTGACCCTGACGGAGCGTAAGGTTCTTAGCATAGATGCATTCACAGCTTAAGGTTGTCTGCACTGGGTCAGGAGGGGAAAATGCAATCGGTTGCACTTAAGGTCGGTGATCTCGCAAAACAAACCGGGGTTTCGGTACGGACGTTACATTACTACGACGAAATTGGCTTACTCTCACCCTCTCACCGCACTGAAGCAGGGTATCGACTGTATGACAGGGAAGACATCATTCGCTTGCAGCAAATCGTATCGCTGCGGCAAATTGGCTTCTCCCTCGAAGAAATCCGCGAGTGTTTAGAGCAACGCAACTTTTCCTTCGATCGCGTGATTCAACTCCATACTGCCCGCTTGCGTGAACAAATTGAACTTTCTCAAAAATTGCTCAACCGCCTGGAAGCGATCGCTCAAGCCGTGAGTTCGATGCAAACCGTGTCTGTGGAAGCACTCATTCAAACTATTGAGGCAATGAATATGTTGGAACAATATTACACCCCTGAACAATTGGAATCCCTCAGGCAACGTCAGGAATTGTTAGGCGAGGAGCAGATCAGGCAAGTGCAAGCCGATTGGCAGAATTTGTTTGAGCAAGTGCGGGTAGAGATGGCGAAGGGAACTGATCCAACCAGTGAACCTGTTAAAGCTCTCGCTCGACGCTCGATCGAATTGATTCAAGAATTTACAGGGGGTGATCCTGGAATTGAACAATCCCTAAACCGAATGTGGCAACAGGAGCAGCCCGAAGTAGTCAGCCGAGGAATGGTCGATACAGCGGTGATGGAATACCTGGCTAAAGCCAGGGCTGCTCTGGAGCAATCCGAGTAATGAGAAGTGGGCGATCTGAGTTGCTTGCGATCGCCCACTCTAAAGCATTCAAAACTAACTCGGAACATTAGAATTTTCAGAAGCAGTTTTGTCTACGAACAAACTATTCCTCACCAAAAACCTGCCATCAGCAAATCATTCATCGCCTCACGAATTGTGCCGTCGCAAGGACTGTAGAGCGGTTCTTCCCATATGACATAATTTGTTAGCGATCGCGGATAAAGTCCATTTGCTCTGGTTCCTACAGCATTCAGTTTGACGATATCTAACGCATATTGCTGAGTCGGGTTGACATTGTGATAATTGATTGTAGGGCTGTTGCCGCCATGAGCTACATAGTAATTCCCCTGCTTCAGTGGAAAGGCAAGCTGAACAGACTCACCGTTGAAAAAATATCCTCGTGGGATATAACTGCTGAGTGAGGACAGGAGAAGCAGAATGACTAAACTACTGATTCCTACAGAGACGTAGTTACTCAGCTTGCGGGTTGGATAAAAAGGTAAAGGCTTTGCTTTGATGAAACTGATGTATACTGCCACAACCAATAGGGCAATTATCCCAAATCGCAGAAAGTAGCTCACAAAATCCCAGCGTCCGATCAGGAAGATTTGAATGCTATAAAGTAGAACAATGCTGAGTTTGAGGATCCATTCAAGCTTGCTGCATTCATTTCCTCGCCATAGCCACACTAAACCAGCAACAGGAAAAACCAGGTGGGTAATGAGGAGCAGTCCGATGGCAAGAAACATGATGTAGTTTCCGTTGAGATTTATCTTCTACGTTGTTCAAGTACGAGGTTAAGCGCGATCGCAACGGCTAAACCAATGCCGATTCCCAGAACAAGATTTTCTATGATTAATCCAATTGCAACTCCAATCGATAAACCTACTGCAATACTCGCACCCATACTACGTTGGGAATTCCTCATGCCTGATCCCTCTACATTTGAGATTGTCAATTAATTGTGATCCTGAAGTTTAATCTCTGGAAGCGATCGCTTGAGCCTTAAAAGTTGCTGCTTTATCGATCGTATCGAACTCGTCGGAAACTGGGTGAGAATGGATGAAGTTTCTGGCAAACTCATGCCCTGCTTGCTGACATCGGTGTTACCACATTTGTCTCTCTCAAAACATTAGTTAGATTGAGACAACAGCAGCTCTTGATGAATAATCTGCTCACAGATTGGCAAAATCCCTCCCATTAGGGGGATGTCGGTCGCAGGCATCGCCATATGCAGGTGATTACCCAAGCCGAAAATGGGGAACAAGCGATCGCGCTATTTGAGGAACATTAACCGGATATCACGCTCATGGAGCTGCGAATGCCAGGCGTGGAAGAAGTTGCTGCCATCAGTGCAATTTGTGCGATCGCTAAATCCGCTCGGATTATTGTACTGACCACGTATGATAGTGACGAAGATATTTATCGGGGATTGCAGGCAGGAGCCAAAGGGTATCTGTTGAAAGAAACTGAACCGGACGAGCTTCTGAATGCGATTCGCACCGTTCATCGGGGTCAGCAGTATTTCCGCCTGATGTGGGCGCAAAGTTAGCACAACGCCTCAGCAATCCAGAACTGAGTGAAAGAGAGCTAGAAGTACTCCGCTTACTGGCTCAGGGAATGAGTAATGTTGAGACTGCGGTGGCTTTGAGTATCGGTGAAGGCACGGTTAAATCTCACGTTAATCGGATTTTGAATAAGTTAGATGTGAGCGATCGCACCCAGGCTGTGATTGTTGCGGTGAAACGCGGCATTGTCAGTTTATAGGTTTTACTTTCGATCGAATGGAGATTCTAACTTAAGTTGGAGTCAGCCTTCTACTCTGCGATGGCAGAGTTACTCTATCAATTTGTACTGTAAAATTTTCAACTCGCTATAGACGACAGCTTGAAGGTGATTTCCTATATTGAATGTATGCAAATCGAGATGCAGTCAATGGATTGAGCAAGTCAATTACAAGGTTCTATGCTTGCTGCAAATGTAGAAAAATGAACGATGATCGCAGCCACAGTTCTTTACTTATCTCGCCTTCAACCCAAGATTGGATGCAAGGTGTGCTAAGTGCCAGGGTAGTACTGGTGATGTATGGAGACTATCAATGCCCCAGAAGTGCGGACGTTTCCAGCCTTGTTTATTAATGGAATTCGACATACACGGCATTGGACAACGACAGAGTTGATGGCAGCGATGATTTCTGCAAGTCATTAAGTTCCCCGATCTTGGCTCCAATTCGTCTCTAACTTGTCTGTAAGCAAGACAGATTCGCTAACTTCCAAGCACTACATACACACAAAAGGCAAGGAGACAAAGATGAGGTTCAAAGCAACCAAAGGGAAGCCAAGAATCGGAACGGAATTGAAAGACGCAACTTATGTGGAAGCTGCCCGGTGGGGTAAGTATCGGTGGTGGCGGTATCTTCTGGGGCTGATGATCATCCTCTTTGCATGGATGGTCGTCGCCAACGTCGCCAGCGCACTCGTCGCGCTTGCACTCGGCGGCAAGGAGGGTGTCGCGGCATTCAGTCGGCTGGATTACGCCGCGTTTGGTCCCGTGGGGGGCTTCGT
>CAZGDE010000525.1:0-4526 GCA_964524315.1 uncultured bacterium
CCCCTGACGATCTTCATTGGCTGGCTTGTCTGGCGGCAGTTAGGCAAAATTCTGATCCAGTTGGAGCAGGGTGGCTCGAAAGCGATTGACCTGGATGCGTTGGACTAAGAGCCTCTACTAACGCTGTCCTGCCTTTGCTTTTTGCAACTGTTGATCGGCTTTCTGTGACCATTGCTGATTGCCCTGCTTGGCATAAAGCTCTTTCGCGTACTGCAACACCTGCTGGGCATCCTTAAACTTACCCTGGCGCATAAACACTAACCCGGCTCCATAGTAGGCATTGGCATAGTTGGAATTGGCTTCCGCTGATCGCCGGTAGGCTTTCAACGCTCCGTCCAGATCACCCTGCCGGAAGAGAATCGAGCCGATATTGTAATGGGCTTCTGGGTAATTGGGCGTAATCCTGACTGCCTGCTCAAAGGCCGACTTTGCCTCTGCTAGTTTATTTTGTTGCAGATACACCAGACCGATGTGATAAACGGGCTCCGGTGCGGTAGGCGTCAATTGCATGGCGCGCCGGAATGAGGCGATCGCCGGTTCATAAGCTTTCTGGTTTTCGTAAACCAGCCCTAAATTGTAGTGAGCCAACCCCATCTTGGGATCCAACTCAATTGCTCGCTGGAGATAGTCTTTTGCCTGGGGCAGGTTATTACCTTCCAGCAGGGCAGCCCCCAGATTGGCATAGGCCAGGGCAAATTTGGGGTTCGCTTTTGTTGCCTGGTAAAACGCCGTAGCCGATTCCTGCAGTTGGCCCTTTTGCCGTAAGGCCAACCCTAAATTGTAATGGGCGGCGGCAGAGCGAGGGTCGATTTGGGTTGCCTGGCGGAACGCTGCGATCGCCTGGTCTAACTTGCCCTGCTGAATATGTTGCAAGCCCTGGTTAATGACACTATCGGCTGTTTGGGTTGCCTGGGCCACCAGCTTTGTCTCCGCAGGTAAGGCGAATGCTGGCTGGGAAAGAGTCATCCCGCTCTGTCCTACCAGCAGTAGACTCGCCAACCCGGATAACCAGGCGGAGGGAACCCATTGCTGGGGCGATTGTTTACATTGCCTATCCATTACCATTTACCGTTCGTGAGTCAGACCAGGGAAATTTCCCCGTCATTCTACAAGAAACCCCAGCAAAATCGGCAATTGATCCAGTTAATTTAGCGGTTCCACCGCATTGAGCCCATTGCCACAAGGGGGTAAAGTCTGGTGGCGCAGCCTCCTCACTGGTTGTGGCGTTACTCCTTGGGGGTTAAGGTCATGAGCGAAATCAGGGTTAGCTCCATTAATTCAATATATGCCTCAATATCGACCTGATCGTCTAGCAGCATTTCCCGATACCGTTGCTTAATCTGTCCCAGTTTGCGCAGGGCTTCGGATGGGTTTGTTTGCAAGGTTTCCTGCCAGTCTTCCAGGAGAAGCAAGGTATCCAGCACTGATTTTTTGCGTTGCTGGTCGGATAAGGTGCGGCATTGATCTGCAAACATTTGCGTTTTCTGCCGCACTTCTTCGTAAATTTCCGAGGGCAGGGTGCCATCGATGAACATCAGCCGATGTTCCTGGCTCAATTCTTCAATGCCCCGTAATGCCTGGGAAGCGTCCTGGGGCAGTAGATCTTTCAATTCATTAATCCGGTGTTGGGTCGTGTCAATCAGCTTTTTCGAGCGATCGCGCCGCCACTTCCGTAGCAGTAACCCCGCGCCACTGGTACCCACCAAAATTACTAACCCTGCCTGTAAATCATTGTTACTCTCCCAGTAACGAATCCAGGCACTACGGGGGTCACCGTTCTGGTAAACATCCTGGGCGGCTGGATGGATAAAGAACAATCCCTGTTGTAATAGGGCTTTGGGATCGCCCGTTTGTAACTCTGGGTAGAAACGGGCATACTTGCGCGATGTCGCCAGAATTGACCAGGCCAGCAAGCCAACCTGCCGTGAACTGACATCGGGCCGGGTCACAATGACCGTTGCGGTTGCCAGGGTGGGGACGTCCTGGGGAGGCAGGGCCGGACGGGGATGGTAACTTCCTGCGGGAATCGTTGCTGCTTGATACGAACCAGGATCCCGAATCGTCAGGTAGTTGATCAGGCTCTTTTGCACGGGTAATAAGCGGAGGTTGGGATGGGTCGCGAAGTACTGCCGCAACCGGTCGCTGGCACCAATGTTACCGATGTAGATCACGGCTTCTAGTTGGCGCTGATTCAGTTTGGCCAGGGCGTCGGTAAAGGGGGTATCGTCTGCTTTCACGGTAATGCCACTGACTTTGAGCAAATGACTGGCAGTATGGCGAATCCCACTTCCCGGCGTACCGATCGCCACCCGTTGCGATTGCAAATCCGTAAATTGGCGTAAAGCCGAGTTGGCCTGGGTGATGATGTGCAGTGGTTCGCTGGCCAGAATTGCTACGGCTTCTACCTTCCCGGCTCTCATTGCGTCCGTGGCGACATCCAGTTGCACCAGGGCAAAATCCGTCTGCCGATCCAGTAACCGTTGCAAGTTCTGGCGCGACCCCTGCGACTCCAGGTTGGTCACTGTCAGATTGGCTGTGGTTTGGCTAGAATCGTTGATCTGTTCCCCTAAGCGGTTATAGTAGCCACCTTTGGTACCACTGGATAGGGTGACGCTGCTGGGTGCAGGGGTGCAACTTCCCAACGTCAATAGCAGCACTAGCCCGGTTGCCAGGTGGGAGAGCCTTTTCATTGAAGACACTTAGGATTGCGGATTAAATTAAGATCGAACATTTAATCTTCTGGAGGGGCGAGCGGCCGCTCACCCGTACAAGCCAGTATTGGAGTTATTTACTTCTGGTTCCTTATCGACATTGGTAGAGTTGATAGGGCACCCCCCGCCGATGGTAGTGCGATCGCTCAAGCGTACAGGTTGCTGGCGTACCCGACGGTTGACCCAGTAATAGAGTGGGGGGAAAGTCGACTTGCCGCAGACCCGGTGCGACAAACCAAAAGTTGAGTGGTAAGGGCAGGGGTTGGGGCAATTTTGCCAGGGCTTGTAAAACATGCCCATAGTCGGGCGATCGTTGCAAAAATGCCAGCGTCGTAACGGTGGTTGACGCCGGTTGGTTGGCTGGTTGGCCCAGTGCCAGAGCAAAACTGAGCCCCAACGCCACATCTTGAAAGTCACCATAGGCCATCCCAACAGCCAATGATGTATCTGGGTGAATTCGCATATCGGCTGCTACCTGGTTCGGTTGATATGGTTTCTGGAAGACAAAATTTGTGCTGACCAGAAGGCTACTAATGCAACCCACCAGGATGACCACCAGCAC
This sequence comes from uncultured bacterium, assembly GCA_964524315.1. Taxonomy (GTDB): domain Bacteria; phylum Cyanobacteriota; class Cyanobacteriia; order Leptolyngbyales; family Leptolyngbyaceae; genus CAZGDE01. Next base: position 3,274 of record CAZGDE010000525.1, read on the forward strand.
GACGGGTTGGCCGGAAACGCGCCGATTTTTAAAGCCTGATTTTTGCCGACCAACTGTTGCTGTTTGGGCCAGGCAGGCTCCTAATAGGGCACAAACAGCCGGAAAGTAAATGAAGTTATAGCGGGGTACCACCGTCAAATCTTTGCCCAACAGGTACACGATCGCCAGGAACTCTAATAAGACCGCCAGAATGAAGACGACCAGCATTCGGGTGGGCAAATGGGTTTCGGGTTGACTCCAAAGTTGCCCAAAACGACCGGCTAACTGCCAGAGTAACCAGCCGGTAAACACCAGCATGAGAATGACAGCGGGAATGGCAATCCAGAGGGGTTGTTTTTCGACGGGCAGGGCAATGACCATCAAAATCCACCCAACAGGCAGACGATACAACGGTGCCACCAGATCGAGCCAATCGGGTGACTGGGGGGTTAACCAATCTGTTTCTGGCCGACTGAGATGGCTCACCATCGTTGGCAACCAGGGCAGATATGCCAGACAGACACCTCCAATTGCCAAAGTAATGGCTGTCAGCGATCGCCGCATCTGCAACAGATGAGCCTGCGGATGCAGGGTGGGCAAATACTTCATGCTGAGGAAGTTGGCCGTCAGGGTAATGGCTTGAGCCATAAACGCCAGCAAGAAAAAATAATGAATGTAGAAGCCAATGCTATTAACGGCCATCCAGCCTAACCAGATGGCAGGACGAAATCGTTGCCTGTACAGGTCAATGTGGAGCTGGTAAAGCCCCAGCAATGCCAGCGTGACCAGCACAATGGGCAGGGTGTAGTGACGGGCCTCCTGCGATAGGTAAACCGCAAAGGGTGACACTGCCATCACCGTGGCTCCCAACAACCCAGCCGTCGTGGAAAAGGCAACCCGGTTTAACTGGTAAATTGCCGCGATCGCCACAATGCCAAACAAGGCAGGTAACGCCCGCAACTTCCAGACCCAGGAAACTGGTAATGCTGCTGTCCACATCAGCCAATCATGCATCCAGCAGAAGAACAAAGGTGGATGTACGGACTGGGTGGATACCGTTTGTGTAATATCGGCACAGGTCGCCTCCGGCTGCAACGTTAAGACCTGGGCCAATTCAGGAAACGAGAAGATTTGGTTCAGGGGCACATCGGCAAAATTGCGGCCCATACTGAAAATTGCGGTTAACACTTCATCCGCCCAGACTGGTTTCAAGTCCAGGTGCCAAAAGCGCAAAACCACCCCTAGCAGCAGAATTAACAGCAGGAGCAGAGAGG
>CAZGDE010000526.1:0-4457 GCA_964524315.1 uncultured bacterium
ATCGCTGATTTGATCGCTCAACTTTTGCCAGAGCTTGAAACACTTCAGGTGAAGCAAAATGAGTCATCCCAAATTATATTAAGCCGCTTCCAAACTCAAGATGAAACGCTACTGAATTCAATTCAAGCTCAGCAAGAAGAAATTCTGCCTCATTTCGGAACACTACAGCAACAGATCACAGTAGTCTCTGAGCAGAATGAACGCTTAAACGAGCAGGTTGCGACTGTTCGAAGTCAACTCGACCTCGAACAGCAAACTCTTCAAACTCAAAACGAGCGTCTCCAGAGTGAAATGCAGCAGTCGCTGAAGGAGCAATGCACCCTTACAGAGACATTATCAGAGCGATCGCAGCTTTTGGAGGAAGCTAACCATCAACTGACGATACTCAGTCAAGATTTATCTCCAGCCATTCAGTTGGTTATCGAAAGACTAAATCAGTGTCAACCGGATAACACTTCATCCGAGGCACTGGATGTATTTCGCCAACTGGCTACTCAAATTCATCAAGCAAATGAGCAATTACAAGCAATCCGTCCCGTTGCTGCTCCCCTAATTAATGGGTTACAGCAAGAAAATGCAGAGTTACAGAAGCGAGTTCAGCAAACCGAGACAGAGCGCGATCGCTTACGGGAGTTGCTTGATTCCAAGAATACAGAATTAAATCAAGCTCAATTGACGAGCGATCGCTTAAATCAAGAGAAATCAAGCCTCGAACACAACCTATCTGATACTCAATCCCAGCTAAAAATAGTGCGTGAACAATACGCTAATTCACAAAATACATTGGATCGCCTGTCTACAGAATTGCATGAACAGTTATATCAAGCACAGCGTGATGTAACTCGCCTTGATTTAGAAAAATCTGATTTTGAGCGACAACTTGTTGATACCCGAACACAGCTGGAGGAAATCTGTAATAAGCAAGTTGCTTTAGAGGGCGAAAGAGATAGCTTGATTAGGGATTTGAATCAAGTCCGAGATCAGCTAGGACAATCAGAACGAGACAAGTTGAGCATTCAGAGCCAGCTAGAGTCGTGTGAATTAAGATTGCACGATAGTCAGGAGACATTACAGAAATCTCAGCAACGTGTCCTGCTTTTAGAAGAACAACAAGGGCAACTGCCTTTCCAAGTGGCATCTCTAGAAGGAAGGTTAGAGGAGAATCATAAGACAACAACGGATTTGAGAAAATCTGTAGGAGATTTGCAAAGTCGCCTCACTCAAACTCAGGTTTTATACGACCAAACCTTGCAGCACCTTGAAAAATGCCACAAGGCTCGAACAGACCTTGAAACGCAATTGAAGTCTGTAGAGACAGAGCTTTCCGAGACCAAAGCAGAACTACAACTTACTCAAAAAGGGCTACAAGGCTTTATCAATCAGGGATTTAGACGGGATAGACAAGCGAGGAGTTGATTTTTTTGGGTTAAAACAGTAACAGATAAGCCATCTCCCCCCTGCTCATGCTCAACCCGATCGTCTATACCGAAAAAGTCGTTGACGACTTCCTCAAATACCAGCTCACCGCCTACCCCTTTGCGGACGGCAACCTTTATGAGCAGATGCGAACACTCCTCAACCTGGAGAAAACCCGCGCCACTCCCCTGCTCAAAGGTCCTTACGTCAGCCTCAGCCGCATCTTCAAGCAGGGCGCAAGAGTAGACGATTTAGTGACTGAGGGAATTTTTCATCCTGGGATGAAAGCAGTCATTCCCAAAGAGCACCCAACCGTGTATGGGCACCAGGAAGATGCAATCCGCCACATCCATTCAGGTAAGACTACCCTGGTTTCTACAGGTACAGGCTCCGGTAAAACCGAATGTTTTCTCTATCCCATCATCAGCCAATGCTTCAAGCTTCGTGACCAGGGCACACCCGAAGGGATTGTTGCCGTCATCGTTTATCCAATGAATGCCCTGGCAGAAGACCAACTGGGGCGACTCCGAGAATTGCTGGCAGGTACAGGGATTTCTTTTGGCATGTATGTTGGCAAAACCCCCAGAAAAACTGGGCAGGTTGTCGGTAAACGGCTTAGGGCTGGCGCTTCTAAGGCAGATTACCTCAAAGCGGTTGAAAAGTTGCAGCAAGAAAAGCGACCTGAAGCCGTCCATCCTTATGAAGAACGGGTTTCTCGTGAAGAAATGCAGAAGCATCCACCCCGAATTCTTCTCACCAACGTCAAACAACTGGAACTGCTGCTAACTCGGCAAGAAGACGTAGAAATGTTCAACCAGGCGCAGTTGAACTTTCTGGTTTTTGACGAAGCCCATACCTTCACAGGAGCGACCGGAGCAGAAACAGCTTGCCTAATCCGTAGATTACGCACCTTCTGCGGTAAAAAGCCCGACGAAACTGTATGCATTGCCACCTCAGCCACGATCGCCGACCCCGATAAAGGACGAGAAGCCGGACGAGACTTTGCTGCCCGCTTCTTTGGAGTGGATAAGGCGAATGTAGAACTGGTCGGCGAGAAGTATGAAGAGGAAATTTGGGCACCCCCAAGCGATCGCCAATTACCACCAACCCTCAATGGAAACACGGCAAGCAACCTACAAGCGGTTCTCAATGCCGTTGAAGACGAAACTGGGGTTGCGGTTTGTACGGTATTTAAGCAACTGACGGGTCAATCCCTTGAAGCTGGTCGCTGGCAGGATAGCCTCTACAATTCGCTTGCTGCCAACGAACTGATTTTTCAGTTAGCGATCGCTCTCCATGCTCCCCGTCATCTCAGCGATCTGATCCGCCAACTCAAACAACAAATTGGTCGCCCGATTTCTGAAGAAGAGTTGCTGATCTGGCTAGCTTTAGGGGCTGCATCCCGTAAAGAGGGAAGACCGCTGCTGCGCCCAATTATTCATGCCTTTGTGCGAGGAGTAGGCGGAGCCGTTGTCACCTTCCCCGATGGCAAAGCTCGACCCCGCCTATGGCTCTCGGCTGAAGATGCTAGCAATGATGCAGCCAGTGACGACTTGTTCCGATTACCCGTCTTGACCTGCACCACCTGTGGGCAGCACTATTTCGAGCACTTTGTTGAAGACTTCACCTTTACTGGCAAAACTCCCGAAGGGGGACAGGCGCAGGGCAAGCAAACCATTTGGCGACCGCTCTCCGAGGAGTTGCAGGGCAACCGCTTACTGCTGTGCGATCGCCTCATTACCGATGACGACGACGAGGCTGATGACGATAGCTCATCCGACTCTCCACTCCTAACGGCTACCCCTCGCGCTTATCCTCGTTCCACGGTTCCGCTTTACTTCTGCCGTGCTTGTGGCACTCTCCACGCCACTCCCGTACAACGCTGCGCCCATTGTGGGCGAGATGGAGAAGCGATCACGCTCCTTGCCATTCGACAGAAGGCAGATCACCCAGGTGCTCTTACGTCCTGTATTGCCTGCCAATCATTAGGACGAAACAGCTTCGGTCGTTTCCGTGATCCTGCCCGTCCAATTCGAGCCACCACCGTTTCTGATGTCCATGTGCTGGCACAGAACATGCTTCACTATGCCGAGCGCAGACGGCTCCTAGTCTTTGCCGATAATCGCCAGGATGCTGCGTTCCAAGCTGGCTGGATGCAGGATCATGCCCGTCGTTACCGCCTCCGCGCGTTAATGGACGATCGCATTAAGCAAGGCTCCATTTCAATTGGAGACTTGACTGCCCATATGGACGACCTCTTAGATGCCGATGAGGAACTCAGCCGTGCGCTGATTCCTGAAGTCTGGCGGGCGTTCCCGAAGGAAGCAGAAGGGGTAAAGCACGGAGATGAGCGCCGCTACTTCTTGCGAATTCAAATTTTGCGCGAAATCACCACAGGCGTAAAACAACGAATTGGACTAGAACCCTGGGGACGGATTCAACTAAATTATGCAGGTCTCTCGTCTGACCCCCCCTTTATTCAGCGATGGGCAACAGTTCTGGGGATCTCTGCAGAAGAACTGGTGAATGGAGTGGCTTCCTTGCTGGATATTGCCCGCCGCAACAATATCGTGCTGGACTCTCAGGGCAGAATTTTCTCGAAAATTTGGCGAGAGGGCGATCGCGAAGTGCAGCGAGGCTACCTGCCCATTTTGAAGGGGGTGCCCAAAGGACTGAAAAAAACAAGAGAAGGCAGCAACTCAACAAGCTGGATTCAGCAATGGCTCAGTGATAAGGGAGATACCACTGCTCGTCAGGCGGCTCGTCGATGGGGTGTTCCTAAAGAGCAAATGGATGAATTCTTTGACGAACTGTGGCAATGCCTGACAGAAGACCTCAAGATTCTCCTCCCCGTTACCCTGCGAAATAGTGCCAATAAGCCTCTGACAGGTTGCGATGGGGCTTATCAGATTGACTCTGATAAGTTGAAGATTGCACCTCATCAGGGTGTATATCGCTGCAATATTTGTCGTCGTCCTCATCCTCGTCTCACTCCTCACGCCGCCTGTATGACTTGGCGTTGTCAGGGCACTATTCAATAT
>CAZGDE010000527.1:0-1919 GCA_964524315.1 uncultured bacterium
CTAAAGTCGTCACCTTCTCATATTGAGACCACCTGAGATTTCTGCACCACTAAGCGTGTCGTACAAGCAGTTGGTTCCAAAGCACCCGCTTTGCATCCCTGCCTGTCAGCGTATCGCTGGTTAACTCACGTCGAGATGAGTCCAGATCGAAAAAGCCGTTAATGTGAACAGGAAGTCCTGTTTCCTGAGGTAGGGGAAGAAAGCAGTATGCTCGACCTACGAAGTCTTTTGGTTGTGAATTGCTCGTTCTAGAAATCAGAGCAGCGGTTCCTGCCCAAGGAACTGCTTTTTCTCCTTGTGTTGCCAGTTCCCGCATTAACTTGAGCAATTCACCTTCTGCACGCATCAGGCTAGTGACGCGCCAGGTTGAAGTCGTTTGATTTTGAGTGGTGGCAACGTTAATTTTGTGTTGGTACGAAACTGTGGGAAGAGCGTTGGGATTATTCTGGCATAGGGTCAGGAGTGCCTCTGCGCCTTTCCGCAATGGAGCAAGCAACTTACTCCGCTGAGCTTGGACTACTTGGTCATTCTGGGTAGTTATGGTAAGTAAAGTGTTCTTGTTTCCGTTAGAGTGAATCTCGCTAACCCGGATGGTGAGAACCGATTTAAGAAAGAGCAGCATCTCTTCCCCAACTTTGACAAACTCTGTCAAAAGTTGGCGCACGTTCTCTTGAGTAAATGGTTCATTCCGAATTTTGCTTTGCTTTGCCTGGGTTATAGTTCGTAAAGGCAGGCGGAAAAGTGTTCCTTGAAACTCTGATGTACCTGGTTGTAATCCTCCTGGCTCGTAAACCTTCATAAAATCTGGATAGTCCCACCATCCCTCTTCTGCAAATCGCCAACTGTTCCCCGGTTGGGCTAAGGTTGCACCCGGAATTGCGGTCGCATGAGGATCAGAGAAAGCAATGCGATCGCAGGAAATAACACTTGGGTAATCAGTAACGTGGTAGACCGAGTTAAATCCGACTCCAAATCTGCCTGTTTTCCAAAGAGTTTCCTTCTTGCCGCTATCTCCCAAGCTTCGGAGGTTCTGGAAATCTTGATCAGTAAATAAAGCATCGTTATAAACCAGCATGGAGGCTCCCATCAGTGTCTCCATGCGAGGGTCGGGGAGCAGACTAAAGTCATGGGTTCGCCAATCGAAGACGATATCTACACAGGTTGCTCTAGCGTCGTCAGCATTTTGGATTAGCTCCTTAATAATGCCAACGCCTTCTGGGTAGTCCCGAATCAAATTCTTTAATCGTGTAGTCAGTGGTTCGCTCTGATACCAAGCTTCCCCCTTACCCAACCCAATCCCACCCATATACTGATCTCCAATTTGTAATCTTTAATGCGATTTCACTTCAAGCTATACGGATTTCGATTGCTCCTCTAATGGGTTTGCCGTACTCAAATGGTGTAGTTCTACAAAAACTGGCTAGCAAGATTCACTTCAAATCGTCAGAAATGTCTGGTTGCTGCTCCAAACGCAAACACCATCTCGATTCCATCCCGTTGCAATATTGGGCACTCTGCCGCCTGGTAGGGTTGGCGTTAGCCCAACCAAAAGTAGAACCTCCTGTGGACGGCTATAGGCAACGAAGAATTGGCGGTAAAGATCGTCGAATGTACGATCGCGTCCACCTCGGTTTGGGGCATTGAGATCGGTATGAGGACGCAGCAAATCTTCCATGCGATGAGGAGTACCTTCTTGATCGGGAAATCGCTTAAACCGATGGGCATGATGGTTTGTCTTGAAGTCAGAACCTACGTCAACAATGACGAGGGGAAATTCCAGTCCTTTTGACTGGTGGATAGACAGAATGCTGAGGCGATCGCGCGGGAACGCTTCCATCAAATCCTCGTTGACCTTGATTGTGCCAGAAGCGATCGGAGCTAAAAAGCTCCGGAGTAGTTCTTTAACGGAGGCTTTGGAC
>CAZGDE010000527.1:1929-2460 GCA_964524315.1 uncultured bacterium
AATCCTGGATTATTTGGATCAGTGACGACTCTCCCGGAAAAGCTACCAACTTGCTGACACGCCGAAATCTGCCGAGTGAACACCTCCAGGTAAATTTGTCCCTCTGGATTGTCGTGGAGAAATGGGAAATAGTGGACAAGCCCGTAAATGAGTTCCAGAGCTGGTACGTTGGGAGACCACTGAAATCCTGATTTCCCTGGTTGCCGTGATGCCCAACCTTGAGCAAACTCTAAAAGCCCTTGTGGTGCGTTGGCAGAGCTAACGAAATTGATAGCGGTGCCTCGCCAAGCTGTGAAGGTATCTATGATGCTGTCGTTTAGTCCACTGGTGTTGGCTTCAACTGCTCCTCCTGGGTCAAGGCACTCCAGCAACAGCCCCCCAAACTGAGCAACTACTTCAATTTCAGTCAGGTCTTGTCCTCGTGGGTTGAAGACCTCAATGGGTGGAGCCTTGCCAAGCAGTTCTTGCCGTAGGAGCAGTGGCAAACGTGGATTGCCACTGGTATTGTATTCGGCTGGGCTGCTACACAGT
>CAZGDE010000527.1:2470-4456 GCA_964524315.1 uncultured bacterium
CTCCTCCATTTGAAGCACACTCAATCCTTGTGCCCTTGGGAAGGAGATAGCCAGTTCCCCGAAAAATACGATGGATGAAACTTGCCAAATCACTGGCGAGGGCATCCACATTCTGCCGAAACATTCCTAAGACTGGAATACCAACGTCAGCAGCCGGTCCATGTAAAAGGGTAGGCTTGTTTTGGACTCTGACAGCCTGGTAGGCAGGGTCAAGTGTTGCGTAGCTGTTAACGAACTGGATAATGGTTCGGGTGGATCGGTAGTTCGTCCTCAGAAAAATAGTGGTTGGTTGGCGATCAAATACGGCTTCGTAGCGATCGCCAAAGTTGCTGAATAGTTCGACGGTGGCTCCTCTGAAGCGGTAGAGGCTCTGGTCGTCGTCGCCGACAACCGTAATTGCTCCGTCACAGGCTTTTGCCAGTTCAAAGTAGATACCTTCCTGAAGTAGGTTAGTGTCCTGGTACTCGTCTACTAGTACGACTTGAATCTGCTGAGAAAATTCGGTCAGTTTTCCCTGACGTAGACGGTTCAAGACCTCCTGTTCCAACAACGCAAAATCGACCATGAGCCGATCGCCCAGTTCTTGTTGGTAATCTGCGATCGCCTCTCCGATTAAATCGAGGGCTGCTTGTTCATTGGCAGATGCCCCACTGGTGAGAAAATCATCCCAATCAACCTGATCTTGAAATCGACGATCCCAAACCTCCTGAAGTAAGTCGGTCTTTTTGCCAACGTTCCAGTTCCACCGAGAGCCTTGCAGGGTAAGGAGAAATTCGTCTAAGTCTCCGTTCTGGTCACGTCGATTGTTAAAAAGCCCTTCCTGGAGCAACAGGGTTTTAGAAACGAAGTCGTCAGCCAGAATCGGAGGTTGGGTGCCAGGATCGCGAAAGTCGCGCAAGATCTGTTCGCAGAGGCTATCGATCGTCCCTGTGAGAACCTGATTGATGTCTACTTTGGCAAGTTGGGCTTTCGCCTGGGCAGAAATTTGAGGATCAGCCTGGAGTGCTTCCAGTAGCTGAAACCCCCAACCCAGGATGCGCGATCGCAGTTCTGCTGCTGCTTTCTTGGTAAAGGTCGTCGCGAGGATGGTTTTGGGTGGAACACCGTCTACCAGAATTAGCTTGAGGATGCGGAGGGTGAGGCAGGTTGTTTTGCCAGTGCCGGGTCCAGCCACAATGAAGAGTGGCTCGCTGGGAGGTTGGGCGATCGCCTCCGCTTGCTCATCATTAGGTCGGTTACGGAAGGTTGTGTAGGCACGGTAAAACTCTGCTAAGGTGACAAATCCAACCCTGTTACCTTGAGCAGGCGAAGATTCAGTAAATGTCATTTTCCTGCCTCAGACATAAGGGCAGCTTTTCCTACATAGAATTCCCTAGATCAGGTTTAACCTATCAGTGTTGCTGTTCCTGCGGAAACTGAGGGGAATTGCATTAGATTTATGAAGTCTTTACCCAAACCGTCGCTTAATGAAGGCAAGCTAAAACTGAGCTTTTCATGGGGTGTTTAGGTTGAGGAAGTCCCTTGAATTAATTGGCGAAGTTCATGAAGCTGTGAAACATCACCCACCCCATCCCATCCAGCTTCGTAGAGATTGCGTTTTTTGCTTACATCCCAATTTCCATCAAGGACGAGGGCAAGTTTGGGAAGGGGACGTTGGCTGAATGACCACTGAGAGCGATCGCGCGGATCGTCTCCACGAGACCAGGCTAGACGAAGGGCACGACACCGACCTGCCAGTTCTTTAGTTTTATGTCCTTCGTTGCCGTCCTGCGAAGACTGACCTTTGATTAACCATTGACCATTGCGAGACACACCTTCCATCCAGGTTTCTAGCGGTCTTCCATTCCAGATCTCCCCAATTAGATCGGTTTGCCAAGAAGGACAAATTCGTTGGCTTCGTGAAACGTCAGTAGCATTTTCATCAAAAGCAAAAGTACACAAAGCTCCTAAATAATGCTCAAGCAAGATATGAACGCTATTGAGGTC
>CAZGDE010000528.1:0-4447 GCA_964524315.1 uncultured bacterium
CCAGAGGCATTGAATTGGGTTCCACCGGGCAAAAATCACCAATGCCACTGCCATTAATCCTTGCCCACTGGAGATACTTTCAGACCAGATACCAGGGTAGTAGAGGGAAAGAGACGCACCACCAATTCCGGCAAGGAAGCTACCAGCAATAATGCACAGCATCCGGACTCTCTTAATTGATACACCCATCGCCAGAGCGGCATCGGGACTATCACCCACCGCCCGAATGAACAATCCCCAGCGGGTACACTTAAAGAACCAGGCCATCAAAGGCGCGATCAGTACCCCGAGGATAAAAATAGGGCTGATCTTAAGGGCAGACTGAATCGACGGCAGTGTACTCCAACCACCTAAATTGATCGTTGGCAACTGAGGTGCCTGCGGCTGAATGAAAGGTTTACCGAGGAAAAATGCCAAACCACTACCAAAGATGATCATAGCGATACCAACCGCAATATCATTCACCTTCGGCTGTTGTGATAACCAGGCATGAATAAAGCCCAATACCATCCCGGCACAACCAGCGACCAGCACACCCAACCAGGGAGACAATGCCGGCGAGATACCCCACTTATCTGACCCCAGGTAGGAAACAGCATAGGCACTCATGGCTCCCATTAACAGGGCACCTTCCAGACCCAGGTTAATCTTGCCGCTTTTTTCGGTCAAACACTCACCCAAACTAACAAACAGAAAAGGGGCACTGCCACGCAACGTACCTGCCATAATGCCGAGGGGCACCCCCCACCAACCCAATGCTTCAGCTGCCATCTGATGTTTCCTTTAAGAGAATAACTAAATGCGTATATTGAGGGAGCAGTAGTCCTTGGGCCTGGTTATTCGTGAGCGGTCAATCGGTTCAATATCGCTGCAATGTCGCTAACCAATGACCCACCTAACCTGACCAGAGCCGATCGCCTAGATCGGTACTGCTGTGGATGCCGGAGGAGGAGTCGCTGGGGCTGGGGGCTTTTCCTTGAAAAACTGGAAGCGACCGTAGAGAGACTCACTATAAAGCACCACCAGGAAGACAACACCCTGGAACAGTAAAACCGTTGCATCAGGCATGGCAAACGTCCGCTGTAAAGCCCCACCACTGGCAACAATCCCACCGAGAAGCACCGCCACCAGAATAGCAGCCAGGGGATTGTAACGAGCGACAAAGGCAACCAGGATGCCAGAATAACCATAGTTAGCAACCAGGGAAGCATTTGCCTGACCCTGGACAGCAGCAATCTCAACCATGCCTGCCAAACCAGCACAGGCACCAGCGAGGAAACAGACGATAATGGTCAGCTTACCGACAGGTAAACCCGCAATCCGGGCTGCCTTGACATTGCCACCAGCCGTGCGGGCTGCAAAGCCAAAGGTTGTGTGTTGCATCAAAAAGTAAGCAATCACACAGGCAATCAGCCCAAAAATTAAGCCGTAGTGAATGCGGGTGGCAACAATATTGCCTAACTTATAGGTCTCAGGAATGGGAAAACTGGAGGGTTTGTTGAGGGAAGAGGGATCTTTCATTGGCCCCTCCACCAGGTGATTCAGCATTGCGATCGCAATGTAGTTCATCAACAAACTACTAATGGTTTCATTCACCGCCCGGTAATGGCGCAACGCCCCCGCAATACCAATCCACACGCCTCCGGCCAGCATACCCGCCAGTGCCATGCAAACCAGTACCACTAGAGGCGGTAATCCCGATGGGGCCTGTAACTGGGCCGGTGTCGGCAGGACACTGCCGTAGACCACTAACAACCCGGCAATAACGGAACCGATGCCGCCCATGACGAGCGCCCCTTCGTTACCGATAATCATTAACCCCAACCGTGCCGGTAATGCCGTACATAGCGATGTCAACATCAGCGGTGCTGCCCGTAAGAGCGTACCCTGGAACGATCGCCAACTGCCAAAGGCAGAGTTATAAATTGCCCCGTAAATCGCAAAGGGGTTTTTGCCCGTAAACAGGCAGAAGAGGCCAAACAAAACCATTGCAAAGAGAATGGCTCCCACAGGAATGGCGATCGACTCAGCCGTTGAGCGCCAGTTAGAACGACTTAATGCCATAGCAGAGGGGGGTTACATTAACGAGTGGAAGAATGTTCAGATCCGGGAGCCAGAAAAGGGGAAAAGGCACCAGCCACACCCATTACCTCTAATTCCCGAATCCTGTAGAGGAGATGGCGATCCCGCCAATTAGCTGGCTTTACCAATCACACCTTCGGCCAGCCAGTCAATTTTGGTCAGTTCCGGTGCTGTTACCTTGTAAGCAGTGCCTTCTGGGATTTTGACCGCTCCGGCGTTGTCTTCGATTGCGCCCTTGTAGACCACTACAGAGCCATCGATAATCTTGGCTTTAGTATCCGTCGCGTCCTTCTTCGCCGCTTCCGATACCGCAGCACCAAAGGGTGCTAGATCGATGTAGTCTTCTTTCAGACCACCGATTACCTGGTGGGGAATGCCACCATTCATCAGGGTTTTACCACCCCGAATCAGATCAACATAGCTCTTAAAGATGGTGCCCCACTTGTAAGCTGTACCCGTCAGGTACCCCTTAGGTGCCAGGTCATTTTGGGCAGCATGGAAGCCACTGGAGTAAATGCCCCGTTTTTCGGCGGTTTCAATTACCACTTTGGGGCTGTCAACGTGCATCGCAACCACGTCTACACCCTGATCAGCAAGGGAATTGGTGGCTTCCGCTTCCTTCACTGGCATAGACCAATCACCCGTAAAAATCACCTGCATCTTGATATCAGGCTTAACGCTACGGGCACCCATAATAAAGGGATTGATGTTACGTAACACTGGATTAATTGGTTTAGCTGCCACAAAGCCCAGTTTGCCGCTCTTACTGGCCATGGCTGCAATTCGTCCGGCCAGGTATTGCCCCTCATCTACCAGGGCAAAGTAACTGCCGACATTGTTTGGCAATCCTTCTTTCCAGAGAGTACCCGCGTGGAAGAACTGTACTTCAGGGTAATCTTTGGCAATTTCTAAAATATGGGGGTCAAAATAACCGAAAGAAGTAGGGAATAGAACATTGGCACCGTCCTGCTCAATCATGTTGCGCATGACTTCCTGGACTTCTTTGGTTTCGGGCACACTTGCCTGTTCGACAATTTTGATGCCAGGAAGTTTGCTGACCTCAGTGGCTCCAGTGGCTTGTGCCTGGTTCCAACCGTAGTCATCTTTAGCACCAACATAGATAAAACCCATGACTAATGGTTTGTCGGAGACTGGACTGGCCTGATCACCACCAGTACCCGCCTGGGTGTCAGAAGGAGTCGAAGCACAACCCCAGAGTTTGGAGGTCACACCAAACGCCGTGGTCGCCAGCAGTCCTCGAATCACCTGCCGCCGGGGAATGTATAAATACCGTCTCGTACTCACTGTCCAATTCTCCTTAAAAACCAATAATGTAGAGGGGCAAAAACTTTTGAGATAGCAAAATACTGAATAACCAGATTTGTAGGATGTTTGCCAGCCTATGGGAAAAACCCTCACTCAAATGTGACAAATTTGACGGTTTCACAGTTTGACAAGGTTCGATAAAGGTGAGAGTAAAGTTAGAAAAAATCATACCTGGTACGAACCTGCTTTTGTCTCTGCAGAAGAGATAAGGATACATTTAATTCGTTAACTGATAGTGTTCCCGCCTCAGGTGTACTAGCTCCCATATCTATGAATGCTGAAGAAGCACTAAGCATTATCGAAACGGTTCTCAGCAATGAGCGTCTGAACAAGCTGCAAGCCACCATTTTGCGAGACACCTGGAATGATTTGCCCTATCAGGAAACAGCGCGCAAGTTGGGCTATGAATTGGGTTATGTGAAGCAAACTGGTTCGCAGTTGTGGCGATCGCTCTCCACGGCCTTTGGGGAGAAAGTCAGTAAGGCTAATCTACACGCAGTGATTAAGCGGCACCTGATCAACCGGGCAGTCAGTAACCAGGAAGCTAACAGCCAGGCAACCACGCCAGAAGCCGTATCACCCAGATGGGCGCGATCGCCCATGACATCTACCCGCACTCTCACGGATTGGGGCGAAGCGGCCGATGTCTCAATTTTTTACGGGCGTAACCATGAGCTGGCCACGCTAGAACGTTGGACAATGCGAGATCGTTGCCGCTTAGTGGGGCTATTTGGGATGGGCGGTATCGGCAAAACCGCTTTGTCCATCAAGTTAGCGCAACAGGTGATCGAGGCTGGCGGTCAAACGGCAGTTGCATTTTCTCCCCAGGGCAGGGCAGAGAATGAATTGATAGCACCCTTTGAGTTCGTAATCTGGCGATCGCTCCGCAATGCCCCACCCATCCGGAGCCTGATGGCAGATCTCATTTTGTTCCTTTCCCAGCGGCAGGAAACGGTCATCCCCGATCGCCTGGATCAACAAATTCTGCAATTACTTGACTATTTACGCCGTCATCGTTGCCTGCTAATTCTGGACAATG
>CAZGDE010000529.1:0-4418 GCA_964524315.1 uncultured bacterium
ATATTTAGGGTTGCTGAATGCAGAGATGATTTGCAGGTACGCATGTCGGCTGTAGGGGCAGTTCGCGAACTGCCCCTACAAGATTTATATTTCTAATCAGCAATACCTGACATTTATAAGTTAACGGGCAGCCACCAACACTAAAACTGCTCCAAGGATATGACCAAAGCTCATTGCACCAATAAAACCAGCGAGACTAATGTCTCGAAAAATAGGGCCTAGCGGGCCAAGGGGCATTTTGGGGCCAACATGGGGCTTTTCGATGACACGACTAGCTATGAATAAAACTACAATACAGGTGAGTGAGATAATAATAGGAGTACCCGTCTGCGACCAGACAGCAGGGGAATCATCATAGGATTGTACTGCTAACAAAAGAGATTGCATCATTAATGTTTCTCCTGATTCAGATTAAATCTATAGCATTCCTAAATTATTTGTGAGAGTGAAGAGATTTTTGAGCAAGGATTTCTACGAAATCTTTGCTTAAAATCCAAATAGGAACGCTATATGTAAATCGTCAATGGTGAAGCACCTTTCTACCTCAACCGAAGGAGAGAACTAAATTATTTTTATGATGTTTAGCTGTTTACCAATATATACAGTAATCCTATTTGATTTGTGCAATTTTATAAATTCGCAAATTGTGCGGACAACTTAGCAGATTCATCAGCATTTAGCAATAGCTTTGACCACAAAACCCGCCCCTACGAAGTATCGAACTTATTCGATCCCTATTCCAAAGAAATGCTGTAGGTAAATTCACCCTGAAAATATGCCTGTCTAAATGGTTGGTTAATTTTGAAACAGTAATCTTGATCTGGTTGATTCGGATCATGGTCGGCAAAATGCGCCATACCATCAATCCAATTTTTTTGGAGCTTAAACCCATGAAAATGTAGAGTGATTGACTGATAGGGAAACTTGTATAACATCGGGTAATCCCCATATTGTTCCCAAAACAGTTCTAACCCATCTGCAAACCGTACCAGTCGGAAACGGTCTAATCGCCAGTCACCATAACCATCACCTGCATCGCTATATACCTGACTATGGCCCTCACCGACCGCCGGTGGATACACATGCAAAGTTAAAGTGTCATCGGTTGCCATCGGCAAAATGCTGCCTGCTTTCACTAACAACGGAATATGGTCCTGCGGAGTCTCTAACTCAACTTGCGTGTCACCTAACAATACAGTGTCATCCCAGAACAAATACCATTGTCCCGGTGGTAGCATTGCCTGCCGCGATCGCGCTCCCTCTACCAATACCGGATAAACCAGCAAGGCATCACCCAGATAAAAGGCATCCTCAACGTCCCAGAATTTCGGATCACCTGGGTTATACCAGAACAATGGACGAACCAGTGGATACCCCTTCTGCGTCGCTTCCCAGGCCAGGGTATAGAAGTAGGGCATTAATCGGTACCGTAGTTTGAGGAAATTACGAATGATGCTGAGATACGGTTCCCCATAGGTCCACGGTGCCCGATATTCCACATTATTCGAGCAATGGGAGCGGTAGAACGGTAGAAACGTCGCCAATTGAAACCAGCGCAAATACAATTCAGCCGTAGGATTGCCCTGAAATCCACCAATATCAGGCCCACTATAGGGAATGCCAGACAGACCTAATCCCAATACGGTAGGAATCGTCTGTTGTAAACACTCCCATGTACATTCAATATCACCCGTCCATGTCCAGGCATACCGTTGTAGTCCTGCCCAACCAGAGCGGGACACAATAAACGGACGTTGATTGGGGCGGTACCCACACAGACTTTCATACCCCGCCCGCGCTTGTAGCAGACCATAAACATTATGGGCTTCGCGGTGATCACCACCCCGCCCTTCCATCAAATGACGTGTGTATTTGGGGAGGGAGCGATCGCCCCAGGCAATAAATGCCGCTGGTTCATTCATGTCATGCCAGAACCCGGCTACACCCAGGTCAAGCATAAACTCATACTGTCGACTCCACCATTGCCGTACCGCCGGATTGGTAAAGTCGGGAAATACTGACCAGCCACACCATACCGGTGCCACCACCAGATCCCCATTGGGATAGCGGCAAAATGCACCTAACATCCGTCCTTCCAGAAACAGCTTGCTTTTACGACTGCTTTGAATGCCGGGATTGAGAATAGTAATGAAACGAACGCCCTGAGATTGTAGTTCCTGGGTAAACTGCCCCAATTCAGGAAACCGTTGAGGATCAATTGTAAATGCCCGATAATCAACCTGCACATCAATATCTAAATGGATAGCACTCAGGGGTAAATCCAAATCACGAAAGGTTTGTACCGTTTCGCGCACGGCTGCTTCAGTTCGATACCCCCAACGTGATTGGTGATAACCCAATGCCCACCGAGGCGGTAAGGGCGATCGCCCAGTCAATTCCGTGTAACGCTCTAACAACTGCGCAGGAGAACCACTCGCAACGTAATAGCGTAACGATCCACCAGTAAACTTGACTTCCGCTAGATCAGCCTGAAATTCAAATGTGGCGTCAAAAGAGTTTTCGTAAAAAACCAGATGACTTCCCTGCCGATGCATACTTAAATACACCGGAATGGAGATATACATCGGGTCAGAACCCGGCCCGTACATTCCGGCAGCATCGTAGTTCCACATCCGGTATTTCTGACTTGGGGGAGTGCCCTCAGGCGATGGGGAACGGCGATCGGTAATGTTGGGCGATCGCAGGTTGAATGCAGCGGCCCGTTCTCCCAACCCATAAATATTTTCTTCCGGTTGTAGTTGAATTTGCTGGCTCCACTGCTCCCCTTCCAAACGGGGAAGGCTTTCCTGCCGCAATAATTGTCCGTCAGCGTTAAAAAATTGCAGATCTCCAGCAATACCAACCTTTAGCTGTAAACCATCACTGGTAACAGTCCACCCGTCGGCAATTTCTTGCAGTTTAACCGTTACTTCTGACCAGTTTTGTAGGTTAGTGCAATCAACTGGTTTAGCTAAGCCATAGGGAACAGGTGAAAGTCCCGGTTTCCAATTGATTAAAACAAAGTCTAACTTCAAAAAACAAACTTCTAATTTCGCGTTCAGGAAGTAGAAATAAGCCCCTCTGGGTGTTGGTTCAACTTGTAGTAGTTTTCCCGGTGTTCCAGAAATTTGCGGCGGTTGAGCGGGAGCAAATTCACGTTCGACCTGATCCCGTTTCCTGGAATAACGATAGGCATAAGATGCGTAGGTAAGGTAAAACAGCGATCCCAGAAAAAACTTAACCTTCAATGACCACTCTTTTAGTTTGCTCTGAGGCGTTTTTGGAAAACCTGATGGAATAGTTTGTTCGCTAGTCATAGTATGTCTTTCTGGGGATTGATGAATATCAGGTTGATGAGATCGCAGAAATATTAATGATTACAACCCTTCTCCTATTTCTCCGAAAATATCTAAAAACTTGGAATATTTGTATCTTCCAGATGGGGTATGTCAACCAGTAGAAGCAGCATTACGGCAGTGTATTTAGTATGACAATGACCGTTCTCTCTCAAGATTGAAGATTTAATAAAGATCAAATTATTAAATAGATAAAAGAAAGGAAATTTTGTTGCGATCGACTTAATGAAGATAAATTTCGTTCGCAATTTATCCCTGTGCTTCCTTTAGTAATTTTCTTTAGTGACGCTTACCGTTTCCCAAGGATTGCCTGTCATGGCAGATGATATGTCTCCCGAAACTACAAATCAATCGACTTCAGTAAGAAATTCTGCAGCAGATGACGATGTTGCTCAATCGGCAGGTGCCGGTGCTGCTGCGATTGATGCCAACCCGTTGGAGTCTTTAGAAGAAGCTCGTAGAGCTGCTGCTGGTGAAGCCCCTAATGCTTCCGGTGGCCCCGCTCCCAGTGATACAGAGATGCACATTCCCAGTTCTTCCGATCCCTGTGCAACCGATATCCCTTCAGCCAATATGCCAAGCCCATAGCTTATTTAGCAAGTGCTGAAGATACGTTCTGGCAAATTATACGACATGTTCCTGATGGAGAAATAAACATGGTAGATAAACAATCGAAACAAAGTAAAACGCAAGTCCCTAACGATTCAACCGAAGTAGAAGCACCAACCCTGGCTCAGGCCGTCAAACGTCCCCCCAATGCTGAAATTTCTGAACAGCACCGACCCTTTCTAGAAACCGTCATGATTGAGGGTGGCTTGTCCGATCCTTACGATGCCAGAGACATTACGGAAGTCGTCTACCGGGTCATGCGAGATCTGATGACGAAAAAAGAAATTGATGATGTTGCCAGCGAACTCCATGAGGATGTTCTGGTAACCAAAGAAAAAGCCTTACAAGTGGAAGTTGCCGATCTCTGGCAAGACACTAACCCCATCGTTGGCTTTATTAGCCGGATTCGCCAACCGCTAGATGGGCCTGGTCTGTCTGGCATTAACGAAGATC
>CAZGDE010000530.1:0-1672 GCA_964524315.1 uncultured bacterium
TTGCCTGCTCGACCACCACCTTCGGCGCAACACCACGCGGCGTAATATACACGGAGCCGACATAGACATACAATGCCTTAACATCGACTTGCAGGCCATTCTGTTCCTGCTTAATCACGGGGAGGTTAATCGGCAACTGTTCGGCAATGATGCGGTATGACAGTTCTTGGGGCGGCTGGGGATCACCTAACCAGGTGACGCGTACCGTTTGGGTTTCACCGGGTTTCAGTAAAATCTGGGCGGGATACACCGCAAAATCAGCCTCGGCACTGGGCTGGGTTTCGGCACCATCGAGACCAACCACTCGCTTCGTCATCCGAATTTCGACCGCAACCGGTTGGTCACCCGTACTGAGAATCCGAAAGGAGCGTGTTGCACCTGAACCGCCAGGGGTAAAGGTCATCCGGGGTGGATCCAAACGAAATGCCGCACCTGCAAAGGCGGGTACAGCACTGCATAAGCTCAACCCGAATGCCAGCGGCAATGACCATTTGAAGGAGGGGTGATTCCACATCATTGTTAACTTAGTGATTAATGAGCGTAAACGTGAGGGTATCTGCATAAGCCCCCGCCGGTTTACCGTTGATCTCGACTGCACCTATAGTGCCCTGCAGCGGATAATGACAACCACCCGGTTCATAGCAGCTAGGAACGGTTACGGTTTTGGCGGTGGCATCCGGCCCAGTGAGGTCTACCAACGTGCCGTCAATGGTCAAACTATATTGAATTGTGTAAAGGCTACTTGTATGCTTGAGGGCACCCTGATGCTGGGAACGCACTTTGAGTGTCCAGCCATTGGGACTATCCGATTGCACATTGACTGTACCAAAGTCCTGATTGGGGTTACCACTCATGAGATTAAACGTGAATGGAGAACCCGGTGTGTAACTAACGGTTTCTAATGCGTGAACCGCTGGGGGGTGACTCAAACTTAACCCCAGCCACAACAACCCCAACCATTTAATCGAAGCGCCTCGTTCCATAACGCCATTCACTGCATTGTGAGTAGATGTTTACTGGTAATTTCAGGCTGATGTTGCTTGCGCCAGGATAGGGTCTGGACCATCTACCCCATGAAAAAGTACGGATCTGAAATCGGCTGATCGTCCTAGGTGCAGCTTGTCCAGACCCGTACTGAGTCCATCGCATCGTCAATTTTCTGGGAGACCACAGGCTATCAGCATCGCTCAGACCGGTTGACCGGGAGAGAGCGGTTGCCGAGTCAACCGCTCCCGTACTCCGGAGTCGAACACTGCGTCGTCTAGTTGTTGACCAGTTTGAAGGTAATCGTGTCTTCATAAGTGCCAGCAGGCTTGCCATTGGTTGCGGCAGCCGTGATATCTGCCGTTACGGGATAGTCACAACCACCGGTTGCCGCACAGGTTAATGTCGTCACCGCTTTTGCCTGGGCATAGCTATTTGCAGTGCCGACGCCAACCCCAGTACCATCTACTTTGAGTGAGTAGGTAATTGTTTTCGTCGCATCTACTGTGTGTTTCAGCACACCACCAGTTAAGGATTTGACTGACAGCGTCCAACCACCATTAGCGTTTGAGTGTACATTTACTGTCCCAAAGCTTTGTCCAGATACAGCTGTATCAGCGGTGATATCAAACTTACTGGCAGGAGTATAAGTAACGACTTCGATGGGAAGTACTTCACCCTGTTGGGG
>CAZGDE010000530.1:1682-4387 GCA_964524315.1 uncultured bacterium
TCTTCATCCAATGCCAGGACGCTCGGTGCAAGACCGGCACTGACTCCTAATACCAGGGTAGAAGCCAGCAGAATACGACGTGCAGTTTGACGCAACATATTGAAAACTCCCAAGTTAGTAGCAATTAAGTGGTTAATTTACAGAAACAGAACTGAACACGTAATTCGTCGCTGTACAAGCTCAATTTTTGCTGTCTGAATTTAGCTTTTCAAATTGAGAAAATGGCAAAGTGATGATAATCGCAATGATCCTAATCCAGAGGGATAAAATTAAATCATTGGGGCGCGATCGCCATCAAATCAAGAGTTTCATGCATCTTAACTAACTATTATGAGAGTCAGTATTCCCTGGTTAAAAACCTTCGATTAGATGCGTAAACAAGCCAGATACTTAGCAACTAAATTTCGTTTTTTCCGTCAGCTCCATCTCTGAACTAAATCCAATCTATAGCTCATTCATAAAAGGAGCATCAGTGTAATTCGACCTTTCAAATTAGTTAGATCAAGGCTTGATTCGGAGATACTTTCTCCCATTTCATACGTATAACTGTGGAAGCAGCAAAACAACGGGCAGATCACCCCAAGCAGATCATCCCAAACAGTCTTCATCCGGGTGAGTCAGAGGATTGCAGCAACATTCAGAATTGGCATTATTGTGGTTTTCCGCAACTAGGGAGCCGCCCAACTGAAACTTGACACTCTTTTTCGTAGAAGAATTCGGAGTTTCCTGCAAATCATCATTAACCACGTACTGTAAGCTTGCGTACACCCCTATCAGTACAGTGTCAGTAGATTCGATGACGGTACTCATACAACCGTTCTTATGTACAGTCAGATTCAGTCCGTAGCAAAGCCAGAAACGGTGAAAAATCCCTAACGCATATGTCGTTGCACGAATGTAGAGCTAGCCACAGGAGTTGGGCCGGGACGGTTTGGGAACCCCTTTCGCTGAGCGAAGTTTGCACAACACGTTAAGCTGAATTGGTACCTTTATCTGACCTTCCGTGATTACAGACGTAGCCAGTGTTAAGACAATCCTGAGTCAAGCATTAGCCGGACATGATTTATCGCCGGAAGAAGGAGTTGTTCTACTCACTCAACCATCGCCTGCACAAGGGAAAACCAGCTCCTTAGTAACGCCTACTGAGCAAATTCGTACTACTGCCGATCGCCTTCGCCAGGAACAAGCCGGAGACACCGTTACCTACGTTATTAACCGCAACATCAACTTCACGAACATTTGTGAACAACACTGTAGCTTCTGTGCATTCCGGCGGGATACAGACGATGTGGGTGCCTACTGGTTAGATCTGGATGCGATTCTGGCCAAAGCAGGCGATGGGGTAGCAAGGGGTGCGACTGAAATTTGTATGCAGGGTGGCTTAAATCCACAGGCTAAACACAACGGTACTTCGCTGGACTATTACCTCCAGATCGTTAACGCGATTAAAACAACATTTCCCAACCTGCATTTGCATGCTTTTTCTCCCCAGGAAGTAGAGTTTATTGCGCGGGAAGATGGGTTAAGCTACGCTACCGTCATTGCCAGCTTACGGGATGCCGGTGTTGACTCTATGCCCGGAACGGCTGCCGAAGTATTAGATGATGGGGTACGACGGATACTGTGCCCCGAAAAGATTAACGCCGCGACCTGGGTCGAAATCGTCAGTACGGCACATCGGCTAGGCATGCCAACAACCAGCACGATGCTATCTGGACACATCGAAACACCCGCCCAACAGATACAGCATTTGGAACAGTTGCGATCGCTCCAGCAACTTGCCCTTGAACGGGATTACCCGGCCCGTATTACCGAATTTATCCTGCTGCCCTTTGTCGGCCAGGAAGCACCCAAACCACTCCGTCGCCGCGTTGGACGCGATCAGCCCATTCTGGCCGATGCTTTATTACTGATGGCAGTCGCCCGCATTTACTTAGGCAAATGGATTCCCAATCACCAACCCAGTTGGGTTAAGTTAGGTTTAGCAGGGGCAACCACTGCCCTAACCTGGGGTTGCAATGACATTGGTGGCACACTGATGGAGGAACACATTACCTCAATGGCAGGCGCGCAGGGTGGTACCTGTATGGAGGTAACGGAATTACAGGGGGCGATCGCCAGCCTCGGACGCCCCTTTCGTCAGCGAGACACTTTATATAGGGCAGTGCAGGATAGCCATGAGGAAAAGATAAAGTGAAATGAGGAGCCAGGGTGGGGGTCGGACGTGCAATCGACGTGGCAAAATGCCTGCCTCAGCACAGACATAAACCGCCAAAAAGTGGTAACTCTCACCGCCATAAAACGCTTCATGTTTGCTAGAGTGACAAGGGCATTGCCCATGCTGTCAAGTTAAAAAGCCCTGTCCTCTATGGTTCAGAAAATGAAAAAGTCCTCTCTGCTGTTGACTGGAGTAGCCGCAGTGGCATTGGTTGCCGGAGGTGGTGCGGCGTATTGGTTCGTCACTCAACGGGGGGCTGGGCCAGGAGAATTACCCGCAGGAGCAGAGGCAATCCCACAGGATGTCCTGATGACCCTGTCTATTTCAACCGATGCGGGACAGTGGGAACAGTTGCGCCAGTTCGGTACCGCCCAGAGTCAGGCGGCAGTCGACCAGAGCCTGGCCGGCATTCGCGATCGCATCATGACGGCAAATGGCTTTAAGTACGACACAGATATTCAACCCTGGATCGGCAAGGAAATGACAG
>CAZGDE010000531.1:0-4385 GCA_964524315.1 uncultured bacterium
TCAAACAAGTCCTGGAGCGGCTCACGCCGATTCCTGTCCTGGTTTAGGCGATCGCCCCATACCTGGCAATCACTGACTGCGTAGGATTGGCTTGGGAAGTTAGCCAGGCCCACATTTGATCTCCCCAGCTAAAATGCCACCATTCCTGGGGGTGTTGCTGAAATCCAGCTTGGGCCATGCTTTCCCATAACACCTGGCGGTGACGGTGATAGGTCTGCTCCTGGGGGGCGGTGCTGGTAGCAAAATAGTGGGGGTAGGAACGGGGTGACAGTTCGTCAACTTCGCCACCCATATCAACCACTACACCGTTGGTATCGATTAATCTCACATCCAGTGCCGCTCCAGTGCTGTGGGGTGGTGGCATCGCTGGGTCTGGACTGGGTACTGCCCAAAACTCGTACACCTGCTCCAGGAGCGCCTGCCGCCGACTGTCGGTTAAAGATGCCGTTACTAGACCTTGTTCCTGGACAACTTGTTGAAAGGTATAGTCCACCATAAATTGCTGCACCGCGATCGGCCGATAGGCATCAAAAATCTGGATGCGCCAGCCCGGTTGCTGCGTTTGCAAATTCGCTTGGGCGGTAACCAGTCGTTCCAGTACGCTTTGGCGTACAGAAAAGGGTGACTTATCCCCATAGGGAGCGCCTAGTGCGACATAGGGATGGGGCCGCACCAGGGCAAACTGATCGGGTAATAGTGGCAGGAGGGGTTCACCGCACTCCACAATGGCGACCTGGCGGTAAGGTTTGATCACGCTGGGATAGCCTCCGAGCAATTCGTTAGGGGAGGTGATTATTTTCCCCTAACCCGGTCAATTCTTGCCCAGAAACTTCTAAAAATCCACAAGACGGTGCTACGGTTACAACCAGTCTTAGGATAACCAGCCATCACGCGAGTCCAGACCAGTCGATCGCTCAGACTTGCCTTCTCCAGACTGCTCCTCCTGCCCTGGGAGCGGTGGTACGGGATCATACCCCCCCGGATGGAAGGGGTGGCAACGACAGATACGGCAGGCGGCCAGCCAGCTTCCTTTAATGGCACCAAAGCGTTCGATCGCCGTCATCGCATAGGCAGAACAGGTTGGCTGGAACCGGCAGGCAGGCGGTAAGAGGGGCGAAATGAAGACTCGATAACTTTGAATCAACCCCAGTAACACAACTTTCATTGCCTTTCTCCCAGTAGTGGGCCTATGCCCACCCGATGTTCCCTAACTTAAGTTCCTAACTTAAAATTAACGCAATTTTACCTTTGAACTTGAAGCATCTCGTCCTATAATGAATGTTTGGCTGAAATGTTTAGCTAATGTTTGGCTGAAATATTCGGTTGAGACAAATTAGCTAAAATGCTGGTCGGCTAAAATATTGAATTCACAGAGGAAGTTGTAATGTCGCGTTATCGAGGACCACGCCTCCGAATTGTGCGGCGGTTGGGTGATTTGCCAGGGTTGACTCGTAAGGCTGCCCGTCGGGCATACCCACCTGGTCAGCATGGTCAGGAACGGAAAAAGCGTTCTGAGTATGCTGTTCGTCTAGAAGAAAAGCAGAAACTCCGGTTTAACTACGGTTTGACAGAGCGGCAACTGCTGCGTTACGTGCGTAAAGCACGTCGAGCCGCCGGTTCCACGGGGCAGGTTCTCCTGCAATTGCTGGAAATGCGTCTGGATAATACCGTATTCCGTTTGGGGATGGCTCCCACAATTCCCGGCGCTCGCCAATTGGTAAACCACGGTCATGTCACTGTTAACGGTCGCGTTGTAGACATCGCTAGCTATAGCTGCCGTCCTGGTGATGTCATTAGTGTGCGCGATCGCGATCGCTCCCGTAAGTTGGTAGAAACCAATCTGCAGTATCCAGGGCTGGCTAACCTTCCCAGTCACCTGGAATTCGATAAGAACAAGCTGCAAGGAAAGGTAAATGGCGTTATCGAGCGGGAATGGATTGCCTTGCAAATTAATGAACTGCTGGTGGTTGAATACTACTCCCGTCAGGCATAGGCTGCAAATACTGGTTTCGATATTACTTCCGCGGCATTAAACATTTTCTTCAAAGCCTTCTGGAACCGTCAGTCCAGAAGGCTTTCCTGTTTGGGTGCCCTCCTACAATGACTCATCCCGCTTGAGGGCATGGTGGTGAGAGCTGGGCGTTGGTTTGACGGCAAAGGTTAACACGGTTTCATCGACCCCTTTCAGCTTCAGCGGACTACATTTTGTGATCTCATCCTCTTCCATGTAGTCCGCAACGGCGGCTGATACCAGGATGCAGTCAGGAGTCGCGGCTTCCTGAATCCGGGAGGCAATGTTGACACTGGGGCCGATCGCTGTATAGTCTGCCCGTTCAGCACTACCAAACATGCCAACTACCGCTGTTCCCTGGTGAATGCCACAGCGGAACTGTACCTGGCTAATGCCCTGTTCCTGCCAGCGGTCATTCAACTGGTGGAGAGAGTGTTGCATTTGCCGTGCTGCGGCCACTGCCCGACGCACCTGTTCGTTAGGAGTCAGTTCCTCCGGTGCCCCAAATAGGGCCAGGATCGCATCTCCCATAAACTTGTCGATGGTGCCACCATTGTCAAACACGGCACGGGTCATTTCTGCTAGGTACTCGTTCAGCAACTCGGCCACCTTGCGCGATCGCAGCGTGTTCGATAGTTGGGTAAAGCCAACAATATCGCTGAAGAGTACCGTTACCATGCGGGGTTCCGGTCGCAGATCCAGCACCAACTCACCCTGCGCTGCCCGCTGCACGAGCGAAATCGGTAAAAAGCGACGTAGTACTGACTCAGTTAAATAGGTGTTGAGTTCAGCGACACGCCGTTCGTTTTCCTTTAGGGCCAGCAGGTTACGCACTTCTGCCAGTAACTCGCGATCGCTAAATGGCTTCGACAGGTAGGCATCGGCACCCCGCTCAACCCCTTCAATCCGGGTGTCTTCATCTGCTTTGGCCGTCAGCAGCACAATGGGAGTGCCCTTCAGTTCTTCCTCTTCCCGAATCATGCGAATCATATCCAGGCCAGATACCCGTGGCATCATCAGATCCGTAATGATTAGATGCGGGTGGTAGGTGCGCGTTGCCTCAAACCCCTCAGAGCCATTACGAGCTGTGCAAACCTGATAACCTTGATCCCGCAGGATGCTGGACAGGTAAGTGCGCAGGTCAGGATTATCATCCACTATTAAAATCAGAGATGTATTGGGATTGGCCTCTGGTGTGGTAGTTGGGATCACTTCATCGCGGCTGTCATCTGGATTTTCTACCTCGACATCAGCCAGTTCGACCGCTGCCCGATTGGGTTGAATTTCTGCCTGCACTTCGATGATCTGCTCTGGGGGCAGATGGGCCATTCCCGTTTGGAGCCAGACGGTAAATGTACTGCCTTGCCCATAGTCAGAATCAACGGCAATTTGGCCACCGTGCAGTTCTACTAACTCTTTGACCAGTGACAACCCAAGACCACTGCCTTCATAGCTACGGTTGGCTGATCCCTCTGCCTGCCGGAATCGCTCAAATAGGTGTGGAATCTGGTCAGGACGAATACCAATCCCCGTGTCAATCACTTTCAGCAGACAGTGATTCCCTGCCGGTTGGAGGGTGACTGTAATACTCCCTCCTTCCGGGGTGAATTTCATGGCATTGGAGAGTAAGTTGTACAGTACTTTGTCGAACTTCTCCAGATCAAGATAGACAGGGGGGCAGGGTGCCAGGCTTGTTTCCAGGCGAATCCCTTTCTTCTGACAGTAAGCCCGGAAGGAATCAACCGTTTGACTGACAAAATCCGCCAGGTCGCAGGGCCGGAAGTTAGGCTGAATGCGTCCAGCGTCTAGTCGTTGTAGATCCAATAACTGGTTCACCAATCGGAGCAAGCGGCGCGAGTTCCGTAGCGCGATTGTGGCCTGCTCGTAGGAAAGCCCCTGCTTCTGGGAAACCGCTGATTCCAAGGGCCCAATTGTCAGCGTCAGTGGGGTACGGAACTCATGGGAAATGTTTTGGAAAAATTCAGTTTTCTGGCGATCGACCTCGAGTAGTTGTTCTGCTTGTTGGCGAGTTTTTTGATACAGACGTGCCTGGTGAACGGCGATCGCGGCCTGGGCTGCAACGGCCTGGGCCAGTTCGATTTCGGATGGTTGCCAGCGCCGGGGGTGATTATTTTGGCGGAGAGAAATACTGCCAATAATATCCCCATCTAAAACCAGAGGCACAACCAGTAATGCCCGTGCCGGGTTCCGCAACGGCATTTCCGGCACATTCATTTCAGGATATTTTGCCAGGTCGTTTAACACGACAGGTTGCTGGGTCAGCATTAACTGCCGTAGCACCGGGTTATTTTCAATGGGAACGGAGGATTGGGGCAGGGGACGGGGTAGAAGTCCTTCCCCGTCCAACAAGGCG
>CAZGDE010000532.1:0-2521 GCA_964524315.1 uncultured bacterium
CTCTTGGCTCTAATT
Source organism: uncultured bacterium (assembly GCA_964524315.1). Taxonomy (GTDB): domain Bacteria; phylum Cyanobacteriota; class Cyanobacteriia; order Leptolyngbyales; family Leptolyngbyaceae; genus CAZGDE01. The sequence goes on from CAZGDE010000532.1 coordinate 16, forward strand.
TTTGTGCTGCTAATTGCAGCCGTGGTGGTGATTGTGACAATGCCACCGAAACTGGGTTTGGACTTGCAGGGAGGTTCCCAGCTTACAGTTCAGATCAAGACAACGAAAGATGTTCCTGAAATCACAACGAAGGAACAGGAAGCCGTCCAGAAGGTGATTGAGGGACGGATCAACCCGGAGGGTGTTTCCGAAACCATCATTCAACCCGTTGGTGCCGACCAAATTCTGGTGCAGCTTCCGGGTGTGAATGACCCCCGTGAGGCAGAAGCGTTATTGGGTAAAGTGGCTAAGTTAGAGTTCCGTAAACAAAAACCTGGTTCGGAAGGTCAGCTAGCGGCGGAATCTCGCGTTCTGCAAGATCTGAAACTACAACGGGAAGCACTAGCAAAAAGTACGGACCAGAAGGCGCTCGACGAAAATAAGGCAGCGATCGCGCGTAGTAATGCGGCTATTTTCGGTTTGTTTGAACCAACTGGTTTAGGCGGACAAAATCTCAAAAATGCCTATCCCAACCCCACCAATACCCCCGATAGATGGGAAGTTGGCTTAACATTTGACGGGAAAGGTGCGGATCTATTTGCTGAACTGACTAAGAGTTTGGCTGGTACAGGTCGAACTATTGGCATCTTTCTGGACAATGAACTGTTGAGTGCCCCCACCGTTGGTCCTGAGTTTGCTCAGGCTGGCATTACAGGTGGTAATGCCGTCATTACTGGCAACTTTACGACTAAAGATGCGACTACGCTTTCAACACAACTGTATGGTGGAGCATTGCCCGTACCAGTAGAAGTGGTTGAAATTCGTACGGTGGGGGCAACTCTGGGGCGGGACAGTATCCAGAGCAGTATCTACGCCGGTATTGGCGGGTTAATTCTGGTACTGGTGTTTATGGCAGTTTACTATCGCCTCCCCGGTATCATTGCTGACCTATCGCTAATAATTTATGCCATTCTCACCTTTGCTGCCTTTAATTTATTGGGTGTGACGTTAACCTTACCCGGTATTGCCGGGTTTATTCTCAGCATCGGTATGGCAGTGGATGCGAATGTGCTGATCTTTGAACGGACCCGCGAGGAATTGCAGGCTGGTAAGAGCCTGTATCGTTCGGTTGAATCTGGTTTTTATCGGGCTTTTTCCAGCATTCTAGACAGTAACGTGACAACGGTAATCGCATGTGCTGCCCTTTATTGGCGGGGTGCGGGACTAGTACGCGGTTTCGCGCTGACACTTGCTCTGGGTGTTGTTATCAGTATGTTTACTGCCATTACCTGTAGCCGGACGTTGTTAATGATTGCCATTGGTTTACCGGGATTCCGCAAGCCAGAGTACTATTGCCCGAATCTTCCATCCTCTCCCCAACCCCAACCGGAGGCAACCCCATGAAACTCCAGGTCATTAAGCAGCGAAATCTCTGGTGGGCAATTTCTGTTGCCGTTATCCTGGCTGGGGTTGTGGCAATGTTCATCTCCTGGCAGCAATTTCGGGCACCCCTCCGTCCCAGTCTCGATTTTGTCGGTGGTACTCGCCTTCAGTTTGAGCTGGATTGTTCTAAGGCGGATTGCAATAAACCCATTGATATTGGGGCAGCGCGATCGGTCTTAAACGATATGGGTTTGGGTAGCAGTAGCGTTCAGGAAGTTACCGCACCGGAACGGCGCGGTATCTCAATTCGCACATCACCGTTGAATGGAGAAGAACGGACAAAACTCCAGACTTCTTTAAGCGAAAAACTGGGTGCTTTTGATCCAACCAAGACTCAAATTGATACGGTTGGTCCAGTCCTGGGGCAACAAATCTTTGCTTCTGGTTTATTGGCGTTACTGCTTTCCTTTGCCGGGATTACGGTTTACCTGAGTTTGCGGTTTAAGCTGGACTATGCCATTTTTGCTCTGATCGCCCTGCTCCATGATGTATTGATCACAATTGGCATCTTTGCCATCCTAGGTCTGACGATTGGGGTGGAGGCAGACAGCCTATTTATCGTGGCATTGCTGACTATTATTGGTTTCTCGGTTAACGATACGGTGGTCATCTATGATCGCGTGCGGGAAGTTTTAGCACTGAATCCCGATCGCTCCATTGATGACGTTGTTGACACGGCAGTAAACCAAACTCTGACGCGGTCAATCAACACCACCATGACCACCCTGCTCACCCTATTAGCCATCTTTTTCTTTGGTGGTGAAACCTTGAAGTACTTTGCCCTGGCTTTGATTGTTGGCTTTATTGCAGGTGCCTACTCCAGCATCTTTATCGCCAGTACACTGCTAGCACTGTGGCGGGAACGGCAGGAGAAGTTAGTGCCTGCGATCGCAGCAAATACCGGGTTGGGGGATCCATCCAACTTCGATGAACCTTCTTAAATGCGTCAGGGAGAGATGCTTAAATGTGATTCATTTGGTCTTTCTCCCACCGCTCTTTTTGGCAACTCTGGCTATTTAACTCCTATCCTATGAGCGAGGATCAACCGTTCGACCAGGAAAAAGAATCCGGTGATCCGGTCTTT
>CAZGDE010000532.1:2531-4330 GCA_964524315.1 uncultured bacterium
AAGAAGTCGATCGCCTGCACCAAGTGACGGTTTATGCTCGTTGGTTGGTTGTTTCCCTGCTGTGGTTGACCGTTGGCGCACTGAGTTTGTGGGCTTTGCGCGAAACAATTATGCTTCTGTGGGAAGATTTTACCTGGGCGGCAATTCGCTACGGGCTAGTATTTAATCGGGTAGCGGCTGTTGGGCTGGCCGTTTGTATTGGTTCTACGGTAGGAGTCCTACTATGGCAGAGTCGCAACATTCTGTGGGGCCTGCCCGTTAAGGAAAGAGCCCGGTTAGAGCAACAGGTGTGGCGAATTCGGCAACAGGGTTCCAGTCACCCTTTATGGAAGATGGTCTGTCAAAAGGAAACTTCACGTAAGTAAGGCATCGGCATTCCATAAGTTCGATACTTGGAAGGGGCGGGTTTTGCGGTCAAGTCTATTGCCCTGTGTAAATTGATCAGCCAAACCCGCTCGTACAGTTTGCCGATTGATTACATTCGCCATCCTAAGCTGTCGTTAAGAGATGGTTGGGTCAGGGATTGTCGGGGTGTTCAGTTGAATGCCCCGACAATTGCACTATTACCAGGAGAAGATCATATTTTTGTGGGCAACGGCACGGTTGACACTGCCAAGAATCGCCAGGAGGGAAGCAGTCACAATATTGGCATGAATACCAACACCATATACTGAACCAGAAAAGCGATCGCTCACAACCTCGACAAAGGCAACGGCAGTGGCATCGCTACCCTGATTCAGCGATCGCTCCTCATAATGCTGAATTCGCAGATCTAGATCCAGTGCTTTCAGAAAAGCATCAATTGGTCCATTACCCTGACCTGCAAAGCTTTGAGGTTGTCCGTTAACTTGCACCACTGCCGTAATAGACTGGTCGCTACCATCGGTTGCTGCGAGATGGTGGGAAAGGTATTTCAATGGTGTTACTGCTTGCAAATACTCTTCCTCAAACAACTGCCACAGATCGGCAGAGGTCATCTCTAACCCGTGCCGATCCATTGCCTGTTGCACCACCTGACTGAATTCAATTTGCAGTCGTCGGGGCAAGACCAGGTTGTAATCCCGTTCCAGCAAAAAGGCAATGCCACCCTTGCCCGATTGGCTATTGACGCGAATGACTGATTCGTAACTGCGGCCCACATCGGTGGGGTCAAGCGGCAGGTACGGGACTTCCCAGACGGTATCGGATTGCTGGGCTGCCAGTCCTTTTTTGATCGCATCCTGGTGTGATCCAGAAAATGCTGTAAACACGAGATCGCCCACATAGGGATGGCGGGGATGGATGGGTAAGCGGGTACACTCTTCGATTACCCGTGCCACGGCATTGATATCAGAAAAATCCAACCCCGGATCAATTCCCTGGGTGTAAAGGTTCAGTGCTAATGTCACCAGATCCACATTCCCGGTGCGTTCGCCATTGCCAAACAAACAGCCCTCAACCCGGTCGGCTCCGGCCATTTGGGCCAGTTCCGCCGCCGCGATCGCACAGCCGCGATCGTTATGGGGATGGACACTCAACACCACATTGTTTCGATAGTTGAGATGGCGATGCATCCATTCCACCTGATCAGCAAACACGTTGGGGGTGGCTACTTCCACCGTTGCTGGGAGGTTAATAATGGCTTTGTTATGGGGTGTGGGTTGCCAGGTATCCAGCACCGCATTGCAAATATCCCTGGCAAACTCTAATTCTGTGGCTGTAAAGGTTTCGGGCGAGTACTGAAACCGCCATTCCGTTTCCGGTTGCGCTGCTGCTAATTGATTAAACAAGCGCGCCGCACTCACCGCCAGTTCAATTGT
>CAZGDE010000533.1:0-4324 GCA_964524315.1 uncultured bacterium
AAGTGGTTTGTTTGATGGTGATCGGATCGTGACTCAACGTGCCACCCAACTCTATGCCCAATCGCTGCGAGGCAGCACCACAACGGAGGCGAATCATGGTTCGACGACACCAACCGCCACCACTTCTCAGAACGGAGTATTACCCTGGTGGGTGATGGTGCCCGTCGGCGGCGCGATCGCCGCTGGCACGTTTTGGGCCGGTCTGCTAATGGGCCGCAGGGACGATCGGCATCCGGCAATGCGACTGCCGGATCCAGCCAGTGAACTGATCACCCAATCGCCTCACCCTACGCTACATGGCTCAACGGCTTCGATGCGGGAAGCTGAGCAAAACCCGGTTGGCCTCGATAAATAGACCGGGAATTACTAGACAAGAAATTACTTAGACAGGGAATTACTGACGGACGCTGTATGCTGGATGCCATTATCAAATGGGCGATCGCCCGTCGCTGGCTGGTCATTTCTGGTACCCTGATCCTCACCTTCTGGATCGTTCGTACCGTTAGCCAGATGCCACTGGATGTGTTCCCTGGCTTTGCGCCACCCCAAGTGGAGATTCAAACGGAAGCACCCGGATTGGCACCGGAAGAAGTCGAATCCCTGGTTACTTTGCCCGTTGAGAGTGGTATTAACGGCACACCGGGCGTTACAACCGTGCGATCATCCTCGGCGGCGGGGCTATCTGTGGTCAAAGTGATTTTTACCTGGGATACCGATATCTATCGGGCACGGCAACTGGTGACCGAGCGTTTGCAGCAAGTCCAGAATAAGTTACCCGAAGGTGTTGAAACCCCCCAACTGTCACCCATTACCTCACCCATTAGTACGGTAATGATGGTTGGGTTTACGGTGGCAGGGCAGACGGTTGATACAGCCTCCCAACCTCCTACTTCTCTCATGGATCTCCGGCGACTGGTGGACTGGCAGGTGACCAATCGCCTGCTGGCGGTTCCCGGTGTTGCCCAGGTGGTTGCCTACGGGGGGGACGTGCGGCAGTATCAAGTGCTGGTTGATCCAGCCAAGTTGCAGGCATTTAACGTCACCTTACCACAGGTCACAGAAGCGGTTGCAGCAGCCAATGTGAATGCACCCGGTGGATTTTTAATGACGCGCGATCGCGAACGCTTAATTCGGGGGGTCGGACGCATTGAATCAATCGCTGATTTGCAGCAATCGGTTATCACGGCAAGGGAGGGTAAACCTGTGCGCCTGGTTGATGTGGCAGATGTGCAAATCGGTGCCGCGATTAAACGGGGTGATGGCAGTCTGGATGGCAAGGAAGCGATTGTCGTGTTGATTAACAAACAACCGCAAGCCGATACACCAACGGTGACCCGTGCCATTGAAGCGGCAATGGCGGAAGTTAAAGCCGGCTTACCCCAGGATGTCGAAACGACAGTGACATTTCGCCAGGAAGATTACATTGATGCCTCCATTGAGAATGTGCGAGAAGCCTTAGTTGAAGGCAGCATCATTGTGGCATTGATCCTGATCCCGTTTTTGATGAACTGGCGCAATTTGATGATTTGTTTGGTGGCGTTGCCCCTATCCCTGCTGATTGGGATCGCCATGCTGAATCTCATCGGTCAGGGACTCAACACCATGACCCTGGGTGGCCTTGCGGTGGCGATTGGGTCGGCGGTCGACGATGCGATCGTTGATGCGGAGAATGTGTACCGCTCTCTGCGTGAGAACAAACACGCTGCAAACCCTCGCCCTTTGCTGGATGTAGTCTATGACGGTTGTAAGGAAGTACGTGATTCCGTCTTCGGTGCAACCGTGATTACAATCGTCGTCTTTGCTCCCATCTTTGCTTTAAGTGGGGTTGAAGGCAGTATCTTTATCCCGATGGGCTTGGGTTACATGGCTGCAGTCGTTGCTTCCAGTTTGACGGCACTCACCGTGACACCCGCCCTGTGTGCCATTCTGTTACCTCACGGACATTTGCCCGAAACGGAACCGTGGGTCGCTCGTGGTTTCAAGCGGCTATATCTGCCCTGGCTCAACTTTTCCATCCGTCGTTCGAGTATTGTGTTAGCCGCATCTGCTGCCATGCTCGTGGCGGCGGTGATCATTGTGCCGTCGTTTGGGCGAATTTTCTTGCCTGAGTTTCAGGAGCGATCGCTGGTCAATGCAGTCATGCTCTATCCGGGTGTTTCCCTGGAATCGACGAATGCGGTTGGTTTTGCCATGCAGGATGCCCTGAAGGATGATAAACGTTTTCAGCATGTCCAACTGCGATCAGGGCGGGCACCGGGTGATGCCGATGCCGCAGGGGTGAACGGTGCCCACCTGGATGTGGAATTGAGTGAGGCAGGCATGGACGATCGCCAAGGTAGCGTCGAAAAACTGCGCGCGGAGTTTGCCAAGTTACCCGGTGTTGCGCCTAATATTGGGGGATTTATTTCGCATCGGATGGATGAGGTGTTGTCTGGGGTCAGAAGTGCGATCGCCGTCAAAGTCTTTGGGCCGGATCTGGCAGAACTGCGCCATATCGGCGAAGAAGTTACAGCCGCCATGCAATCTATTAGTGGGATTGTGGATTTACAACCCGAACTGCAAGTCCCCGTTCCCCAGGTACAAATTGTGTTTGATCGGGCTGCTGCCAGTCGTTACGGGTTGACCATTGGTGAACTCTCCCAAACCATTCAAACGGCTCTCAATGGTCGGGTTGTGTCTCAAGTATTAGAGCAACAGCAGACCTTTGATCTGGTGGTTTGGCTGAAACCAGACGCACGCAATAGTACCGAAACCATTGCCAACCTGCTAGTGGATACGCCCAACGGCCAAAAAATTCCCCTGGCCCAGGTTGCCCAAATTCGCGATGCCACAGGCCCCAACACGATCAATCGGGAAAATGTCTCGCGGTTGCTGGTGGTTTCGGCAAATGTCAATGGCCGGGATCTGCGATCGGTGGTAAATGAAATTCAGGCCAAGGTCAAACAACAAGTCCAACTACCAGCGGGTTACTTCATTCAGTATGGTGGCCAGTTCGAGGCTGAGGAACGTTCCACTCAAAGTATCCTGCTGTATAGCGCGATCGCCTTCGTCGTCATTACCGTCATCATGTATCTTTCGGTCAAATCCATTGTCTCAACAGCCATGATCATGATTAATTTGCCATTAGCGTTGGTCGGTGGCGCGATCGCGGTGGCACTTACTGGTGGCATTTTGTCGATTGCTTCGCTGGTGGGATTTGTCACCTTATTTGGGGTCGCCACCCGCAATGGCTTGTTGCTAGTAGATAACTACAACACCAAGTTTGCTGAAGGCATACCTTTGAAAGATCTTCTGGTCAAAGGCTCAATGGAACGGCTCAATGCCATTTTGATGACGGCCTTTACGTCGGCGTTAGGGTTAGCCCCGTTAGTGATCTTTGGTGGTGCCGGGAAGGAAATTTTACAACCGTTGTCGATCGTTGTCTTAGGTGGATTGGTCACCTCGACAGCGCTGACTCTGCTGGTGCTACCGGCTCTCTACGCTCGCTTTGGGACTTATTTATTTCCACAACGGCAGGTTAATCAGATAAATAATGGTCACTTGCAAGAGTTTAATCAAGCGTTAAATCTTACAGAAGCTCAAGGCAAGTCTTAGTGAATGACCTCAATTGTTCTAATTGGATTGATTGATTAATTGCTTGATCGATGTTTAATTAAGTCACTTCAAGAGGAAGAACCTATGCAGTTGCAAATTAGAACAGTCGCGATCGCCACCCTGGGGCTTTTATTTCTGGGAGCCTGTAACAGTGGCACTCAGACTACGACAACCAGCAATCCGGCGTCGCCAGCAGCAGAGAGTCAATCAGCGGCTCCTGCCAGTCCTGCTGCTGGCACCGAGCAAGCCACCAGTGCAAAAACGGATTCCCACGGTGGGCAGGGTGGGCAAGTCATTGAGTCTGGCCCCTACCATCTGGAATTATTGACTGTTAATGAAGCAGATGGTACTCACATCGACTTCTTTTTACAGAAAGGGGATAACCATGATCCTATTCCCAATGCCAAAGTGACAGCACAGGTGCAACTACCCGATGGGAGCCAGAAATCCCTTAATCTGGGGTATGACGCCTCTGGCAAACATTACTACTCAGTTTTGCCTGGAGCGGTCACGGGGGAATACAAGATTGCTATCCTGTCCGATATCCAGGGTGAGAAAGTCAATGCCCGTTATACCTTTAAACGGTAATTTCTTTAGGATTGCGGATTAAATAGGATCGAACATTTAATCGTCTGGAGGGGCGAGCGGCCATTTCGCCCCGACCCGCATGACCCCAGCCCAAACGAATTTATTTGCAATCATATTACTATATAGTAGTATAGTATGTAAG
>CAZGDE010000534.1:0-4212 GCA_964524315.1 uncultured bacterium
CTCGCGGAAGCCGTTATGCAGGAACCGGATGTAGTGCTCCTCCACGAGGTCGGGGTGATTGCTGAACACCGCAATGGTGGGAGGCGCCGTCTCCACTTGCGTGGCGTACATCAGACGGATCTCGCGGCCGGCGGCCTGCGGGGGTTGCCGTCGCTGGAGCAGCTCGGCCAGCCGCTCGTTGACCTTCGAGGTCGAGATGCGCTTCCGGCGCTCCTCGTCCACCTCCAGCAGCACGTCGAGCACCTTGTTCACGCGCTGGCCGGTGAGCGCCGACGTATATACGAACGGAATGAAGTTCAGGAACGGGGCTTTCTCGCGTGCGTCCCGCTCGAAGTGCGCGGCGGTCTTGTCTCCCTTCTCGACGAGGTCCCACTTGTTGACGACGATGACCACCCCGCGCCCCTGGTCCCACGCGAGGTTCGCGATCTTGAGGTCCTGGCCCTGAATTCCGGCCGTCGCGTCGACCAGCAGGCAGCAGATATCGGCGCGCTCGATCGCCTTGCGCGTGCGCAGCCCCGAGTAGAACTCGACGCCGTCCTCCACGCGCGACTGGCGCCGCAACCCGGCGGTGTCGATGAAGACGAAGTCGCGGCCGTGGAAACGCATGGGGGTGTCGATGGCATCGCGCGTCGTCCCCGCCTCGTCGCTTACCACCAGCCGATCCTCGCCGAGCAACCGGTTGACAAACGACGACTTGCCGACGTTCGGTCGACCGATCACCGCGACCTTGAGGCTTTGCTCCTCCTCCGGCGGCATCGTCGGGATCTGCTCCACGAGCCGGTCGAGGAGGTCGCCGCTCTGTTTGCCGCTGACCGCAGACACCGGAATGGGATCGCCGACACCGAGGGCGTAGAACTCGTAGAAGTCGGTGGCTTCCGGACGGTCGACCTTGTTGGCGACCAGGAGGTACGGCTTCTGTGCGTCGCGCAGGATTTCGACGATCCGCTGGTCGATCGGGTGCAGCCCGGTGATTGCGTCGACGACGAGCAGAAGCAGGTCCGCCTCGCCGATCGCCTCATCGACCTGTCGCCGGATCTCCTGATCCATGGCGCCCCGGGCGTCATCGGTGATGCCGCCGGTGTCGACGAGCCAGAAGGCTGAGCCGCCCCACTCGGCGCGAGCGAAATGACGATCGCGCGTGGTACCCGCCTCCTCGGAGACAATCGCCGCGCCGTGCCCAATGATGCGGTTGAACAGCGCGCTTTTCCCCACGTTGGGTCGACCCACAAGGGCAACCACAGGAAGGCTCATCGTGCGCTCCCGGCGAGTGCGCGTTCGCCCTGTGCCTCGACTTCCTCGAGCACATCGACGAAGTCGTACGATGGCAGGATGGGGAACGCGAAGGAGCTGCGAAGGTCCTCGAAGACAACGTCGTCGAGGAAGACGCCGCTGTCGTTGATGGTCTCCGCCGGAATCAAGGCGAGGTCGAGGTCCCCGCGGCTGCTCAGCGCTTGTTTCACGTCTTCCCCAACCAGCAGCCCCGCTGTCGTCGTCGTGGGACCAAAGAGCGAGTTGACCACTGGAATCATTTCGAGTGTCGCGCCGGTACGCTCGGAGATCTGCGCGAGCAGCTCCGGCATCAGGTCGCGCATTGCGGTGCCCGTCACGACGCCGATGCGCTGCCCTTCGAGTCGCGGCAGTCGATCAAGCCCCGCGGCCACCCGTTGCCGCAGGCTCGCGACGGCACCCACGCCGTTTTCGACCTGCGGAAAGTCGCCATAGAACGCGACGTCGGGGAGCGGCGCGCCGGAGAGGAGATACAGCTCGTCGGAGCCATACACCCAGCGATGCCCGCGCTCGCGCAGTGCTCGCGCTCCCCAGCGGTCGGTGACGGCCAACAGGCCGGCGGCGCGTTCCCGGCTCATCGACTCGCCCGTATACAGGTGAGAGAACTGCGTGAGCCCAACGGGGACGATCGCAACCGACAGGCACGCCTCACCGAAGCTCCACAGATCCGTCAGGGAGGCCTCCAGAACCTCGCCGTCGTTGAGCCCCGGGACGATGACCATCTGCCCGTGAAACTGGATGCCGTCGCCAACGAGCCGCCCGAGCTGCGCGACAATGTCGGGGACACGCGGATTGTTGAGCAGCACCTTACGTGCTTCCCACGGCGTGGCGTGCACCGACACGTACAGCGGCGACAGCCGGTACTCCGCGATCCGCGCGAAGTCCCGCTCCTTCAGGTTGGAGAGCGTGGCGAAGTTCCCGTAGGCGAACGACAGCCGATAGTCGTCGTCGCGCACGTAGAGAGGCTTGCGAAGTCCCTTCGGCAGCCCCTCGATGAAGCAGAACTCGCATCGATTGGCGCAACGTCGCACCGTGGGCGGCTCGAGCTCGACGCCCAGGGCCTCGTTCTCGGGACGCTCGATGTCGAGAATCAGCGATTCGCCTTCGACGGTACGCACCTCGATCTCGAGGGCCTCGTCGGCGGTGAGGAACTCCCAGTCGAGGAAGTCATCGATGGCACGCCCGTTGACGGCCACCACTTCGGTTCCGGGGGTCACACCCAGCTCGTGCGCGATACTGCCTGGGGTGACGCGTGCGACGCGAACCATGCTGTGGAGAAGTCCGGACCTGGGGGGCGCGGAGGCGCGAACTCAGCCTCGCGAAACGTTCAAGGAACGTAGCAACCCAGGGCGGCGATATCAATGCGGCACATGGACTTCAGCCTTCCGAACGAGAAGCCGCGCGAGGGTGTGGGCGGAAACGAAACGGGCGGGTCCGCATCAGCGAACCCGCCCTTCTCAATCGCTGATTTCGATCGCTATTTCGCGAACGGCGCGTACTTGAACGCGATGATCCCCTCGCCTTCGACTTCGACCCGGAACGCCTTCGATCCCTTTGCCGCGACTGCGGTGACGGTGGCTTCCTTCGAACCCTTTACGGTGCCAGCCGCATCAAGGAATTCGAACTTGATCGTGTAGTCCGCGGCGGCGTCGCCCAGGTTTTCGACGGAACCCGCGAGCACGTGCTTGTTGCCGTCGTGGCTCCAGAGGTTGAACGACACCTTGGCCTTCGCGTCCTGGAATCGCTGGAAGTACTTGAGGAGCGAATCGTTCGTGGCCTTGTACGTCGTCTCGGCCGGGTCCAGCTGGGCCTTCACCTCGGCGGCCTTCGCGTTCTTCTGCGCCATCGTGGTGCGACGATCGTTGGCGGCATCCAGCGCTACCTTGCGGAGCGAGTCGACCAGCGCCTTCTGGCTCTTCGCTGCGCCCTGGTAGTTCAGCGCCATGATCTGGTAGGCCTCCGGGTTCTCCGGATCAATCTCGATGAGCCGCCGCATGTAGCGCTCGGCGTCGGCAAAGCGCTCGAGCTTCTGGAGCGTGAGGGCCACGTTAAACAGGCCGTCGCGCGAGTTCGGGTTCTTCTTGAGTCCTGCCTCGAAGAGCGCTGCGGCTTCCCTGGCCTGTTCGGCGCGAGCCGCGTTGACGCCTGCGTCCAGCAACTGGGCGTCGCTGTACTTCGCCGCGTTGGCGATCATGTCGTTGAAGACCTTCGTTGCCGCGCCGGCGTCGCCCGTCATGATCTGGGCGCGCGCCAGCGTCGCTTCGGCCTTGGCATCACCCGGGAACTCGGCATTGTACTTCTGCAGGAAGTCGATCGCCTGCTGGACCTTGGCCTTCCTGGCGTCGCCCTCGAGGCCCTCCGCGTGCTGGAGCATCAGCATCGCGACGTTGGTCATCGTGGAGCGGCGCTCGTCGACGAGCGCGGTGTCGCCCTTCATCAGATCCGTCATACTGATGAACGACGTGACGGCGCCGTTCATGTCGTCCTTCGTCTGCAGCGCGTTACCGATCAGGTTGTGCGCGATGTACGCAAGCTTGTAGCCGTCGTAGATCCGCAGGCCCTGCTGCGAGAGCGCCATCGCCTCGTCGATCTTCTGGCTGTTGTACTGATTGACGGCCTCGTTGACGAGCGCCGCGTACACTTTGCGACGACCTTCTTCCGTCTGGTCCTTGCAGGCAGGGTTCCCCGCCTCGACAACGTCGAACATCGAATCCGCCGCGGCGATCAGGTCGATCGTTCCATCGCCGGTCAACCCGAGGGTCGCGCGCGCGATCGGTCCACGACCTTCGGGCAGCGCGGCGACTTCAGCGAAGGCGTTGCCCATCGTGAGCGCACGTCCGAGAGGGTTCTGCTGGATGACCTTCGCCTCGTCCTTCGAGAGCTTGGTCATCGCCGTCTTCACCGCGCCCATCAGCTGATCAGGCT
>CAZGDE010000535.1:0-4210 GCA_964524315.1 uncultured bacterium
ATCGGTCACATTGAGGGCATCTGCTAAAGCTTTTTGAGTTACTCCCGCTCTCTTCCTGAGTTCCACAAGCGACACTTTACTGTTTTCATCTGTCATCTTACCGTATGTATGCTTACGGGTAAGCAGACTTACGGTATTATATTCTTACCGTAAGCCGACTTACGTTAACAACATCAACATGGGGATGGTTTGCCCCCTTTCCCGTGTTGATTCCCTAATCATCTACGGCTTGTGTCATAACGCAACACAGCCAAATCGCCAAACGAAAAAGGGGTACCCGTTGACGCGGGTACCCCTGGAAAAACGAGTTTTTGAAACTAACAGGATTCTATCCCATGACCTCTTTATCCAAAGGTGTAGAGGTTTGTTACCTCTACCACTTCTCCCGGCCCTACTACCACGCTCAGCACTATGTCGGTAGCACTGATAACTGGAAACGTCGTCACAAACAACACACATCCGGAGCGAGTAACGGTAGTCCACTTATCCGGGCCGCCATAAAAGCTGGAATCAGCGTCGAGATCGTCTGGTTACGGCTAGGCGGTAAGCAACTGGAGGCTGAAATCAAAGCCCAAAAGAACACTAGACGCTTTTGCCCGATATATACGAATGTACCACAAGGAGATTCTAACCAATGAAAATCACGAAAGTCTTTTACAGTGCCCTCTCTAACTTGGGCAACTATCAAAACGAGAGAGTGGGGATGTATGCCGTCTTGGATGAAGGTGAATCCCCAGAGGAGGCAATTAAGCAATTGAAGGAGCGAGTTACCCCTCTATGTGGAAGTGACCTAAGAAAGTTGAGAGATGAAGAATGGCAGCTTAGAGGCGCTATCGGTGATTTGGAGAAGAAGCTGAAAGAATATCAGCAGCAATGGGATATAGCAGCAGAGTTTCTTCGTGTTCAAGGCATCAAGCCGGATGCCCCCAACTTTCCCCAGTTGACTAAACTCCTCTCTCCATCTGTGAGCCACGAAGTTTCTGAAGTGGTCGAAGCAGAGTATGACGAGGAGGAGTATGACGGGGAGGATGAAGAATGACATCCTCTGATGCCGATAACAGGCGGGTTTCAAACCTCATCCATGAACTGACTCAGACCAACCGGGCTTTAGCTGACTTGATCGCCTCATTGTGGAAGGAACAAGCCATTCCAGCGGCGATCGCCACGCAATTACTAGACCAGGTGAAAGCCAGCACCGACCGGCTGGGACAAATCAGACCAAAGAACTGAAATGGGGGTTAGGGACTGAGCAGAGTCCCTAACCCCTTTATTTGTGGGATCTCAACCCCTTTTTATCGTCCACACAAAAGGGAATACATGGCTATGTTCAAAATTACAGATTATGTCGAATTTGATAACAAGGGCAGAGCTATCTGCCCTTGTTGCGCGTTAGAGGGCAAAACCAGAGGCAAAAATTTGGCCCTCATACCCAACACAGATGGGGCTTACAAGTGCCATCGAGGATGTACCCCCCAACAAATCAGAGACGTTCTAGGTAGTCCCAAAACGGCGATCGTCCCCTCAGCACTGGCACAAGCAAAACCACCAGCGGGTAGCTACAGTGTCACAGTCTCACCCAAAAAGGTGAAGGAAGCCCATGATCGTTTGGTCGAGTCTAACGGCCCTGCTAAGGAGTGGTTGCACCAACGGGGCATTACTGACGAATTAATTGCCCGGTACCAGTTGGGTATAGTGAGAGCCAAAGTCGGAGATCGCCATTTGCCAGCAATCTCCATTCCCCTCCCCAATGCCGACGGCACTGCCTATTACCAGAAAAAACGGATTTCCCCGTGGCCGTCAGATGCGCACAGAATGCCAGAGTATAAGCCCTGGTCACAGGCTGGCATTCCCGCTAGAGTCTGGTTCACCTACCTACCGGCAGAAGCCACATCAACCTGGCTATGCGAAGGCGAATGGGACGCGATGTTGCTCGGTTGGCAGGTTAGACAAGCAGATTTACCCGTCGCCGTCGCCACCTTCACCGCCGGATGTGGAACCTTGCCCCCCAAAGAACAACTAGATCTGTTACCAGGGACGGTCATCAGTTGGTACGACCGGAATGATAAACCACTAAAAGATGGAAAAATACCAGGGGATGAGGGAGCCAGAAAGTTAGCAGCTGCTCTGGGCGATCGGGGGCGAATTGGTTCCGTTCCCATGCCAGAAAATTGCAACATTCATGGATGGGATGTGAGCGACGCGCTCAACAACGGCTACACCGTCCAGGACTTTCTAACAGCAGCAGCCCAGGCGACAGCGATCGCACCCCCAACCAAAGGTGATAACCCCCTGAAAAAACGCCTGCTCAGCAATGCTGAGTTGATCGCCTCAGCCCCAGACTATGTAGAGTTTCTAATCCCTGACCTGCTACCCGCCAACGAATTGATTCTTGTAGCAGGCCCACCACGAGGTGGTAAATCCCTCTTAGCCATGCTGTTAGCGAAGTGTGTCGCCACGGGTGACAACTTCCTAGATCGGCCCGTCACCCAGGGTAGTGTGCTTTATGTTTGTTGCGAGGATGCCCCTGTAAAGGTGAAGCAACGGCAGTTAGCCCAGGGATGGGAAGCCGATATCCCGGTCTACTGGCTGGATCGTTTCAAACTGTCCCAATTCGCTGAACTGCGAGAACTGGCAGAAGAACTGGACTGCCGGTTAATAGTGTTGGATACCCTCTCACGGGTGAGAGACGACGGAGTGAGCGAGTCAAGTGCAGAAATGTCCCGCGTCCTGGAACCACTGCAAGAACTCGCAGAAGATCTGGGCTGCTGCATTCTTCTGGTACACCACACCAACAAAATCAGTGTCGAGAATGCGGGCAATCAGGACGTGTTTGACACCATCCGGGGAAGTTCAGCCATTCGCGCCACATGTAGAGGCACCCTGGTTCTCGCGGCTGACAATGACTGTTACCGTCTCTGTGCCGAAAATGGCTACGGCAAATATGACCTCCGGATCCGCCTTGACCAGACCACGCTCGAATGGAAATTGATGGGGAGATGGCAGGAGACAATCTCATCTGACCAGCGATCGCAGGTAGAGGACTACCTAAACAAGGTCGGACAGGCCACTCTTGACCAGATTTTTGAGGCGACACAAATCCCGAAAGCCTCGTTATATAAGGTTTTGAGCCGATTAGCGAAAGATAATTTTCTGACGAGAGAAGGTCATAGACGAAGCGTTCTCTATACACGCTCATCTGACCTCATCAGACTGTCAGATGACTTGTCAGATGACGCTAACCCAGACAGGGAAAGCGTTAGAGGTACTTATCTGACAAAAAATAATTTTCCTATTTCTGAAAAAGGTGATCAAAGTGATCATCCTACGCACGCTAAGGATGATCACTTTTCGCAAAATGATCACTTTTCAGACACCCCACACACAGGGGATATATTGTCAGATAGAGGCTCAAACGCAAGCCCTGTAAGCGTTTGGTCATCTGACAAGTCATCTGACAAAAGCGATTTGTCAGATGAGTCAGGCGAAGTGATCAACCAAAATCCGATGATCACCCCCCTCAAATTGAGTGATCACCCCCCCAAAAATGGCGATCGCATTTTTGTCCTGACTGAGGACGGCTGGAAGAAGGGCACCTATGCAAAACCAGCAGACGGCTCTTATGTTTCTCGCTCCACCGGAAAGCTAGATGAAAGTCACTGGGTGTTTGTCTCCAGGCGCAGACGGAAGGTAGCAGCCTCAGACATTCGGTTAGCCGATGAGGAGGAATAGGCGCATAAAACCATCGTTCCTTCGTCGGTTATGGCAGCAGTACACCGATTTCCAGCGGTCACAGTTAGCCCACTCCACGATCGAGCGTGACTACAAAAAGGTGGCCCGGGTTCTGGCCAAAATGCCCGATTACCTGGAAACCTCAATCGAGATCAGAGATTGGTTACTTGACCGTTATTCGGCAGAGACAACCAGGCGTTACCTACTGCAGTTCAATGCTTGCTGCAAATGGTGCGTCAACTCTGATTCTTTACCTGGCAATCCTTTCGCAGGGCTCAACAAACAATTCAGGAGGAAAATGAATACCACCGATTGGTCAGGCTTCACAGCAGCAGAACGGGACACCATCATTCAAACGTTTGAATCTGAATGTCCCCACTATGCTTCCTGGGTGAAATTTCTTTTTTGGACTGGATGCCGTCCGGAGGAAGCGGCTGCGTTGAAGTGGACGCCTCCTTCATTGCCTCCAGAACACAGCACT
>CAZGDE010000536.1:0-4205 GCA_964524315.1 uncultured bacterium
AGCGAGTGCGTTCTAATAGATACGTCACTCCCAGGGCAAAGCAGACGGCAAAGGGCAACAAGACAACCGATGGACTGATTCCGAGCAGTAAGCCAATACTGATGCCCAGCAAAGCTGAATGCCCCAAAGCATCACTGAAAAAAGACAATTGGCGCAGGATCGTAAAACTCCCCAACATGCCGCCCATTAATCCTGTGAGGATGCCACCCAACAGGGCCCGTTGCATAAAGGGAAGTTGGAACAGTTCAATGATGCGGGTGAGGTCAGGCATGGGGAGTGGGGTTAATGCTGATGACGATAGCGAACAAATTCAGACCCGTAAGCGGCAGAGAGATTATCGGGGGAGAGAGCGACATCTGGAGTTCCCTGACAGAGTAACGTGCGGTTGAGGCAGAGGACGCGATCGCAGTTTCGGCGCACCATCTCTAAGTCATGGGAAATTTGCAGGATTGCCCAGCCTTGTTCCCGTTTGAGTTGATAGAGCAGTTGGTAGAATTCTGATTCACCCCGCACATCTAATCCCGCTGGCGCTTCATCCAGGATCAACAGGCGACGAGGACGTACCAGACAGTATGCCAGGAGCACTCGCTTGGTTTCGCCTCCCGACAGCCCGCTGATTAACTGATGCCTGAGATGGGCAGCATCGACCCGTGTTAACGCTTCACGGATGGCATAACGCCGTTTTCTATGATTTGCCCAGGGTACCTGTAACCCTAGCTGATCCCAGCCCAAGCCCACCAGTTCTTCGACGGTAATGGGAATACGGCGATCAAACAGAAAGTTTTGTGGCAAATAAGCAATTTGTTGACGGATGGCAGGCGCGAGAAAACCTCGACAAGACAGAGGTTGTCCCAATATGAAGACATCTCCTGCCTGCCGGGGCAAAATACCCAGAATCGCTTGCACCAGCGTACTTTTACCTGCCCCATTGGGGCCGACGATCGCCGTATCGGTGCCTGTCTTTAATGCAAACGAGACATCTGCAACCGTGCAGGATGTCTCTCGGTAAACCGTCAGGTGTTCGACCGCTAACACAATGTCTGACAAACCAGCCTCCTAAAACCTCACCCCAACACGTTGGGGGATAACGGCTAGTTGGGGTGTCCAGACGGGCAGAAACGATTGGGTTGATTGGCCTGTAAATGCCGTCACCAACGTTTTAACATTCTGTCGCATGGTGGTAAGGTAGTAATCGGGTTGGAGTGCTTCAGGTCCTCCCGTTTCCATCGGGTCAAAAGTGCTTACTTGCACCTTCAAATCCTTTGCCAGTGAATTAAAGGCGCTCTGTCCACTTTGGGGTTCGGTCAGGAGTGTCTTTAAATTGGTTATTTTTACCGTATCCATGACTCGTTTCACATCATCCGGCGAAGGGTTGTCTTCCGGTACATCCACCAGGAATGTTGCCTTCAAGCTATAGCTTTGGGCAAAGTATGGCGCAAAATCGTGAAAGGCAACGAAGGTTTTCCCGGCGAAGGGTTGCAGCAGTTGGGTCGTTTCAGCATCCAAATCCCGCAACTTCTGAATGTAGGTGGCGGCATTAGCGGTGTACACGTCTTTCCCGGCTGGATCTGCCGCAATCAGCCCATCTCGAATGTTTTCTACCTGCCGAATTGCTCGCTTTGGATCCAACCAGATATGGGGATTATATTTTCCATGATCATGACCATGTCCGGCTTCTGCTTTTTCATTTGCTTCATGGTCATGATCATGGGCCTCCCCTTCAATTGATTCAGTCGTAATGGTCTGTACACCCTGACTGGAATCAATTACCTTCAGGTTGGCATTCTCTGAGTTCTTAACGAGATCCTCCAGAAACTCCTCCATCTCTAGCCCGTTTTGCACCAGCACATCGGCTTTTGCCAACGTCTGAGCATCTTCTGGCTTTGCTTGATAATCGTGTGGACCCATATTAGTCGGAAGTAGTTGTGTGACTTCTGCCCGATCTCCCGCCACCGCCTTAGTAAATTGTGTGATGGGCAAAAACGTTGTCACCACCTGTAACTGATCGGTTGTTGCAACGGTCGACGATTGTGCTTTTGAATCCGAGTTTGTGGAGTGGACATTCGCTGCACAACTTCCCAAGCTGAGCGAGATCGCAGACATTACCACAACAGAGAACTGACGAACAAGATTACTGGGCGGTTGTAATCTTGTGTTTGATTGAGTCATCTAAAAAGCCTCTCAACTAATTGATTAAGTGGATGGATGAATGGTTTACTTCCTATTCCCCACTCTCTACTCCCTTCATGAATGCAACATCAACGCAACATCTCTGGCAAAGTACGTCAAAATTAAGTCTGCCCCAGCTCGCTTCATACTGGTCAGTGTTTCCAAAACCACTTTTTTCTCATCGATCCAACCCTGTGCTGCAGCGGCTTTGATCATGGCATACTCACCACTAACGTTGTAGGCTGCAATCGGTAAATTTGTGTGCTGCTTAATTTGGCAAATAATATCCAGATACGCCAGTGCCGGTTTAACCATGATAATGTCGGCACCCTCTGCAATATCGAGAGCGACTTCCCTAATTGCTTCTCTCGCATTGGCGGTATCCATTTGATAGGTCTTCTTGTCACCAAATTTTGGGGCTGAATCCAGCGCATCCCGAAACGGACCATAGTAGGCAGAGGCATATTTGGCAGAGTAGGCAAGGATGCCCACATTGATCCAACCTTCTGCATCCAATGCCTGCCGAATTGAGCCCACGCGACCATCCATCATGTCCGAAGGAGCCACAAAATTGGCTCCGGCTTCCGCCTGAACGAGTGCCTGTTTAATAAGTACGGCAACCGTCTCATCATTGAGGATTTTGCCATCCTCCACAATACCATCGTGACCCTCACTGCTGTAGGGATCGAGGGCTACATCGGTAATGACCAGGATGTCGGGAACGGCTTGTTTAATGGCTCGTACCGCACGCGGAATTAAGCCATCCGGGTTATAGCTCTCAGTTCCGGCATTGTCCTTCTGCGCGTCCGGAATAAGCGGAAATAGGGCGATCGCGCCAATCCCTAACTCATAGGTCTGCTTTACTTCATCGAGTAGCAGATCCAGCGTGTAACGGTAACAACCGGGCATTGACGGGACTTCCTCCCGTTGCCCTGTTCCTTCCATCACAAATAGCGGATAGATCAAATCTTCGACCCGCAATATATTCTCCCGCACCATCCGACGCAGGGCTTCAGTTCGTCGCAATCGCCTGGGACGATAGGTAAGCGCTGGCAAAGTTAGTTTGGCTTGACATCCAGAAGCGGTGGGATCGGTTTCTGTTCGCGGCGTTTGGAGTGCAGGCGTTGAGGTTTCAGTCAGGCTCATAGTAAGATGATAATGATTATCATTCGCACATTCTACAGCACTCGCCGTGAAAAATGACTCGTCATCTCAAAAAAGTGCGACCCATTCACCTCGCTTGACTCGCAATCAGCAAGCGGTGCTTGATTTGCTCCATCAGCAAGCGGATGCCCTCTCGGCCCAGGAGTTATTCAGTCTGCTGCGTGAACGACAGGCGATCGGGTTAGCAACTGTGTATCGGGCATTAGAAACGTTGAAATTGCATGGATTGATCAAAAATCGGATGGGGGCTAACGGCGAAGCGCTTTATAGTCCCGTTGTATCCGATCAGCACTACCTCACCTGTTTGCAGTGTGGTCAGTCTTTTCCACTCGATCATTGCGCGGTACAAGAATTAGAATCGCACTTGCAGTCCTCAGTTCCGTTCAAAATTTACTACCACACGCTGGAATTTTTCGGACTTTGTGAGCCCTGTATCCATCAAACTTCCTGGTGATTGCTCCATTTCTTCTACACAAAGCTGAAGATTCACGAAGAAAAGTGATAGTTTACGGTTTGAAAACCTTTACCAGAACCATAGCGAACTGTTTTGAATTCAATTTGGTTGGAAGTGGAGTGATAAAGCGTGTAAGTAGCTTGACCAGGAATGCGTCCAACATTGCCAACGCTAACAATCTGCCGAGGTTTCACTTGGGTTGCCTTTGGTGAAACTGTTTGATCGAGAGTTGTAACACCTGATATCAAAGTACCTTGCTGAATTTGATACTGAGAGGTCAATCCAGAACGACCACAAAATAAGATGTTTGCATCCCGGTCAATCCGTCAGCGCAGGCATTGATAGCACCATTCCTACGGAACACTTCGCGAACGCCGGACGACTCAATCCGGATCAACTGACTAGCAGCGGGAGGTGC
>CAZGDE010000537.1:0-4185 GCA_964524315.1 uncultured bacterium
TAACAATTCAGCCAATCTTGTTTAAGTAAATTAACAAAGACCGACGTTAAATTAACCCTATGGAGAGATATGTCGGGTAAGAAATGATCGGTATTCTGTGACTTATGGTTATTTAGCTAGCTGAATTTAACTCATTTGTTTCATATTTCTTTGCAACATATTGGTTGATTTCTGTAGTTAAGTGGCTAATGATTATTCAATCTTGAATTCAACTCTAAATACGTTGACGTGTTCATTTGCATCACTATATTCAGGGTTGATGTAAATGACAATTACAGTTTGCTTGTTGGGGATTGCCCCAACAGTTTGCACCTTCCTTAGAAGTGGGGATTTAATAAATTCGCAACTGTAGGGGTGGGTTTAGCAGACCAATCTGCACCGTAAATGAATTTGACGGCAAACCCTTCCCCTCCCAACTGTCGAACTTATTTGATTCCCATTCCTTAAATAACAAATAACTAGAAATAATCAGGAGCTTTGCCGAGTGTAAATTACCTACTACTGAACGTCCGCCAAGCAGTCTGCCAACCACAGGTGAATCCGTTGGTCAGCAAGTTTAAGACATCTTCACAGTTCTGTTAATTAATTCGTTATTATTCATCCCCGTTGGTTAAAAAATGAGGGTGCGATCGCCAATCCTCCACTCAATCTATGCCAACAATGTTCTTGTTTAGAATTTATGAAATCTCTCTTTTCTCGTCATTACTCTTTCTGGGAAAGACTTCTGCCCCAGTCCTGGAAATTGCCCCCGCTATACCGGCGTCTGGGAATCTTTTTAGCATTTATTGTGAGTGCTTTAGTCGTGGTTATACCAGCGCTCTCACAACAACCTGTCACCTTGAAATTGTTGATGACCGCACCCGATGTTCCCCCCTGGAATAAGGTAATGGTCAAGGCATTTGAGCGGGAAAATCCTGGCATTCGCTTGCAGGTCGTCGAAGGCCCTAACGCCACTAACTTGATTGAAGACCTGTACACATCGGCATTTTTGTTGGGTGATTCGCCCTATGACCTGATCAACATGGATGTCATCTGGACGCCCAAATTTGCCGCTGCCGGTTGGTTACTGGATTTGACGGACGAGTTTTCTGCGGAGGAATTAGCAACCTTCTCCGCTCCCGATGTGGAAGGGGGGCGTTACCAGGATAGACTTTACCGTTTGCCGGTGCGATCGGACGCGGGTATGTTGTATTACCGCAAAGACCTGTTGACCGAAGCCGGATACGAGCCACCCAAGACCTTTGGTGACATGGTGAAAATTTCCCAGGATTTGCAAAAGCGGGGTGATGCCCGTTGGGGTTACCTCTGGCAGGGACGGCAGTATGAGGGAGCCGTTGCCATGTTTGTCGAAGTGTTGCAGGGGTTTGGTGGCTTCTGGGTCAACCCCGAAACGCTGGAAGTTGGATTGGACAGACCAGAGGCGATCGAGGCCATCAACTTTCTGAAAAGCACAATGCAGGGAGGAGTTTCCCCTCCCGGCGTCACAACCTATATGGAAGAAGACACCCGCCGCATTTTCCAAAGTGGGGAAGCTGTCTTTTTGCGGAGTTGGCCCTACGTCTGGCCCCTTGCTAACGCTGAAAACTCCCCCATCAAAGGTGAGATCGGTATTATGCCGATGTTGGGGACTGCCAATAATCGGGGTGGTTCTTGCCTGGGTGGTTGGGGCTTAGGCATTGCCAAGACATCCAAACATCCCAAGGAGGCATTGCAAGCTATCCGCTTTATGACCAGTCGAGATGCCCAGAAGCAATTCATTCTGGAAGCGGGATACGTGCCCAGCCGGAAAGAACTGTTTATGGATCCCGAAATCACCGCCAAATATGCCCACTATCCCGAACTGCTGAAGGTCGTGCAACAAGCCGTCTTGCGTCCACCGATCGCCCAATATGCCCAGGCATCAGACATTTTGCAACGCTACTTAAGTGCGGCTTTGACGAATCAGTCAACGGTCGAACAGGCAATGCAAGCAGCAGCAAAAGAAACCCGGTTGTTACTGGAAGCCGGACGAGTCAAAGGCTAACCTCCCCCCCATCACCCTATGTCAACAACCAAAACCAATACCATTCGATCGCGGGAACAACTCACCGGCCTATATCTGCTCATTCCATCGGTTGTGGTCTTGTTGCTGGTGTTTGCCTATCCCATTGGGCGATCCTTCTGGCTGAGCTTGTTCGACCAAAACCTGGGCACTGGCCTCCAACCAGTTTTTACGGGACTAAACAACTATGGGCGTATCATCGGTGATGGACGCTTCTGGCAAAGCTTCTGGGTGTCGACCCGATTCACCCTGATTTCCGTCGTGCTGGAATTGATTTTAGGAATGGCGATCGCCCTGGTTTTAAACCATTCCTTCCGGGGACGGAATGCCCTCCGGACAATTGCCATTCTGCCCTGGGCACTCCCCACCGCCCTGATTGCCCTCGGTTGGACGTGGATCTTTAACGGTGACTACGGCATTGTCAACGATATTCTGATCCGGTTAGGCCTCTTGGAGCAGGGCATCAACTGGTTAGGTAACCCCTTTACCGCTAACCTGGCGTTGATTGTGGCCGATGTCTGGAAAACGACTCCCTTCATTAGCATTCTGCTCCTGGCCGGCTTGCAGTCTATCCCCAACGATTTGTACGAAGCCTACTCTCTGGAAGGTGCAAGTGCTTGGCAACGCTTTTACCACATCACCCTGCCCCTGTTGATGCCGCAAATTATCGTGGCAGCGTTGTTTCGGTTCGCGCAGGCCTTTGGCATTTTCGACCTGGTGCAGGTCATGACGGGAGGTGGTCCCGGTGGTGCGACAGAGGTTGTTGCCATCTACATTTATGCCACAGCCATGCGCTACCTGGACTTTGGCTATAGTGCTGCCATGATTGTTGTCACCTTCCTGCTCCTGGTTGCGGCTGTGCTGTTGTGTGCGTTTCTGTTGAACCGCTCGCGATCGCGCACCGCCTGATTACTTCTTCCCCCTCATCTCCATCTCCCCATGACCACACTTACTGACCGCATCCCCCTCACTCAGGAAGAACCGCCTGTCCGTCGCCGCAAAGTCACATTCAGCAAAATTTTGCTGTGGCTGGCTGTGGTGGCGATCGCCCTTTTCTGTCTGGCACCGATTTTGTGGCAGGTATTGACCTCGTTTAAGGTGAATGAGGACATTTCGGCAGTTCCCAATGTCTATTTGCCGACGCGGTTTACCCTGGCGCATTACACCGAACTATTTACCCGGCGGCCATTTCTCCGCTACATCTTCAACAGTGCGATCGTGGCGGTGGTTTCGACGCTTGTTTGTCTGGCGATCGGTGCCCCCGCTGCCTATGCACTGGCGCGATTACGTCCCTTTGGTGGCCGCATCGTCCAGGCAGGGATTCTAGTAATCACCCTGTTCCCCGGCATTTTGCTGTTACAAGGGTTGCTAGAAATCGTCCAGACCTTTCATCTGGGCAATCGTTATATGGCACTGATCGTTCCCTACACTGCCATTAATTTGCCCCTGACGATCCTGGTCATGCGAAGCTTTTTCGCCCAGTTACCGAAGGATCTGGAAGACGCTGCCAGGGTAGACGGTTACAACACGGTGCAAATGCTGCTGCGAATTGTGATGCCGTTGACATTGCCAGCCCTGGTGACAACGGGCATTCTGGCTTTCATCTTTGCCTGGAATGAGTTCATCTTTGCCCTCACGTTTATTACGGAGGAAAGCATGAAAACGATTCCCGTAGCATCTGCCCAGATTGGCGGTACATCCGTGTTTGAAATTCCCTATGGCCCAATCGCCGCCGCCACCGTGGTCGGAACCTTACCCCTGGTCTTTCTGGTGCTGTTCTTCCAGCGGCAGATTATTCAGGGTCTAACGGCTGGTGCCGTGAAGGGGTAGGGGGTGGCTGTGGGTGTAGCAATACTGGGACGGGCGATCGCGAAAACTACTGTTTGGGGGGCTGCCCCTCAAGCCCCCCGATGCGGAGGCCGGTTGCGTCCCCCGCCCCCCCTCCAAAAGGATTGCTGGATGAGTATCAGAGTCCAGGCGACGATAGCTCAATGGACTTTAGTTAAAACTCAACGCTTTCAAACCATGTGCTTTTCCCGCCGGGAAAAGCCATTCTTCGCTTGCAACTCGCTCCACACTGTGAACAAAAAATCTCGCGAGCGCTTGCAACTCCAATCAGCTAATCCTTTTGGAGGGGGCATGGG
>CAZGDE010000538.1:0-4177 GCA_964524315.1 uncultured bacterium
TAGATGATGACGGGGCTTGGAATGCCGCAGTCAAACGGTTTTTCAGTCGCCACGGTTATGATGTCCACACTTTTACGGATCCGCGTCTTTTTTTAACCGAAGCAACAAAATTTGATATTGCTTTGATTGATTTTTATCTGTCTTCCAGTCGCGCAACTATTAGTGACCTGAATGGCTACGCCTTGATTCGCCAATTGAAACAGCATTGCGAGAAATGCCCCATTCTGGTTCTAGTTTCAGCGTTTGTTGACATGGAAAGTGCTCGCCTCTTCCCAGATGCAGACTTTTTTCTGGTTAAAGATATCGGGTTGGATGTAATCTTACAACGGACGCAGGAGTTGCTGGAGTATCGCACCGCAACTGTCCCAAGTCTGGCTTAAAGAGTTTCTGCAAGTATTTCTCATTCACATTTCATGGCTGATATCCAACCCATTCAGGTCATTGGTGGAGGGCTGGCTGGTACTGAAGCTGCCTGGCAAATTGCTCAGGCCGGGGTACCGGTGATCCTCTACGAAATGCGCCCCCAGCGCTTGAGTCCGGCCCACCATACCGAGCATGTCGCCGAGTTAGTTTGTAGTAATTCCTTTGGGGCTCAGGCTAGCGATCGCGCCTCTGGCTTACTGCATGAAGAACTGCGGCGACTTGGTTCGGTGATTATACGCTATGCCGATGACCATGCTGTGCCAGCGGGTGGGGCTTTGGCCGTCGATCGCGCCAAATTTAGCCAGGAACTCACAACGGCGCTGGAACAACATCCCCTGATTGATTTTCGGCGGGAGGAAATCCGGCAGTTGCCCACCGAAGGCATCGTCGTACTGACGACGGGCCCCCTGACCAGTCCTGACCTGGCTGCCGATCTGCGGCGGTTAACCGGGATGGAGTACATGAGCTTTTTTGATGCAGCCAGCCCCATTGTGCTGGGTGAGTCGATTAACTACGATATTGCTTTCCGTGCTTCCCGGTATGATCGCGGTGAGGCGGCCTATCTCAACTGCCCCTTGACGAAGGAACAGTATCTCCACTTCTGGCAGGAACTCTGTCAGGCAGAGCAGGCGGAATTGAAAGACTTCGAGCGGGACACCGCCAAGTTCTTTGAAGGCTGTTTGCCCATCGAAGAGATGGCAAAACGGGGTGAAGATACGATGCGTTATGGGCCATTGAAGCCAGTTGGGATTTTTGATGCCCGTCTGGGTGACTTTCGCAACCCAGAAAATCGTGACAAGCGCCCCTATGCTGTGGTGCAACTGCGGCAGGAAGATCGGGCGGGCCAGTTGTGGAATATGGTCGGCTTTCAAACGAATTTACGTTGGGGCGAGCAAAAGCGTGTGTTTCGCCTGATTCCCGGATTGGAGCATGCTGAATTCGTGCGCCTGGGGGTCATGCACCGGAATACCTTTATTAATGCCCCAGAGTTATTACAGCCAACGCTGCAATTCAAGCAACGCGCAACACTCCTCGCCGCCGGACAACTGGTTGGTACAGAAGGTTACACTGCCGCCACGGCAGGTGGTTGGCTGGCAGGAACCAATGCAGCCCGGATTGCGTTAGGGCGATCGCCCATTACGGTGCCACCCACAACCATGATGGGTGCCTTGTTTGACTTTATCAGTTCGGCTTCGCCCAAGCATTTTCAGCCGATGCCGCCCAACTTTGGCATTTTGCCCGAATTGCCCAAACGGATTCGGAACAAACAGGAACGATACGGTATGTACCGCGATCGCGCCTTTACTGATCTAGCTGCGTGGTTGGGGCAACTGGTGGCAGCGTGAAGGCGGTAACACTCCACTTCTTGTATCGTTCGGGACTGGAACAGCCACGACTGTAGGTTACTTCCTGGTTGCCACTAGACGTAAACTGCACACACCATTGTCGCTGTGAATACCGCCAGTAGGCATAGCCAGAACCCGCCATCAGGATGCCAATCCCTGTGGCGATCGCCAGCAATTTTCGCCGTAGGTTGAGTGTCTTCATGGATCAATAATGCCCAACGCCATTGCCCAACCGTTGCCTGTGACAGAAAACTTTAAGGTGCGATGGGTTACCGGTGAAATCCCTGGAGGAATTCGACCAGGGTTGCGGGGCTGGGCAGGTCAAAGGCTGGGGTCGGAAGGGCCAGAGTGAGGATGGCGATTGGGTCGGTTGGCTCGCTGAGCCGTTTTCCAAACGACGGGTGACTATAAAGTGTGAGTGACTGATTGCTGGAATTAATGAGTATCGTTTTGGTCGGAGCCTGGAAAAACTTGATTTTTCCCAATGTTTTTAATGATGACTCAGTTAATCGCATATCCCGGACCTGTACCAAGTCTTGATCTAGCTTGTTGCTGAGTTGGTAGAACCAGTCCGGATCACTCAGACTGTGACCCGTTTCCGATGATTGGATCATTTGCATGAGGGCGATCGTCACCTGATGAATCTCTGCTGCATCCTGAAATGGCAAAACGGCCAGATAGGCAATTAAAAATAGCCGATCATCATTGTCTTGTTCAAAGGTAAGGGTAGTCCGGCGGCGACCCACCTGAAGATTGGGTGGGTTGAATGGTACCTTAAAAGTCTGCATTATTTGACGGTAGGCAACTGCTAACGCATAGTTAGCATCCTGATCCAGGGTGGCATCAATTACGACGCGGACGGTTGGTGCAGTTTCATGGAAGAACCCCGGTTGATCATCGGGGCTGAAACGATAGATGTTGCTTTGATCGCCGTTGGGACTCAAATCAACCCATTCACAAATAATGCCATCCGTTTTAATGCCAAATCGTGGTGCAGCGTGGAGTTTCGCTCCCGTAAGAGTTGCCCCACTGAGATCGGCCCCTGCCCAATCCACCCCAATCAGATTCGCGCGAGTCAAATCAACATGTACCAGTGTTGTGCCTAGCAACGTTGCATTGTGCAGGTTTGCCCCCGTGAGATTTGCGCCACTCAGGCGGGCACCGCTTAAGTCAGAATTGCTCAAATCTGCCCCGCTGAGATCGGCCCAACGCAGGTTGGCCTGACTGAGGTTGGCTCCCCGCAACGTGGCACGACTTAAATTTGCCTGCCGTAATTCTGTACTGCTGAGGTCGGCACCACTGAAATCAGCACTGCTCATATCGGTGCCGTGCAGGTTTGCCTGGGTGAGATTGGCGGAGTTGAAGGCTGTCCATTTCAAATCTGCCCGACTGAGATTTGCATTGGCCAGATTCACACTGCGCAACTTGGCATCTTTGAGGTCGGCACCGCTGAAATTCGTCCGGCTGAGATTTGCCCCACTGAGATCAGCCCGACTTAATTCCGCCCGAACCAGGGACGCATGGCTCAGTTCTGCTCCACTTAAATCTGCCAGAGTGAGGTTGGCAACGTTCAAGATCGCATTTTGGAGTTGGGTTTTGCTCAAGTTGGCCCCACTCAATTTGGCGACATTGAGCTTGGCCTTGGTCAGGTCGGCACCGCTCAGGTTTGCCCCACTGAGGTTAGCAACACTTAAATTAGCACCGCTTAAATTAGCACCACTTAAATTAGCACCACTCAGGTTAGCTTCACTTAAGTTAACACCGGGAAAGTTGCGCTCGCCCGCTGCGTACCGTTTGAGGATCTCCTCCGCTTTCATTCAACTCCCTTTTGCATCTGTCCGTGAGTGATGCTTACGCATCATGCTTAGTTTGCCCGCTTTTCAGTGACAACCTGCTTTGTATGCTGGTCTAAAAAACCTTTAGTGTAGCTTATTTAAAGCTCCAGCACGACCTGCCTGAATGCGATACTGATTGACCCAGTTTGTGGGGCAGATGTAGTTATGGTAAGGGCAGGTTTAGTAAATGTTGAATGACACTACTTTTTCTTTAAGGGTAAATGGGGGGCAGCAGGATTGGGGCTAGAATCGGCAAATCGATTCAGGCTGAACGGGGCAGATCCTATGGGGTAATGGGGTGCGGCGCACATCCAATAGCTTTAACTGTGGAAGTGTCTGCAGCGGACTTAGATCCTTAACTGGAGTGTTGTAAAGATCCAGTTGGGTTAGTTGCGTTAATGCTTGAAGTGGTTTGAGGTCAGTAACCAACGTATTGAACAGGGATAGTTCGGTCAGTTGCGGCAACGATGCGAGAGGGCGTAAATCGGCGATCGCATTATTGCCCAGCAATAGTTCTTGTAAATTTTGCAAGGATGACAGGGGACTGAGATCCTTAATTTGATTCTCGAACAG
>CAZGDE010000539.1:0-4174 GCA_964524315.1 uncultured bacterium
GGGCGTGGCCGCCCGCCCGCATTTGTCTGAACGGCTGCAGCACAAGCCCACGTTAGCCTGACCGTAGAGTCCGCGCCCAGCGAGCAGAGCGCCCTTCCTCCGACAATCGATTCTGAGTCTCGAAAGGGAGTTTACAAAGGAGGCTTCGACTCATAGTCGCTTGAAGAGAGGTCGCCAGTCATTGCCCTCCGCCCAAAGTACGGGGAGCGAATTGTTCGGACAGTTGGTGTCGAACACAACTAGCGACTGACAATTCCCATACCCGAGCGGCGCCGTCTTTACTAGTCTGCGTCCCAGAGCTGTTGCGAGATCTTCCGCTCGCTTTCGGTCTGCGGGGGACTCAAACACGGTGGATGTATCTGAGAAGCAGCGATCTGCTTCCGTGAGACTATCGCAAATGTGCACGAGCACGGGAAGATCTAGCTTCTCCAACTCGTCCTCAACGCGCGCTTTGCCCGCTTCAAAGCCGCACACGACGACGTACACGACAACAAGTTCGGATCGCCGCAGAATTTCGCGAGAGCCCTCGGCAAGCTCCTTGAACGCCTCAACTGCGGACTGTCCGCTTCCGATCATGTCGTCCACAAGCACAAGCGCGTTGATGCCCGACAGCGCGGCGAGCGTGCGACCGAGTCGATCTCGCTCAACAACGGACCCAGTCTTGAGTCCATTCTCATCAGCATACAACTGGCCGTACCGAACGCCACTCTTCGCGACGCCTCCGAGATGGCTAACCAGGATATCGCCGCGCTTTCGCTGACCGTGGGCAATCCTATGGCTCAGGTTCCGCTCCGCCATACGGCGCTCCACGATTCCATGAGCCTCCCGCATCTTGCTTCGGATCTGTGAAGTGGAGTAGTAGCGTAGGTGCTTGAGGACTCGAAACATCAGCTTCTGCTCAGACACATTTCCGCATTGGGCAAGCCACGCGCGCACCGTCTCAGGTCCAACATTCCGACCTTTGTACTGCCCCCAGCGATCAACGACCTCCTGCAACTCTGCTTCAGTTATTCTCTGCCGCTCCTCCTCCGCACGCCTTAGGACACTGCTTGTACGATCAGTGAAGGTCGTCACAATCTCTTGCACACCGCGGTCTCGCAGCCATGCGTTGAATAGTCCAACTTTGCAGGTGAACACGTCGCCACGCTGAATGAGCACTTGGCGGCGCTCCAGAGAGGTGAGCTCAGCCGACATCTCACTCTCACTCAAGCCCTCTTTCTGCGCTCCGGCCATAATCTCAGCACGATTGGCACCGCCCTTGCGCCGCAATCCATCAGCAAGGGCCAGCAATAGGTGCCGCCTTGCCATCGAGCGCTCCTCAACTTTATCGCCCGACTCCTCGAATATGCCGTCCTCCCAGAAGTGAGAGAATCGGTTGCTGCCGGCATTGCCCAGCACGCGTCTTTCAGCAAGATCAACCTCCGCCGCAGTTACGTGAGCGTCGCGTCGGCGCACGACGTCACGGTACATCTCATCGCACACGAGTTTTGCGAAGAAGGGATTCCCGGCCGACTTCTCATAAAGCGACACGAGCGCGTCATCTGCAATCTCGAGTAGCCCCGCAGTTGGCTGCCGCACAAGATCCTGAAAGTCTGCCCACTGCTTCTCGCGGTCGAAGTAGTCCACGCGTAGTGGCTGAAACTTGTTCAATGCGTCGCCTTGCGTGCTAAGTATGAACTCCATCTTCTCACCACCGACCAGCACAAAGCCAAATGGCGGCTTCGCACTTACACTTCGCACCGTCAGAAAGAAAGCATCGCCGACTGGTCCGCGCCGATAGATCTCTACAGGAAGTTCATCAAACTCGTCGAGAATGATCACCAACCTAAACCCAGGCTGGATTTGCAGTACTTCTCGGAGAAAGCCGTCGATGGGAGAGAGTGCACCATCAAACACGGGAATCGAGAGGCTTGCGAAGCGCGACGCCGATTGCTTGATCTCCTCGCAAATTCGCGTGCCCAATCGCTGAATCGTCTTCACCGCATCCGGGTGAACGTAGTCACCTCCGTCAAGATAAATGACGAGAAGATCGCCACTTGCCTCGCTTCGCAGCCTCGACTCAAGCGCGCGCACCAGTGAGGTCTTCCCGACCCGCTTCTGGCCGAAGACGAAGAATGAACTGACGGCCTGAGCGCCTAGCTTTGCAATCATCTGATTGAGAATTTCCGTCCGCCCTACAAGATCGCGATCGCTCGTGACTGGTTCTAGCGAGTATGGATCTAGTGCCGCTCGAGCATTCCAGTCGACTCCTGTGGGCTGTCCTTGCACTTGGAATGCAAACTCTGTTTCAATCGTCTCTTGGCTGTGATTTGACCACCGAACAAGCCCACTTATGCTTGCTTCCGCACTCGCCTCAAGTATCTCGCAGGGGAGAATGATTCCGGCTACCACCTGGCCAGGTGCGACGTTTCCAAGGTACTGTCGCTCAAGAAGGGGGCGGAGCGTCCCGCTGGCCGAATACTCCACTTCAACGTCAAAGGCGTGTCCGGGGCCCTCGCACTCGACGTTCACCGCAATAGCGCACTCGGTACCAACAAACTCAAGCGGATACTTCTTCGTGGAGGGACGAACAGAAACGTTTGCGGACTTGCTTACAGGGCTGTTGTTGAAGTGTTCGTCCATGAGAGCCAACAGTCGCTGTGCGACAGCGGATACGTGCCCTTGCAGTTCCGGTGACGCGGAATCTGCCGCTCGCCCGATGTAGTCTTGGATTACGTCTGCTGCGTGGATTCGGGCTTCGAACACTGCCGCGTCGGTCGCTTCGACGTAGGAACCAACCGCCGCGAGTACCTCTTCAAGCCGGACCGTCGCCATCTCTCTTCCCGCAAGCGGCCACACCACGGCACGCGCAATCGCACTATTGAGCGCTTTGCGAATCTCCTGTCGGACAGCGGCGAACTGCGTCAGCGAGGAAAGCCCCTCACTCAGTGACCGCAGTTGGTCCTGCAGCTCGGCTATGCCAGTCCGGATTGCACGCCACTTCTCGTAAGTCTGATCGCCGGACTGCATTTTGAGTGACGGGTACACTCTTTGATTCCAGTGGTCATCGAACAGCCTTGAGACAGTCGACCGGAATTCGTTCTCATCCTGTAGCCACGGGATTCCTGCAATTCCGATCGCCATATGCGCGAGTACAACGGATGCTCGTGACGGTTCGGAGCAAAAGCTCGATAGTAGGCTCGGTGTGGGCGCCGCGGAATCTAGTCGCGCACCAGAGACTCGGGACGTGATACTGATGAGCGCTTCAATCGCCGCTTGCCGTACCTCTGGCTCCACCTCATCTCGAACTGACTCAATAAGCGCCGTAATGTTGGTCGATTGTCCGTCAGTGAACTCAACGCGAATCTGAGCGGCTCGGCGCTGAACCGGACCGTCGATTGGAACCGGGCGCACTTGCGCTCTTGCTCTAGCTGCATCGGCGACTCTTGAGGTCGAGGGGATCTGCATTGGCGCGGGCGCTGATTGTGCTGCGCGCGGAGCAAGAGCGGCAGTAAGCGCCTCCTCAAGCGTGCGTCGCCGCTTAGGAAGGAACCAGGAGATGCAATTGCGAATCTGTGGTTCTGCTCTCACGAGTTCGTGGCGAGGCAGGCGCAGTAGAAGGCGGCGGACAGTATCCTCCGCATCAGCAGGCTTCACTTGCTGTAGCTGCTGCTTTACTGAAGCGAGAACCTGATCAATAGACTCCATCAGCGGGCATCTCCCTGTGGGCGACTCTTAGGATCTGGGGCTGCTGTCGTTCGGCGTAGCCCCAATCTGTAGCGGTGCCATTGGCATCACAGGTGGTCAGACCTGGCGCCTCAGAGCGCGACAGAGTGGCAGATTTTGTGGCACGAACATACCTCTGCGTCGGGTGACCAGCGAGGCCTGGAACGGTTCCGCGCGGCCCGGGCCATCCGTTCCGCTCGTGCCGTTAGAGCGCCTTTGGTGGTTAGGCTCGGGAGAGATCGGCGCGTAGCAGGCTAACGAAGCTTGCTGCCGACGAGCGCGGGTGCGGTAGCGGTTGTGGGGCCTCGGCTTCATCTTTTTGAAGGTTTGCCGAGGCCCCACAACCGCATTCTATGGGAGCGCTCGCAGCAGAAGCACACGTTATCGCGACTTGTGCCGGGGGACAGGCGATCCGCGGCATTCGCGTCGCGGGAAGTGCGTCGTGATCCGCAAGTTCGTCGCCAGTGCT
>CAZGDE010000540.1:0-4161 GCA_964524315.1 uncultured bacterium
CTGGCACTGTATGGCGATCGCCTGCGCCAATCCTTACCCACCTATCTCACGAACTCACCTACCCTGAGTAGCATTGGGTAGAAGTTGAAGAATTGGCAGTGATGGAGATGGGTAAGGGGTGACTATTCCCCAGCCTCCCCATCTCCCGACCTTTCCACTGCCAATTCCCTCTGTTGAAAAGTGAATAATTTGCCAAAAATCCTTAAGATGAATAGGAGCATCTCGCCCCTAGTTCCCTGAAAATGGCATCGATCGCCCGCAAAAACCTTTTTGAAGATATTCCTCGCTTTCTGGTAGCCCAGGCTGGCATTATGTTTGCCGTCAGCCTGATTACAATCCAGAAAGGTATTCTAGACGGGTTCACCCATTCCACGGTGCGGTTGATCAATCAGTCCAGTGCTGATTTGTGGGTGGCCAATAAGCGGATGGAGTACTTTGAACTCACATCCTACATGACGGTCGAAGAGTTAACCCAGGCGCGTAAAGTTCCAGGGGTTGAACGGGCCGAGGCCATATCAATTCAAGGCACTCGCTGGCTTGCCCCCAGTGGTCGAATTGATAACGTCCGCATATATGGGCTCAATCCGGGAAGTCAATTGTTCGCCAATTGGGACATGAGCAACGGGCGCATCAGTGACCTGCAAACGCCTTACACGCTCATTACTGATAAAGCAAATCTGGATCAACTTGGGCTTAACCAGGTTGGGGCAACCGGCGAGATTGCTTCCCTGCCAGCGAAACTGGTTGGCATCAGTCGGGATACCCAATCGATGACATCCAGTCCCTACGTCTTTACCTCATTGGAAACGGCCAATGCCTATCTATTTGGGGGGCTATCAGCCAAAGTCAATTGCAAGGTAGCAGCGGGTGATTTGCAATGCGTGAACGAGTTTGAGTCTAAACCCAAGACATCGAACAAGCCCGTATCCTTCCCACCACCCCGTAAACTGAACCTCTCTGACCCTATTACCTACGTTCTGGTGAAGGCCGCCCCCGGCCAGAACATTCAAGACCTACGTCAACGCTTAGAGTCAGCCCTCCCCAACACTCGCGCTTATACAGGCCCGGAGATGGCAGATCTCACCAGCACCTACTGGCGAGAACGGACTGGGGTTGGCTTCATTCTGGGGTTAGGGGCTGCTGTTGGCTTCGTCGTAGGTGTCGTCGTTGTCAGTCAAATTCTATATTCCTCTGTGTCTGACCATTTGAAAGAATTTGGTACGCTCAAAGCAATGGGTGCCTCTGATTGGGTAATCTATCGGGTTATTACTGAGCAAGCGTTATGGATGGCGGTACTGGGTTATTTACCTAGCATCCTATTATGTATGGGACTAGGTGTTTGGACAGTGGCAACACGGGGAATCATGATCCTAATCACCCCGGCTACAGCAGCAGGCGTGTTTGGTATCACGGTGGTCATGTGCGTCGGTTCTGCCCTATTTGCGATTCAGAAAGTGACTCACATTGATCCGGCGATTGTGTTTAAAGCCTAAAGTTTGCTCTTTACCCGACTGGGTGAGGAAAATCTCGTGTGTTCCTTGTTACGATACGTAAAGAATTTAGCTAGTTATATTCGGAATGTCGATTATTCTTTTTGAATCTACTTCTATTAATCGCTTGATTGTCTGCTAAGTTCTGACTCAGTTTGTACTCATTCGTTCCTCACCACGGCCATTCACCATTTATGCATCCCCAACCTCTAAACGAATGACTGCTACTCAAGCTCAATTGGCTGACTATATTAAACATCCGAATCAGGGCATCTCTAACCCAACCACTACAGACAACGACAACCAAAATCAGGACGACAAGGCTGTGATTGCTAGCGGAGTGAAAATGGTGTTTCACTCTGGTAAAGAGCTCTATCCTGTCTTGCATGGCATTGACCTGAGTATCCGTCGTGGGGACATCCATTTACTAATGGGCCCATCTGGTTCGGGTAAAACAACGCTTCTATCCATTCTGGCGGGAATTCTTACCCCAACGGAAGGCAGTGTGACATTGATGGGGCAGGAAATTACCAGCATGTCGCGGGAACGATTGGCGCAGTTCCGCCTTGACAACATTGGCTTTATTTTTCAGGGGTTCAACCTGTTTCCTGCCCTAACTGCTGCCGAGAATGTGGAAGTTGCCCTCAAAGTGAAGGGAATTCGCGGTACAACAGCCCGTCAGCAGGCACGGGAACTACTTGAACAGGTAGGTCTAGCAGATAAGGTTAATCAGTTGCCCAAGGACCTATCCGGTGGGCAAAAGCAACGGGTGGCGATCGCCCGTGCCCTGGTGGGCAATCCCCAATTCATCATGGCCGATGAACCAACCGCATCGCTGGACTCCCATAATGGACACGCAGTCATCGAACTCCTGCGACAGTTGGCAAAGGAATCAAACCGCACCGTGCTGATTGTCACCCACGACCCCCGTCTCGTTGACGTTGCCGATCAGGTCGCTTACCTGGAAGACGGGGTTTTAAGACAATAGTTACTCAGGTTACGCGCATCAGGTTACGTCACCATGAACTTTAGCCATCTGCTGCAGCCATTGGAACGGGGTTTGATTGTTTCCTGTCAGGCTCCTGTCGATTCGCCATTACATGAACCGATCGTCATTGCGGCAATGGCCCAGGCGGCAGTAGAACGGGGTGCCGTTGGCGTGCGGATTGATACCCCAGCCCATGTGACCGCAGTGCGACAACGGGTGAAGGTACCTATTATTGGTTTATGGAAGCAGCAGATAGCGGGGTTTGATGTTTATATCACCCCCCAATTTCACCATGCAGTCGCGATCGCTGACGCGGGGGCAGACATCATTGCCATTGATGCGACCCTGCGAGATCGGCCTCATGGGGAAACGGTGGCAACCTTGATTGACCAGATCCATACCCAACTGCATAAGCCAGTCATGGCAGATGTGGATACCCTGGAAGCGGCGATCGCCGCCGCAGACGCTGGAGCCGATCTAGTGGGAACCACTCTCTACGGCTATACTGCCCTGACCAGAGAGCAGGTACCCCCTGGTTTTGATCTCTTGTCTCAAATGGTTCAACGTTTGACCGTCCCGATTATCTGTGAAGGTGGTATTGGATCACCGGAGATGGCACGGCAGGCGATCGATCAAGGTGCCTATGCCGTCGTCGTCGGTACGGCAATCACTGGCATCGACTTACAGGTAAAAGCCTACCGAACAGCCCTTGAGCATTAAAACCAGGGGCATTGCTGATTAGCAATATGAATCCCGCAGGGGCGGTGTCTCCCTGGAAGACGCTACACAAACGCAAACTGCCCCTACCCCATTCATAGCTTCAATCAGCAAGGCTCATTTTTTCTTGGAAATCATCTAAAAACAAACATTGTCCCCGTAGATACAGGGATATCTGGGTCTAAAATTAGGCAGTATCTTGCCTGGTTTGCTATGGAAGATGTTGTAGTCGAACGATTAATTCTGGTCGTGGAAGATAACCCCGACCACTTACGGTTAATTGCAGAAGCGATTACGCAAAACTCAGGGTGCCATCAAATTGTAGCGATCGCCGATGGCTCCACGGCAATGGATTTTTTGCATCGCCGGGGAGAATATACCGATGCCAGCCGTCCTGATCTAATCTTGCTAGATCTCAACCTGCCTGTTAAAGACGGCAGAGAAATCCTGGCAGAAATTAAAGCGACCCCCCAACTCAAACGCATTCCCATCGTCGTTCTGACCCTCTCGAATCGACAGGAAGATGTGTTGCAGAGTTACGCCCTCCAGGGAAATTGTTACGTACTGAAATCAACCGATCTGAACCAACTATCACAGATTGTGAAACGGATCGAAGAGTTCTGGTTAGGAATTGTTACTTTGCCAGTGGAGTAGGTACTCCTACACCCAAATCTTTTTATTAAAAAAAACTGATTTTCTATTATTAAAACCAACTTATTAAACAGTTTGATCGCTTGAAAAAGCGATTATTTCGTATTGAGAAAACCTTCTAGTTTATTTAAGAATTAGCTGACATTTAGCGAGAGATTTGTGCGATATGCTGCTGACTGGAGGGGAAAATAAACATATTAAAATTCACCTGATTTCAGCCGTTAGCCGATGGGTGAATATGGCGGTTTGTACCGGGAAAAATCAATCACTGGCTATTAGTACTTATTACTAGTGGTAAGTCAATCACTACTGAAT
>CAZGDE010000541.1:0-3195 GCA_964524315.1 uncultured bacterium
CATGTCTCCCATCATTGCCATTGATCACGTCAATCACTACTACGGCACCGGACGGTTGCGGAAACAAGTCCTGTTTGAGGTGACGGCAGACATTCAACCGGGTGAAATTGTGATTATGACAGGGCCGTCTGGCTCCGGCAAAACCACGTTGCTGACCTTGATTGGGGCATTGCGCTCAACTCAGGAAGGCAGCATGAAGGTGTTAGGGGAAGAACTCAATGGGTCGTCGTCCAACAAACTGGTAGAGTTGCGGCGCAATATCGGGTATATTTTCCAATCCCATAACCTGCTGAATTCGCTCACTGCCTGCCAGAATGTGCAGATGTCCGTCGAACTGCACGAGCATTTGTCCCCGGCGGAACGACGGCAACGAGCCGAAAATATGCTGGAGTTGGTCGGACTGCGCGACTGGGTGAATTATTACCCCCATGAGTTGTCGGGTGGGCAAAAGCAACGGGTGGCGATCGCCCGGGCCCTGGTCAGTCAACCTAAAATTGTGCTGGCAGACGAACCAACCGCCTCCCTGGATAAGAAATCGGGGCGGGATGTGGTGGAAATTATGCAGAAATTAGCCAAGCAACAGGGGTCAGCCATTTTGTTGGTGACGCACGATAACCGTATTCTTGACGTTGCCGATCGCATTTTGCATATGGAAGACGGTCGTCTGTCCTCACTTGATGTCGCACCTGTTTAGCCATAAGTCCGTGTAAGCACTTAGAAAGCGGGGCCCCGACTAGTGAATACTAGTCTTTAGTGACGATCACTCCATATTTACACCATCCAATGGCTGTTTCTGCTGCCAGTGCCCAGGGCAAATTTACGGAGCCATATCGTGGCACCTGTCGGGGCAAAACGTTGGTTGACCAACCCGTGATGTCACCCTAACAGCCCAACTATACCTTTTTACCCATGAAGACGAGCATGGCAAACGGTACCAAGCCTCTATGGGCTTTGCTGGATGGTGCAACTGATCTGATTCAAATTACCGCCCTGGATGGGCGGATTGTATATGTCAACCCCGCCTGGTGCCAGGCGCTAGGCTATAACCCGGTTGATGTTCACGATCGTTCCCTCCTAGAACTCTTACCAGCCAATGGGCGCGATCGCTACCGTGATATCTTACAGACGGTTCAGACGGGGGAGACCACCTGGGCCGGTGAAGTAACGTTCATCACGCATACGGGACAGGTATTAAGGCTAAAGGGGCGGATGAGTTACCACCCGGTAGACAGCCAATCTTCAGAAATCTGGAGTGTCTGGCAGACAGCAAACCCTGTCCCCACGATGACAGAACCCGAAACTGAACTAAACCAAGAATTGACTGCACCATCCTCGCGATCGCCGCAGTGCTCCAGGCAACCGCCCGGCCCCGACTCAACCACACTGTTAAGCCAGCAGAACCATATCCTGCAGTTAATTGCCCGGGATTATCCCTTACCTGAAATTTTAACGGAACTTGCCTACCTGATTGAGCAACAAGCGGTTGGCATGTTGTGTTCATTTCTTCTATTAGATGATGACGGTATCACCTTACGGCATGGGGCTGCGCCCAGTCTGCCAGCCCCCTACAACCGGGCGATCGATGGCCTCACCATTGGCGCTGTCGCCGGCTCCTGTGGGACAGCGGCCTATCGGCAGGCACAGGTGATTGTCACCGATATCGCTTCTGACCCACTATGGGCTAATTTTCGGCATCTGGCGCTGGCTCACGGGTTACAGGCGTGTTGGTCTACCCCCATTTTCGCGGCTCAGGGACAGGTGTTGGGCACGTTTGCCATGTATTACCAGCAACCT
The DNA here is from genome assembly GCA_964524315.1 of uncultured bacterium. GTDB lineage: Bacteria > Cyanobacteriota > Cyanobacteriia > Leptolyngbyales > Leptolyngbyaceae > CAZGDE01. Next base: position 1,795 of record CAZGDE010000541.1, read on the forward strand.
CGTAGACCCAATGCGACCGAACTCCACCTCATCCACCTGTCAACCGATCTGGCCAGCATTGCCATTGAGCGTCATCGCGCGAAAGTGGCACTCCATACAAGTGAAGAACGGCTAAGACTGGCATTAGACTCTACGGGTGTAGGTAGTTGGGATTGGGATATTGCCAGTGACCGCTTGATTGCCAGTGACAGCGCCCTCCGGCTTGTCGGCTTAGCAACGGGAGAAGCCATCAGCTACCCAACCTGGTTACAGCAAACCCATCCCGACGACCGGGCAGAAGTGGAGCGATCGCTGGCCCATGCCATTGTGACCCACACTGACTATGGGGCTGAATACCGGGTACGCCATCCTGACGGCAGTGTGCGTTGGTTATTAGGCAAAGGACGGGGGATCTATGATGCGGCAGATCAGATTACCCGCATGGTAGGAGTCATCATTGACATTACCGATCGCAAACGGGTTGAAGACTTCCTCCAACTGACTAACCAAGCCTTAGACATTCAGGTAGAAACCCAGGCCAGTCGCCTGGAAGCACTAAGCCTGACCGATCAGAATCTGCGCCTGCATATCGAAAACTCCCCCCTTGCAACCATTCAGTGGGATTGTGCCTTTCGTGTCCAATCCTGGTCACCGCAGGCTGAGGTTATCTTTGGCTGGTCAGCGGACGAGGTGTTGGGTAAACCGTTCACTGACATCCCGATCGTGGTTGCCGCGGATCGCGACCAAATGAATGCCATCAGCACAGACTTGTTAAAGGGTGGCAAGAACACCATTTGCAGTCGGAATTACACTAAAAGTGGTACGGTCATTCACTGCGAATGGTATAACTCGGCCCTCACCGATGCCACCGGAAACCTGATCTCAATTTTGTCCCTGGTACAGGATGTAACCATTCGTGAACAGATCGAAGCGGAACGGGCCCAGGCAGAGAGCAAACTGCGCCAGAGTGAAGCCCAACTGCAAGAGGCCCAACGGGTGGCCCAAATTGGCAATTGGGAATTTGACCCAGCAACCCAAACCATTGGCTGGTCAGCGCAAATCTGTTGTATTTTGGGTTTGCCCCTCGCTCACTCACAACCATCGCTGCAGCAGGCCGTTAACTGCTTCCATCCCAGCGATCGCGCGTCCGTAGTGCAGGCCGTCGAGCAGACCGTCGCTACCGGAGCAGCCTTGCGCCTGGATGCCCGTATTGTTCGGCCCGACGGCAGCGTGCGTTATGTTGAAGTGCGGGGTGAAAATTCAACCAACCGGGAGGGACAAACCATCCGATTGTTTGGGACGTTGTTAGATATTACTGAACGCAAAGTGGTGGAAGCATCCCTGCGGGAAAGTGAAGAACGATTCCGGCAACTTGCCGAAAACACCGACGAAGTATTTTTCATCCATGCGGCAGATTTAAGC
>CAZGDE010000541.1:3205-4143 GCA_964524315.1 uncultured bacterium
TCTCTATCAACAACCAACCTCCTGGTTAGAGACAATTCATGCAGACGATCTCAGCCTGGTCAGGGCGAGGCTCGCCCAAATGATGGCGGGGGAACCGGCCCAGGCAGAATATCGGATTCTGCTACCGGATGGTACGATACGCTGGATCAACGCGAGGAGTTTTCCCATTTATGATGAATCAGGGCAACTCCAACGCCATGTCGGGCTAGCGGAAGACGTGACAGCAACCAAACGGGCAGCCGCAGAAATCCATAAAGCACTGACCAAAGAAAAAGAACTGAATGAATTGAAATCTCGCTTCGTGTCCATGATTTCCCACGAATTTCGCACACCTCTGACAACCATCCAGTCTGCGGCTGATTTGCTGCAATATTATGAATGGTCAAAAGTTGATCAACAGGAGCGTTTCCACCAAATTTCGACAGCCGTTCAACATATGACGCAACTGCTGGAAGATGTGCTGTTGATTGGCAAAGCCGACGCTGGAAAACTGGAATTCAACCCGACCCTGCTAAACCTGACGGAGTTCTGTCAACAACTGGCAGCAGAATTGCAACTAACCGCTGGTGATACCTGCCAGATCAACTTTCAGGTGCGGGGTGACCGGCGCTGTGTCTGGGTTGACCAGAAGTTAATCCGGCAGATCGCAACTAATTTGTTATCAAATGCGATCAAATATTCAAGTGATCGGGGAAAGATTGGATTTAAGCTTGACTATCAGGCAGAGTGTATTCTCCTGCAAATCCAGGATCATGGCATTGGTATTCCACTGGATGCCCAGGAGCATTTATTTGAAGCCTTTTACCGTGCAACGAATGTCAATGAAATACAGGGAACGGGGTTAGGTTTGGCGATCGTCAAAAAATGTGTTGATTTGTACGGAGGCACAATTGCATTCACTAGTGAGGTTGGTGTTGGTTCAACGTTCACCGTATCGT
>CAZGDE010000542.1:0-4099 GCA_964524315.1 uncultured bacterium
TTGCCCACACGGTCTATGCAGGCAAGGAAAATATGCCTTAGTGTACAGGGGCAGCAATAAAGATTATTCTTTCTAAAGACAAATCTGGTTTTCAGCGGTTTGGTAGACATGTATACTGACCAGGGATTTTACTTCCTGCAACCTATTACGGTGGCGAAGTATTCCTACAGTTAAACGATGGGTCTTTTATGGAAAGAAAGCTTCTGAACCGACTGTTCCTATTAGTTGCGATCGCTGGTTCAATCTGTGGACATCCAACAATAGCGAGAGCAGAACAAGAAATACATGGTCTTGCTACATGGTACGGCCCTGAGCTAAGCGGAAACAGAACCGCTAATGGAGAAATGTTCAATCCTAATGCGTTAACTGCGGCTCATCGCTCTCTTCCCTTTGGTACGCAGGTGCGGGTTACGAATGTGAAAAATGGGCGTTCGGTAGTTGTCCGCATTAACGATCGTCTCGGTGACCCAGGAGTATTAATCGACCTCTCCCAAGGAGCGGCTCAGGCCATTGGCTTAACCGTCACTTCTCCTATCAAGATGGTCGTTTTGGGTCGTTAATCGGAACAGTCGTTAATCGGAACAACAGTCGTGGTAGGCTGCGCCTGCCACGGGTAATAGCCCCACCCGGATGCAAACTGCAACCATCCAGAATTTGGACAGCGGGTGGGGCTACTGTTGCATCTGTTTTAATTCAGCATCGCTTGGGTTTAAGCAGGCATTAAACCCATTTCGCACGCGTCGATTGCGGTTGTAATCAAGAACCTCGTACACCAGCTGCTTCAACATGGGTCAGAGGTTTTGACCGCGATCGCGGCCGTAGAAGCTGACATAGAACTTTGAAACAGCATCAATAAACCAAGCTCAACTACCAGCCGAAAATAATAAGGTTTTCTTAATATACTGTAAACCTATCGACAAACCGTAGTTAATATGTCAGTCTAGAATAACCGCTTTAATAGAAAGCAAAAACAGCCAAAATTAGGTGAAATTTCTCCTATTCGCCAATGAGAGCTAGATAGATAGCTCAAGCTAACTAGGAAAACTATTTTTGGTGTTTTGCTTGAATAACTAGGTGATGCCGCAAAGGAGTCGGTGTGAATAACGCATTACAGATTACGGATGATTTGACAGTGATTGGACAGGTTCGGGTTGAGCAACTTCACCAGGCTGTGCAAGCAGGATTTCAGACGGTTCTAAATCTTCGTTCTCCGGACGAATTAGGCTTCTGGCGAGATGAACAGTCTGTTGCAGAAGCGTTGGGGTTACACTACATCAATATTCCACTCAAGTTGGAGCAGTTGGATGAAGTCGTGATCACGGAGATTTTAGGAACCTTGGAAGAATTGCCTAAACCTGTGATTGTGCATTGCGCGGCTGGTATGAGGTCAGCGGCGATCGCGTTATTAAGTGCAGCGATCAAAGAAGGACTGACACCTGAGCAAACCCTGGCAAAAGCTCGCAGCCTGGGATTTCACTATGTTGACTGCACGATGGTTGGGATTGAGCTAAGACAACGATTTATTGACTACATCAATAAGTATGCTCAACCAGTGGCGATCGCTGCTTAGGCAATTTCCAGGAAACATACTACCTGTAAGGGCAGGTTTAGCAGCAGCATAACTGGCTGATGCGAACGGCTTTGGCAAAACCTGCCCCACCACCAGGTACATTTCCCCTTTGAAACCGCCTTAAAGGTAAACAAGTTGACATTGGGGCAGTACTTCCGTAAGTTAAACTACTATATCTCCACCAACAAACCGTATTTTTATTGAAATTCTTCTCCGATTCTGTCCAAGCTGCAAGGGAGTAGTTGTGTGCATACTCAACATCTGCTAACGGATGTTTTAGTTATTGGGGGTGGTACCGCCGGCACAATGGCCGCCATCAAAGCGAAACAGGCGAGTCCAGACAGCGACGTGTTGATTCTGGAAAAGGCGAATATCCGGCGCAGTGGGGCGATCGCGATGGGCATGGATGGGGTGAATACGGCTGTCATCCCCGGTCATTCGACACCGGAACAGTATGTCCGGGAAGTCACCATTGCCAACGATGGCATCGTTAATCAAAAAGCCGTGTTGCAGACAGGTAAATTGGGCTATGAAACCATTCAAGAATTGGAACGTTGGGGTGTCAAGTTCCAGAAGGATGCGCGGGGTGAATACGATGTGAAACAGGTACATCGGGTTGGGAAGTATGTGCTACCGATGCCCGAAGGCAAAGACCTGAAAACGATTTTGACACGCCAGGTTAAGCGCCATAAGGTAAAGGTGACAAACCGGGTGATGGCAACTCGTATTCTGGTGCAGGATGGCCGAGCGATCGGAGCTGTGGGGTTTGATGTCCGGGGTGGCGATTTCGTTGTCATTCAGGCGAAGGCTGTCATCCTCAGTACGGGAGCCTGCGGACGGTTAGGACTACCTGCTTCGGGCTATCTCTACGGTACCTACGAAAACCCTACCAATGCCGGTGATGGATATGCAATGGCTTATCATGCCGGTGCGGAGTTGAGTAACATCGAATGTTTTCAAATTAATCCTTTAATTAAGGACTACAACGGTCCTGCCTGTGCCTATGTTGCAGGGCCATTTGGGGCATTTACAACGAATGCTGAAGGGCATCGTTTCATCAACTGCGATTACTGGAGCGGTCAGATGATGCTGGAGGTGTGGAAAGAACTTAACTCCGGTAAAGGACCCGTTCAACTGCAAATGACCCATCTGGATAACGATACGATCGCCGAAATTGAGTCAATTCTCTGGTCAAACGAACGTCCCAGTCGGGAACGGTTTCACCAAAATCGGGGTGAGAACTACCGCACCCATGGAGTTGAAATGAGTATCTCCGAGATTGGCTTGTGTAGCGGTCATAGTGCCTCCGGTGTATGGGTGAATGACCATGCCGAAACATCGATACCAGGACTCTACGCCGCAGGAGATATGGCGAGTGTGCCGCACAATTACATGATTGGCGCATTTGTATACGGTCGCCTGGCGGGAGAAAATGCGATCGCTTACCTGCAAGGACTGGAGCATGTGGAACCCGATGGAGATGATTTAGAAACGGAACGTCAACGGATCTACAAACCACTCAGTCAACCCAATGGCATTCCCCATACCCAGGTGGAGTATAAGCTGCGGCGATTGGTGAATGACTACCTGCAACCACCGAAAAATCCCCATAAGTTAGAAATTGGTTTAAACCATTTTGTCCGTTACCACGAAATACTGGATCAGATGGGTGCCCGCGATCCCCACGAATTAATGCGCTGTATGGAAGTGCATTTCATTCGGGACTGTGCGGAAATGGCAGCACGGGCATCGTTATACCGACGAGAAAGCCGTTGGGGACTTTATCACTACCGGGTTGATTATCCCGAAAAGAATAATGATGAATGGTTTTGCCACGTTCACCTGAAGCAGGATGATACCGGGAATATGGTGTTATTCAAACGTCCGGTTGAACCCTATGTCATCTCCGTAGATGTTGACAAAGAAACTTATCACGTTGCTACTCGTTAACAGGAGGATCAATGGCGTTAATTCATCAAAGAGTCGATGTGCCAGTCATAGTGGACGAATCAAAATGCTTGGAGAAATGTACTGCCTGCATTGAAGTCTGTCCTTTAGATGTACTGGCAAAAAATCCAGAAACCGGCAAAGCATACATGAAATATGACGAATGCTGGTTTTGTTTACCCTGTGAAAAAGAATGTCCCACTAATGCGATCACGGTGCAAATTCCATTTCTATTACGGTGAGGGAAATATTGGTTGACTCTGAATTGAAACCCTGGCTGGAGATGTTGCGATCGCCCAGTGAGAGTGATCGTCTGGTTGCCATCAAAAGTCTGCAACATTTGGGGGATGAAGCAGCTCTACAACCGCTGATTGTCGCTCTGGATGATCCCAGTCCAACGGTGCAAAAACTGGCAATTACTGCACTTTGGGAACTGGCGAATCCGGAGGTCGTGCCGTATTTAATCAACGCTCTCGCTTCATCAGAACCAGAAGTTCAGGATGAGGCAGCAGCAGCATTGAACGAACTCATCACACCCGAGCATTTATCGTTATTGCTCGATGCCTTGCAGCAACCGCATGC
>CAZGDE010000543.1:0-4087 GCA_964524315.1 uncultured bacterium
GTACGTGCGCGAAGTCGAAAAGCAGGTCGGAGTGAAAAATTCTTGCCTGTTGGCAACTGCTTATGAATGCGGTGTACCAATCTACACATCCTCTCCGGGAGACAGCTCCATTGGCATGAACGTTGCGGCTCTGGCCTTAGAAGGCTCCCAACTGGTGCTTGATCCCTCCCTGGATGTGAATGAAACAGCGGCGATCGCTTACTCTGCTCGGGACACAGGTATACCCGGAGTAGAAGGCAAGAGTGCTGCTCTGATCATTGGTGGCGGTAGTCCCAAAAACTTCCTGCTCCAAACCCAACCCCAATTACATGAGGTATTGGGACTGGAGGAACGGGGCCATGACTACTTCATTCAGGTAACCGATGCCCGTCCCGATACCGGCGGTTTATCCGGTGCAACTCCAAGTGAAGCCGTCAGTTGGGGTAAAGTCGATCCTGAAGAACTACCCAGCACGATCGTGTGCTACACCGATAGCACGATTGCGCTGCCGATCATGACTGCCTATGTGGTTAACCAGTGCCCACCCCGTCCTTTAAAGCGGTTATATGATCGCCGGGATGAGATGATGGCAAAACTCAAGACTGACTATCTGGCGGCGAAGGAGAACCCGGCACATACACTGACAACTCCCATTCCGGTTGTCAATCCAGAACGGGAACTGGTCGTTGCAACCTACCCCTGTGGTACTCCCATCCGCAATAGCAACAATGGCAACGGTCATAAGAATGGACACCGTTAATTAGCTTGGGTAGCTTCAATCATTCAATGGGGGATTTTCGGATAACGAAAATCCCCCATTTGTTTGTGTACCAATTTCACTACGCGTGTTCATTCACCTGCTGTTGTAACCAGGGATCAACGGGTTGTCCGTCCTTACGCCGGAGTTCAATTTCTACAGTAATTACCTGCCCTGAGCCAGGAGGAGCCGGTTTCTGGTGAAACGAAATCTCGTAGGCGTTGGGGTCTTGCTGCCGTTCTTTCAGCCAATCCTGTACTTTCATCGTGGCAAAAAGAGATTGCCCCTGCTCAAACATGCGGGTAATTTGCATTTGCAGCGTGTAGGGATTGAAGCGGGGCATAGTAAACTCTCCGGGTAAGAATCAAGGATAAATTCTAAAGGATAAAAGCCGAGTTGTTAGGAGGTTTCGAGAAAACAAAATACCTGTAGGGGCCGATTGAGTTACAGAATGATTGGCTGATGCTTAGAACTTTGGCAGAACCAGCCCCTCGGCCAGTCAGATCTTGTCTTAGAATCCGCCTTACCCTCATTGAGTTATTCCCCTAACTTTTCAACCTTGAGCTTTCCTCCGAGAACAAGCCCAACAGGGGGCCTAGAATTGCCCCAAAGACAAATCCACCCGCATGAGCCCAGTAAGCAATCCCACCACTTTCCATCCCGATGTTCATCGGTGCGTTTAAGCTAGCCAATCCATAAAGCGCCTGTTGCAGAAACCAGATTCCCAGGAAAAATATGGCTGGAATCCGGAAGGGTAACAACACAATTCCTAATGGTACTAATGTCAAAACCTGGGCTTTGGGAAAGCGCAGGATGTAGGCTCCCATCACACCCGCGATCGCGCCACTGGCTCCTAGGGATGGCACACTGGAATAGGCGGAAAAGAACCACTGGGTTAATGCTGCTAGGGCACCACAAGCCAGGTAAAAAATTAGATATTTCAGATGTCCCAGGCGGTCTTCCACGTTATTGCCAAAAATCCAGAGAAACAACATATTTCCAGCAATATGTAAGAATCCGCCATGCAGAAATTGCGACGTGAATAGCGTGGTCCACTCTGGTACCAATTGGATAGGCAAATCGCCCGTAAAGCTTAAAGTCAACTGCCTGGGGATAACCGCCCAGGTACGAAAAAATGCTTCTAACTCAGGTGGTGCGAGACTCAGTTCGTACACAAAAACGGCAATATTGGCGAGAATTAGCCCATAGGTAACGAAAGGCGTGATCTTAGTTGGGTTGTTATCACTGATAGGAACCACGGGAGTTTGTCCTTTTTGGTAGCTGTAAGACGTTCCGGCAGGGGACAATGCCATAACAAATGTCCATCCCGCAACAAGCACTGTCCAAGAATATTCGTTGCTGACGTTCTAAAAGAGACAATAACGTATTCTCCCGAATTCTAAATTGCTCTATTGGAATATTTCTATAAACAAATTCCCCCTTGCCTTAGGCCAGGAGGAACGTAATTAGAAGCAATTTAAGTTTTAGGTTAGGATAGCCTACCAACCTTTCTGGGACTGTTCTAAAACGTAGGTCGCAACATCCTCAATTTGCTCATCATTAAACCGTCCACCAAATGCGGGCATGGCACTTTTGCCATTCTTGATCTGGTTTTTAATTGCTTCGAGAGAGTTCATGCTGTACTTCTCTAAAGCTTCTTTTTTCAGAGTTTTGTTCGCAATGATGACATTGCTACCACCCACGTGACACGCAGAACAGTTGGCGTTAAAAAGCTTTACCCCGTTTGCTAAATTCGCTGCTGCGACCGGACTGCTAAACATTAGAACAACTACGGCGATCGCAGCGATCGCAACATTACGAAGAATTTTCAAAAAGGTTCTCCTCTGTCTAACGTAGGACATAAAAGTAGAGATACACTGATACACAACGATTCCCTCCCTTAAGTCTGGTAGCAAGAGGAGAACTGAAAACCAAATTGGTTCGTCACTTAGCTACCAACGATCAACTTGCCAACCATGCCAGCACTGCGGTGAGGCGCACAGAAGTAGCTATACTCACCAGGTGCAATATCTTTGGGCAGGGTCAACTCAATCCCAGTACCAGGAGTCATTTCCAGTTGGGGATGAGACAGGGACTTAGCCAGAGCCTTATCATTACCAGGAATTGCTTTGTCATCAAACACAACGTTGTGTGGCGGAACCTTATTGATGACCCACTTAACAGTGTCACCAGCCTTAACTTCTAGCTTCGCGGGGTCAAACGTCAGCATGCCGTTGTCAGCGCCCATTTTGATGGTGTAGGTTGCTGCCGCAGCAGGCGAGGCAGACAGGAAGAAGCTACTAACTACTAGAACAGCAGCAGCCAGAGTTAAGCAGATGCTTCTGGCAACAGAAGTAATCGATTTCATGGTGTTTTCAGGGTTTACGCTTACGTACACCATCAAATTTTAGAACAAATCTTCGACAGCTTGTCGAATAATTCCGTGGGATTAATCCTGGAATGTTTCGCGGCCCCAGCCAGGTGCAGTTTGGGCCGCTCGTAGGATAAACCCAGCCAGACTCTCAACCTGTTGTGAGTTGAGCCAGCTTGGCGGTACTTCCCGGCACCAAACATTGTCTTCATTGCCGTCATAACTCATGGGTTGGCGCATGTAAGCCACCAGGGCGGCGATCGTATCACGGGATGGAGTTGCTCCCGCCAGAGCTGTCAGCGATAGCGATACAACGGGGTTTGGCAAAGTACTACCGCCCACATGGCAGTTGAGACAATTGCGCTCAAATAGTTGTTTGCCGGTTGACAGTTCTTCAGGTGTAAATAGGCGGGTTTGGCCGCTGGTATCCAATGGTAAGGCGATTGGTTCCGTCACCCGTAAATAGCGGTTGATATAGGGGTCAACCCCGGCCAGCACAGGCTGACTCATAACCAACATAAACAAGCAGAACAAGGCCAGCAGGGCGGGCAGGCGACTCCGGAAAAATCGTTGACTCGACACGGCTTTGAATCGTAAGGGGGAATGGTGCAAGGGGTAAATGATAAAAACTTTGCCCATCAGACCGCGAACCAACTAAGTACTGATGGTAACGGGGTTTGATGGGCAAAGTCCTTGATCCGAAATTGCTTCGGTTTGGCATTAGATAAAAATGGAATGGTAGACAACGGGGCTGCAATGGTTCAGCGAAATGTCATCCCATCCATTTAAGATGCCGAAAAAAGTTAGTGCGGCGGCTTAGTAGTAAATCTTGCCACCACCCCATTTTTCGCCAACGACCTTGGGCTGCAACAGGATATGGCCCGCGATCGCCACCAGGTCTTCTTGAGTCAGGTTCCGCATTTCGGGGAATGTATCCTTACTCTTCAGGCTGGGGTGAATTTCGGCAATGGAGTTCTCAC
>CAZGDE010000544.1:0-4073 GCA_964524315.1 uncultured bacterium
GACATCAAACCATCCTCGTGTCGGCTGTACGCGCCCGACTGCTATGGTCATAGGAGAAACTCCAGATGGATAGGTATGAGTACATAAGCCGTAAATCTCGACATCTGAAATTTCTTTGAAGAAAAATGAGAAGAAATACTCAGAATGTGAAGAGAATTTACGTTTCTTTACTATCCCCCGATTATACGGATATCCTCATAAATTTGCCAGGTGAATTCCTACTTGTGGCAATCAACAAAATGACTGGAGGGCTTATGGTATCAGCGATCGCCATACCCACACATTCTTAATCCAATAAAATTTTAGGTTTTCTTAACTTATGGATTACCCACCAGAGCAGGGAGCAGCAGACCGTTGCTTGCGCCACTGCTGAAACATTTGTTCATATTGATCGCCCTCCGTCTGGTAGGCACTCCAGCCGTGGAAAAACAATCCCAGCCCCCAACCCAGCAAGGGGTAAATTGCCCAGAATGAACCTGGACTGGTTGCCAAATTGAGCAGGATAAGAAAGGTATTGACAGCTAAAAACGGAATCAGGTGTGTCTTGAATGCCCGTCGCCGGTAAGCATCAAAGGCGCGGCGATCGCGACCTTCAACCTGTTCCGCCAACCATTCCTGTTCTGCCTGCTCCAGGATTGCGGGGGAAATTCCCAGTTCAGCTGCCATCTCTACCAGTTGCTGGCGCGAAAATTCGCCTTCCTGCCGTCGTGCCAGTGCCCGTTGCAGGATTTGTTGCACATCATCAGAACGGTATGGGTGAGACATAGTTACCTTGTAGCTGGTTGCCAGGTGCCATGAAAACTGTGGGGTACGACGCTGGGTAGCGCGAGACGGCAAACAGGGGCATCCGCAAGACGATCCGCAGCGTAGATCCAGACTTCGCTGGTATTGGTGTTGCCATCGTAAACAACAGTGAGAATCCAGCCCTGGTTTGGGTTATCAGCATCGGGGGCGTAGATGGGTTCGCTGGGGTAGCGATTTTCGCCCAGGTTCGCTTCGACCAGAGTTCCAGTCTGCGTATCGTAACGGGCGATCGCCGTGAAGATTTCTGCTGTCGCATCGACGGTTCCCGAATGGGTAGACAAATAGGTGTAGCGGTGGGGTTGTCCAACTTCCTGGGGATTGACGACGGGAAACTCGCAACTATGGTTGAGGATTTGCTGGTTCGCGATCACCTTGCCGGTTTTGGCATCCAATCGCAGGTGGTAGAGGGTGGCGATCGCAGGCGTCTCAATCCTCCCCGTTGCCACCTCCTTTAACCGTTGATTAGTCTCGAAGTCAGAATAGCGAGCCATTTCCACCACAAGTTCACCATTGGGCAATTCGTAGCCATTGGCATAGTGCCATTGAAACCAGGGTTCGGCTTCCAGTTGATGCACCAGTTCTAAGCTGTCCCGATCCACAATCAGAATGCGGGTACTCTTCTCCGACTGCCACCGCATCGCATCACTAAAACTCTTAAGAGTGGTCAGCGCCGGGAGCAGATCAAGTCCAACGGGGGGAACGCAGAACACCAGATAACGACCCGCCAGGACAAAATCGTGAACGAACAAAAAGCCGGACAGGGGAATGGCATTGCGTTGCTGAATCGTGCCGGTGCGATCGCTGCGATAGACATGCACCACACTTTTCGCGCCAACTGTTACCCCAAAATTAAAGATATCGCCGGTGTGTGGGTCGCGCTTGGGATGGGCGGAATAGGGCATTCCACCTAATCCCCCCAGGTCGTCTAAACCAATGGTTGCCAACGTTTCTAGATTAAGCGCATGGGGTGGTTTCGGTTCCCACAGTGCCAGCAACTTATCCGGCAATGCCAGCACGGAGGTATTTGCCACATTCTTCAACGCCTTGCTCAATCGTTGCCAGATGGGACCGGGGGCTAACATGCCATAGTTGCCGTAGAGGAAATGCCCCGCCTGGTTTTCTGCCTGATAACCCGATGTCTGCACGTAGCGGTACAACCCCGTTGCCCCACCATCTCTAAAGTGAATGGCAAGGATCGCGCCATCCCCATCGAACCAGTGACCCACCCGTTGTCCACCCCGTTCCAATGCAGCAGGACCATTGCGATAGAAGGAACCTTGCAATCCGGTTGGAATGGCACCCTCTAAACAAGTGAGAGAAAGGGGACCAAATTCTGCCGCATTCTGGAGTACGGCAGGTGCCCAGGCTTTTGTTGACTTGGCTTGATTAGTAGTCAGCATAGTTGGTTTTTATGTGGAGTACTTGTCTGGGGATAACTATTTATGATTGAGCCGTCATCCGTCCCCGCGCTGTTTCCCGCCTTCCGGTAGCGGGTACATGCCTGGTCGCAGCAGCTAAACCAAATACGGGCATGTTGACGTAAACAGATTCATAGTTCCCTGGTTGCACGACATAGGTTTCATGCCAGATGCCCACACTGCCATCCCCCCCGATCGCCCGATTAAACCGTTGCCATGCTGCCAGGTGCGGTTCCGTTGGGTTACGAGCAAACCGTTCCAGGTCATCCAGCGATCGCCAGTATTGCATCAGCATGGCACTGCGCCCTGCAAAGAAACTTTCAGCTCCCAAAAAGCCTTGTTCGGGATGGTCTTTGAGACTTCGTAGCATGGGTGCCATGGCCATTGCCGTTGGTAGCCATTTGTTCACGGCAAAGAAGTTATTGATCCGCAGCCCAATCAAAAACACAACAAACGGGTCATTCATCTCGGCAGTAAAACGTCCGGGTACAACAACTGGCATTTTTACCTCCTGAGGATTTAATACAGATTACAGGGATGAGAATTAAATTAGGTTCAAGATTTGGTAGGGGCGTAGCATTCGGGCAGAATCCTCGCGACCACACCCAGAACTGCTGCCAAATGCCACGCCCGTACAGGAATCACGGCATATAGCGGAAATTATTTCAATCCATGAGCCGAAGGCGATTGCTAGAGAACAAAATCCCTGTAAGGGCAGGTTTAGCAGCAGAGTGACTGGCTGATGCTGAAAACTTTGGCCAAACCTGCCCCTACACCCGGTACGTTTTCTTTGGAAACTGCCTAACCCATTCATACGTGGCAAGCGAGCGTTTGGATTTTGGCAAGCCATTTCTGACGTTGTTTGGGCGAAGCGTGTCGCACTGAACCAAACTCAGTAATCTGCACAGGCTTAATTCCCGAAAACTCCAGAATCGTGCGTCGCATCTGCTCATGCCCTGGCATTTTGAAGAACCAGCGGTAATACAGGGGAGGCGTATCCATCGTCACGATCAGGTGGGCTGATCGCCCAGCCAGCAACCGATCCCAAAACGGTGAGTCCTGCCGATACTTAAAGGCAAAACCAGGAAGGAACACGCGATCGATGAACCCTTTCAAGAGGGCTGGCATGGTGCCCCACCAGTTGGGGTAGATGAATACGAGGTGATTTGCCCAGGCGATCGCATCCTGCGCTTTGACCAGATCCGGTTCTAACGGTTGGATGGAGTGGTAACCATGCCAGAGAATTGGGTCAAACTGAAGCTCTCCCAGATACAACTCCTGCACCTCACAACCAGCAGTACGGGCACTGGTGACATAGGCTTGCGCCAGCGCCCCACAAAAACTATCCCGTTGGGGATGCCCCAGAATCACTAAAACTTTTTTCGGTCGAGAATTCTGTCTACCTTGCTGTGGCTTCGTCCCATTTGGCTGTCGCCGTCGTGTCGTAATCAGCATCGGTCAATCCTTGATTACTGGAATGTTTAGCAAAGCGATATATGCAACTTTTTGCATTACCTGTTATCATTATATGCAACTAGTTGAATATGTCAATAACTTATATGCAACTAGTTGCATTCCTGTTTGAGGTGATTACTATGGCACTCGCCCATGCCATCCTGGCGTTACTCGTTCGTTGTCCCCTTAGCGGGTATGACATTAATAAGGAGTTTGGGCAATCGGTCGGAAACTTCTGGAAGGCAACCCACCAACAGATCTACCGGGAACTCGGCAAGTTAGAAGAACAGGGTTGGGTGCAGGCGGAAGTCATCCCCCAGACGGGGCGACCCGACAAAAAGCTTTACAGCCTCACCGAGTTAGGACGGCACCACCTGACGACGTGGGTTGCCGAAC
>CAZGDE010000545.1:0-4052 GCA_964524315.1 uncultured bacterium
GTGCTACCTTGATCTGAATGAGCAAACGGGAAAGCAACCGTTGTAACAAAACTAGAAAAGTAATCAGAGCGATCGTACTAAGAAGGGCAAACGCAACACCTCGTAAAATTTGTTTAGTGCTGCGTTCCTGGCGATACTGGATGATGGCAGTTCGCGTAATTTGAAGGATCTTCTCCGTTGCTGTCTGGAGGGAATAGTTGCCCAGGCGATCGCTCTTTCTAATCGTCAAAAGCACCGTATCGCCAGCGCTAATAACCGATTCGTTATTCTGTTCCTCACTACGAATGCTTTCGGGTGAAACAGCGTAGTCATTTGCGACTTCTAGTAACCGGGCATTAATAATCTTGGCCCGTTCTTTAGCAGACACTACGCCTGGAATACCCTGCCTGATCCGAAATAATTCATTGGCATCCAAAACCACTGGATAGCCATCAACTTGATTTCCTGATGCATCCACCTGTTGGGCCACAACGGAATTAATCGTAATGGTTAGACACAGGATGGCTATGCTTACCACCAACCATGTTCGCGATCGGCGGTAAATGGAGCAGAAACGATCAATCAGAAGCCGCATAACGTACCAGGAAAAGATATGGTTAGCCAATATCCATTTTATAAAGGATAAAGATTAAAAGAGCGAGGGTGAGAGGGTGAGAAGGTGGGGATTTCGCCCACTCCCACGCTCTCGCCATTCTCCCCTTTAGGACACTACCGATTAGCCTAATATTTAGAGCCTAATATTTAGAGCCTAATATTTAGACTTATGCAGAGGGCTGCCAAGCCATCACTAACGATACGTAGCTACGTCTGAAACAGTCGTCGTGCTCTGTACCAATTCCTTCGTCAAGAATCCATCTACCTGAATCAGGCGGGCAATACACCCTGTCCACCCGGTTTGATGATTGGCACCAATACCGGCCCCGCTATCACCGTGGAAGTACTCGTAGAATAGGATCAGGTCTTGCCAGTGTGGATCGGTTTGAAACTTCTCTGCACTACCGTAGACCGGACGGCGACCCGACTGGTCACGCATAAAAATGTGCGCTAACCGCCTGCCCACTTCTTGCGCAACATCAAACAGAGTCAGGTATTGGCCTGACCCGGTTGGACATTCGATGGTGAAGGCATCGCCATAATAACCATAGAGCAACAGTAACGCCCGTAACAACAGAAAATTGACTGGCATCCAGATCGGGCCGCGCCAGTTGGAGTTGCCACCAAACATCCCCGTATTGGAATCACCGGGCAGGTATTGCACTTTGTACTCCTGACCGGCGTGGTAGAAGCAGTAGGGATGTTCCAGGTGATAGCGGGAAAGGGCACGAATGCCGTAATCACTGAGAAACTCACTCTCATCCAACATGCGAGACAGAATGCGCCGGAGCTTTTGCTCATTCACCACTGACAACATCAACCGTCCGTTATAACCAGGGGCATTGGGTAGATGGGTATTGCTGGTAAGTTCGGGGTGACGCATCATGAACAATTTTGCCCGTTCGGTAAACTTCGGTAATTTCTGGAAGACTTCCCCTGGAAAAACTGTTACCGCCATTAGAGGTAACAGACCTACCATCGATCGCACCTTCAACCGTGTGGCGCTCCCATCGGGAAAACGCAATACATCATAGAAGAAACCGTCTTCCTCATCCCACAGTTCGTCCTGGTTGTTGCCAATCCGATCCATCGCGCCAGCAATCCACAGGGTATGTTCAAAGAACTTAATCGCTAAGTCTTCGTAAAGGGGATCGTGAATTGCCAATTCAATCGCAATTTGCAACATCCGCTGGCTGAAGAACACCATCCAGGCAGTCCCATCCGCCTGTTCTAACCGTCCACCCGTGGGCAATGGTGAACTGCGATCGAACACGCCAATGTTATCCAGTCCTAAAAAGCCCCCTTCAAAGATGTTATTGCCGCCTTCGTCCTTGCGGTTCACCCACCAGGTGAAATTAATCAGCAGTTTGGAGAAGGCATACTTGAGAAATTCAATATCCCCTTTGCCATTGTTGCGTTCGCGATCGAGGGTGTACGTTTCCCAGGTGGCCCAGGCGTGGACAGGTGGATTAACATCGCCAAAGTTCCATTCGTAGGCGGGAATCTGCCCATTAGGGTGCAAGTAATCTTCCCGCAACATCAGCATCAACTGTTCTTTGGCAAAGTCCTGATCCACGATACTCAACGGAATCATGTGGAATGCCAGATCCCACGCTGCAAACCAGGGATACTCCCACTTGTCTGGCATGGAAATGACATCGTCCGTGTACATGTGGAACCACTCACTATTACGGATGCGCCGCTTTTGCTCCGGTGGCGTCCAGGGTGATATGCCATGTTCTTTTAACCATTCATCCAGGTCATAGTAAAAGTATTGCTTTGACCACAACATCCCTGCGAGAGCCTGCCGCATGATATTAGTCAGGTCGGGATTGGTTCTGGTTTTTGCGGGAATGACGGTGTTATAAAACTCATCGGCTTCCCGGTGGCGATCACTAAAGATCTGATCAAAGTCAGCAAAGGGCTGCAATTGAGTTGGTGCAACAGCCGATAAACGTAACTGAATAACCGTTGTTTCGCCTGCTCCCACTGTGATCTGGTAATGGGGCGATACCTTGGTGCCAACTGGCGTTGGGTTAATTGCTTCTCCCCGGCCATTCACCACGTAGTGATTGATGCCATCTTTCACGTAGGGACTGGCGTTGGTGGAACCAAACAAACGTTCGTTGTTCGTTTCATTCTCAGTAAACAACAATGGCACCACGCGATCGCAA
Source organism: uncultured bacterium (assembly GCA_964524315.1). Classification (GTDB taxonomy): domain Bacteria; phylum Cyanobacteriota; class Cyanobacteriia; order Leptolyngbyales; family Leptolyngbyaceae; genus CAZGDE01. The sequence goes on from CAZGDE010000545.1 coordinate 2,769, forward strand.
TAGAGGTAATAGTCTCCCAATTTTTGCTTAAACAGCTCATCGGTGTGATAGGCATGAACCACACTCACCCCAGCACCTTCAACCTTTTGCAGCACGGGCTTAGACCCACCATCACTCCACGACCAGGTATTGCGGAACCAGAGCGTTGGTAGAACGTGAAGATCAGCCGCTTCTGGCCCCCGGTTCGCTACGCTGATCTTCACCAGAATGTCATCCGGTGTAGCTTTGGCATATTCCACAAACACATCAAAGTAGCGGTCTGCGGCGAAAATGCCCGTGTCTAATAACTCGTATTCCGGCTCGTCCTTACTCCGACGGCGGTTCGTTGTAACCAGATCATCGTAGGGAAATTCCGCCTGCGGGTATTTGTAGAGATACTTCATGTAGGAGTGCGTCGGCGTACTGTCGAGGTAGAAGTAGTACTCCTTCACATCCTCGCCATGATTACCTTCGCTATTGGTCAAACCAAACAGGCGTTCCTTCAGAATTGGATCTTTACCGTTCCATAATGCCAGTGCAAAACACAGAATATTGCCAATATCGGTAATGCCACCCAGTCCATCTTCCCCCCAACGGTAAGCCCGCGATCGCGCCTGATCATGGGAAAAATAATCCCAGGCGTTGCCGTCACTGGAATAGTCTTCCCGCACCGTTCCCCACTGGCGTTCGCTCAGGTAGGGCCCCCATTTTTTCCAGTTGGCATGCTCCTGATGAGTTTCTTGTAGTCTCAAAGATTCGGCTGTGGGAGGTGATGAAAACATAAATGTAGCTTCCTTGCGGGGGGTGAGCGCAACAACCAATTGAACCGAAGTGAATCAGCACTTGCAATACATCTGACCATATCAGAGAGATATATCAGAACTGTAAGAACGGAACGTTTACAGGCAACAAAATTGTTCTGAAGCAAAATTGTTTTGAAGCAGAATTGTTCTGAAGCAGATTTCTACCACTTACCTGGCAAGAAAACCTGAAAGCGGTTCAATTGATTGGGAAAATTGTCGAAATGCCAGCAAGCTCACACCGCAGCCAATCCCCCCCAACAGTAGGAACACGGTACTCAAGGGGACTACCTGTACCATTGGCTGCACGCCTGCCCCTCCCAATGTCATTCCACTGTCAAAGCCAGCCAGAAAAATGCTATAGACACGTCCGCGGATGGTGGCTGGAGCGGTCAGTGAAACGATCGCAGAAAGGACTGGGAATAACGAACCAAAACCTAATCCATAGATCACCGACCACAGGATGAGAAAATGGGGCGCGATCGCCAGTCCAATCAACCCCATA
>CAZGDE010000546.1:0-4044 GCA_964524315.1 uncultured bacterium
GACCGAGGCCTATCAGCCGCAAGGGATGAACGTCGGCCTCAATCTCGGCCGCCCGGCGGGCGCCGGTATCGCCGATCACCTGCACGTGCACCTGGTGCCGCGCTGGAACGGCGACACCAACTTCATGCCGGTGGTCGGCAACGTGCGCGTGCTGCCCGAGGACCTGGCCACCACCGCCGGCCGGCTCCGGCCGATTTTCGCGCGGCTCGCCGCCGCGCCGCCCGTCTAGCCCCTGACCATGACGTTCGCACTCGATCCCTCCACCCTGCAGCTGCGCGACCGCGTCCGCGCCGTCGCGGCCACGCTGGCCACCGCCGCGGCGACCGCCGATGCCTCGGCGGCGTGGCCGGAGGCGACCCGTCAGCAGGCGGCGGCGCTGCTTCCGGCGGGCGGCGACTGGCTCGGTCGCGTCGTCGCGCTGGAAGAGCTGGCGGCGGTGTCGGCCAGCCTGGCACTCGCTGCCGCGACTGGAACCGCCGCGCCGGCCAGCGGGGCGCCGGCGTGGTCCGGCCTGCGCGGCCTCGACGTGCCTGGCGCACGTGCCGGGCTCGGCGGACCCGACGGCGTGTTGACCGTCGCCGCCGTGCTGGTCGGGCTGTCGCGCGCGGCGATCGACGCGGCGCTGGTGCCGATGCGCGCGGCGCGCGCCGCCGGCGGCCGGCCCGAGCAGGAGCAGTGGGGCGTCGCCGACGCCGCCACTGAGCTCGACGGGGCCCGGCTGCTGCTGTGGCAGGCCGCGGCCGGCGCGCGTGATGCCACCGCCGCGGCGATGGCCCGGTTGCAGGCCCGCATCGCGGCGGAGGCGGCCGTGGCCGCGGCGCGGCGTGTGCTGGGCGGCGACGGGGTCGCCGCCGGGAGTGTCGTCGATCGCGTGGGCCGCGACGTGGCGACGGCGGCGCTGGTCTTCGGCGGCGCCGACACCGACGAAGCGGTCGTGGCCGCCGGCGTCCTGCCGGGCTAGCCTCTACGCCGCCACGGTGTAGCCGAGGGCGCGGATCTTCTGCGCGATGTCGGCCTGGCTGACCTCGGCCGGGTCGAACGTCACCGTCACCATCGCGTCGCGATGCGACGCCGTCACGGCGGTGACGCCGGGCAGCAGGCCGACCGCGCGCTTGACGGCGTTCTCGCAGCCGCCGCAGCTCATGCCGGTGACCGGCAGCGACACCTCGTTCATGCGCGTCCTCCCTGCAGACAGTGCTTGGCGATCGTCGCCAGCTGCATGTTCGACGTCCCCTCGTAGATCTGGCCGATCTTGGCGTCGCGATAGAGCTTCTCGACCGGGTACTCCTTGACGAAGCCGTTGCCGCCGAACAGGTTGATGGCCTGCGAGGCGACCCGTTCCGCGATCTCGGAGGTGACCAGCTTGCAGATCGCCGCTTCCTGCAGGAACGGCTGGCCGGCGTCGCGCAGCCGCGCCGCGTTGTAGGTGAGCACTCGGGCGATCTCGACGTCGCAGGCCATGCGCGCGATCTCGAACTGCACGCCCTGGAACTCGGCCAGAGGCTTGCCGAACTGCGATCGCTCCTTCACGTAGGCGACGGCGTGGTCGAAGGCGCCCTGGGCCAGGCCGAGCATCTGTGCGCCGATGCCGACGCGGCCCTCGTTGAGGGTCTCGATCGCCACCTTGTAGCCCTTGCCGACCTCGCCGAGCACCTGGCGCTTCGGCACGCGGCAGTCGTCGAGCAGCAGCTCGCAGGTGCTGCTGGCGCGGATGCCGAGCTTGTCTTCCTTCTTGCCCACCGTGAAGCCGGGGGTGCCACGTTCGACGACGAACGCGGTGATGCCCTTGTAGCCGGCGTCGGGGTTGACCGTGGCCAGCACGATGAAGAGGTCGGCCTCGTTGGCGTTGGTGATCCAGAGCTTGCGGCCGCTCAGCGTGAAGACGTCGCCGTCGTCGACGGCCCGGGTGGTGAGCGCGAACGCGTCCGAGCCCGAGCCGGCCTCCGACAGCGCGAAGGCGCCGATGGTGCCGCTGGCCAGCCGGGTGAGGCACTGCTGCTTGAGCTCGGCGTGGCCGAAGCGGGCGACGGCGTTGACGACCAGCGTGTTCTGCACGTCCACCAGCACGCCGATCGCCGGGTCGACGCGCGACAGCGCCTCGACGGCCAGCACCGAATGGAACAGCGTGCCGCCAGCGCCGCCGTACTGCTCGGGCACTTCGATGCCCATGATGCCGAGGTCGAACAGCTTGGGCAGCAGCGCGCGATCGACGGCGCCGTGCTCGTCCATGGCGCGGACCAGCGGCCGCACCTCGCGCTGGGCGAAGGCGTAGACGTTGTCGGCGAAGAGCTGCTCGTCCTCGGACAGGCGCGTCAGGGCCGGGGCAGTGGCGAGCGTCGAATCGGACACGGGCATCCTCGGACGCCCCCGCCGCGGGCGCGGCAGGGCTGGCCGCGGCCGTCCGTGGCGGGCGGAACCTCGATGGTATCATCGCGACAGCGCGCCAGTCAGCCGCCCCGAGGTAGTCCGCTCATGTCCTCGAACCGGAGCCGAGCCGCTCTCCTGTGCACCGCCGTGGTGCTGCTGGCCGGCGGTCGCCCGTGGCCAGCCCGCCCGCTCGCCGCCCAGACGCCGCAGACCCCGTCGTCACCCCAGGCCCCGGCGCCCACGCCCCCGGACCCGGCCCCCGCACCAGCGCCGGCCGGGCAGACGACCGGTGACCAGCCGATCTTTCGCGCCGGTATCAACTTCGTGCGCGTGGACGTCATCGTCACCGACCGCAACGGGATGCCGGTCACCGACCTGACCGCCGCCGACTTCGAACTCGCCGAGGACGGCAAGGCGCAGACGGTGGAGACGTTCCGATTGGTGAAGATCGACGCCAGCGCGGTGGTCGAGACGACCAGCCGGCTGACCACCCGCAGCGACGAAGAGACCGCCGCGCAGGACGAAGACGCCCGCATCGTCGTCTTCTTCCTCGACGACTACCACACGCGGCTCGGCAACAGCATGGCTGCGCGCAAGCACCTCGTCGAGTTCGTCAACACGCAACTCGGGCCCAAGGACCTGGTGGCGGTGATGTACCCGCTGAGTCCGCTCGACAGCGTGACGCTGACGCGCGATCACGCCCAGGTGATGCGGGCGCTGGAGCGTTTCCAGGGCCGCAAGTTCGACTACACGCCGCGCAACGCCCTCGAGGATCGCTACGCCAACTACCCGACCGAGACCGTCGAGCGGATTCGCCGCCAGGTGTCGCTGTCGGCGCTGCGCGGGTTGTCGGTGAAGCTGGGCGCCCTGCGTGAGGGCCGCAAGGCGGTCCTGCTGGTCAGCGAGGGCTACGTCGCGATGCTGCCGCCGCAGCTGCGCGACGCCAACGCCAGCATGCCCGGCCTCGGCAATCCGCGGCGCAACAACCCGTTCGCCGCCGACGACAACCTGAACGAGGACCGCGCCCGGTTCATCGGCGAGCTCGACGTCCAGACCGAACTGCAGCAGGTGTTCGACGCCGCCAACCGCTCGAACACGGCGATCTACGCCGTCGATCCGCGCGGCCTGTCCACCGGCGAGTTCGACATCCAGGACAACATCAGCATGCGCAGCAGCCAGGAATCGCTGCGCCAGACCCAGAACACGCTGCGCACGCTGGCCGACGAAACCGACGGCCGGGCGATCATCAACCGCAACGACCTGGCCCGCGGCATGCAGCAGCTGGTGCGCGATTCGAGCGCCTATTACCTGCTCGGCTACAACTCCACGCAGTCGCCCAGCGACGGCAAGTTCCACGAGATTCGCGTCCGCCTCAAGCGGCCGGGGCTGCAGGTGCGGGCCCGCAAGGGCTACTGGGCGTTGACCGCGACCGAAACAGCGCGTGCCACCGCGCCGCCCAAGCCGGGGCCGCCGCCGGCCGTGGCCCGGTCGCTGGCCGGTATCGCCGGCGGCTACGAGCGGCGCACGGTGCGGACGTGGATCGGCACCGCCCCGGCCGACGCCGGCAAGAGCAAGGTGACCTTCGTGTGGGAGGCGATCCCGCCGCCGCCGGGCAGCGGACGCACCGCCGTGGGGCGGGTGGTGCTGACCGCCGTCGACGCGACCGGTGCCGAGTTG
>CAZGDE010000547.1:0-4019 GCA_964524315.1 uncultured bacterium
CGATCAGACCGAACTATACATCGCCCTAAATAAGGGGGGCGTGTTCAAACTCTTTCGGGATGGGCAACTGATTGTCTCGGATACTCAATTTTCTCTCCAGGTGGCGGACTCTGGGACGGTGAAAAATGCCGTCGCTCACCTGGTCGATGCCTACGATGCCACGGTCACCGACGATGAAATTGTCATCCAGGGACAACTGGGCTGGGCGAAGCAAAAACAGATGACTCCCCTGAATCTGTTGATCCTGCGGGTGGTGATGGTGTCGTTTGGGCGATTTTTTCCCAATCTGATCCGCAAACTGCTCCAAAAAATGTTGATTACGGGTAAGCAACCGGCCCCCTTTCAGTTTCGGCGCTGTCTCCGCTGGCGGTCAGGTCAGTGGCACATTACCGACGAACTCCATGCTGACTCCTGGAAACCCGTCCAGAGCGTCGGGATTGGTTGCGATCAGACGTCGATCTATGTCGTGATGAGCCGCACCTTCCAGCGGGGACAACTCCAACCCTGGCGTGATTTGACCGAAGTGGCAAAATCCCTACCGGGTCGCCAACCGTTGTGTGTGGAGCGATCACTATGAAACGACTGATTTCGCTCCTGGTCAGCCTCCTGATCCTGGCAATTATTTACTGGAAGATTGATGTTCGGAGTCTGATTCAGGTCTTCCAGCACTCGAATGCGCTCTGGATGGTGGTCAGTCTGGGCATGGTTGTCCCCATTACGCTGGTTACCTCCTGGCGTTTACAGCAGTTGGTACCGGCTGGGCAAGATGGGGAAATCCCAACGCAATCACCCATTTCGTTTGTGGCAGCGAACCAATTGATCCTGGTTGCCAGTACCTTGAACATGGTGCTGCCATCGAAAATGGGAGACATTGCGAAGGCATACTTTATGCGCGATCGCGGACATTTGAGCGGGTCACTGGCGTTGGCGCTGGTGGTCTTTGAAAAGACCTGCGATATGTTGTCGTTGCTGCTGTGGTGTGCTTTTGGACTGTTGCTTTATCCCCAAAAGGACTGGTTCTTCTGGATTATGACGATCGCCATCCTCGGTGGGTTTACCCTCGGTGGGTTACTCATCGGGTCCCGCCAGTTTGCGGAAACGTTTTTTCTCCTGGGGCAGACGATTACCCCTAAAGCGGTGCGGGGCAAGGTAGCGAAGGTACAAACGGCCTGGAAGGAAATGCATCAGTACTTCTGGGGCGATCGCGCCCAACTGCTCACAATTGCACTGACATCGGTGTTTATCTGGTTCCTGCATCTGTTGCAGATCTGGTTATTCATCCTGGCGCTCAATGCCTGGGTACCCTTTGTCACGAACCTGGCACTGTCACCATTAGCGATTCTGGCAGGCTTGTTACCTCTGACCTTTGCCGGAGTGGGTACCCGTGATGCGGCGTTGATTTTTCTGTATAAACCGTTCTTTAATGCTCAGACGGCTGCTGCCCTCGGCATTCTCTGTACGTCCCGCTACCTGATGCCCGCGATCGCTGGATTACCCTTCTTCGGACACTATTTAGCCATGGTTAAACGGCGATAATTAGCCGCTTTCTCTGCACTGGGCGTTCGGCGGAACGCCCCTACAACTGGATTGCGTTCGGCGGAACGCCCCTACAAGCGGATTCATGGTTGATGCCTATCCGGTAGCCGATCCAAGGGAAGCCGGTGAGCAGCGCCAAACAATTTCAAACACCCGATCCACTCCATGCCAACGATCTCATTGACCAAACCAACTCCTGCCAGTGTTACCTTCTGGTTCAGTCTCAGTCTGACCTGTGCGTTCCTGATTGGGTTACTGGGACTGAGGATGGCATTCATTGGCGACTACGTGGTGCAGGATGATGCCCGTCAGCATGTCTTCTGGATGCAACGGTTTATTGATCCAGATCTGTTTCCCAACGATGTGATTGCAGACTATTTTCAGTCGGTCGCACCCCTGGGTTACACCTGGCTTTACAAGGGGATGGCGGCGATTGGCATTGAACCGATCCTCCTCAGTAAGTTACTTCCCGTCGTTTTGGGAGTGGTTGTCGCGGGTTACTGTTTTGGCGTATCCATGCAGATTTTTCCGGTGCCTGTCGCTGGTTTCCTGGCATCGTTTCTGCTGAATCAGAACTTGATGATGGCGGACGACCTCTCCTCCGCTACACCGAGAGCCTTTCTCTATCCTCTGTTTCTGGCGTTTTTGTATTATTTTCTGCGGCGTTCCCTGCTGCCGTGTCTGGTGGCGATCGCCCTCCAGGGATTGTTCTATCCCCAGGTCATGTTTATTTCCTGTGGCGTGTTACTGGTTTCCTTAGTCCGGTGGCAGGGTAAATTACCCCAACTTTCCCGTGATCGGCAGGATTATGTCTGGTGTGGGGCAGGTTTGGTCGTGGCGGCGATCGTCCTGATTCCCTTCATCCTGCGGGGTGGCTCCGAGTATGGTCCTGTCATCAAAGCGACTGAGGCGATGCAGATGCCGGAATTCTGGCAGTCGGGGCGGAATAGCTTTTTCAACAAAAATCCGTTTACCTTCTGGCTATTCTCCGAACGGAGTGGGATGCTGGCTCGTCCCGATCGCATGTTTCTGCCGCCCCTCCTGCTCTTTGGCTTGTCCCTTCCCTGGCTGTTACGTGCCCCTGCCCGGTTTCCCCTGATCCAGGAAGTGACAGCTAACATTCGCATCCTGGGTTGGACGTTGGTTGCCTCGGTGGGTTTATTCTTTGCCTCCCATGCCCTGCTGTTTAAGCTGCATTTGCCCAATCGCTATACCCAGCATAGTTTTCGGATCGTCCTGGCACTGGCAACGGGCATTGCTCTGACTGTGCTGCTGGATAACTTTTTCCGTTGGGTGAAAGCAAAATTACCTGCCCGTCGTCCCGTTCTCTGGGGCGTGATGGGTTTATTTGTCCTGTTGTTGGTGATTTACCCGGTCAGTAACCCACTCAGGAAGACCTACCCCTGGTTACGGGCGATCGGTAACACGTTGCCCGGTTACATTGTGGGTGAATCGAAACAACTGTACCAGTTCTTCGCGCAACAGCCGAAAGACACGGTGATTGCTTCCACGTTACTGGAAGCCAACAATCTGCCAACCTTTTCCTACCGTTCGATTGTGGCAGCCAGGGAATACGGAATTCCCTACCACACGGGCTATTATCACCAGTTCCAGACCCGTACCAATGATCTCATTCAGGCGCAGTACAGCCTTCAACCGGCTGACGTAAAGGCATTCACCCAAAAATATGGGGTTGATTTCTGGCTGATCGAAAACCGGATTTTTACGCCCCAATATTTAGAGAAATCCTGGGTGAACCAGTATCAACCCGTCAGTCGCAATGCGGCGATCGCCCTCCAGCAAGGCACCCCTCCCGTTTTGCAACAAGCAATTTCGCACTGTACCGTTCTCCAGGTCAACAATATGCTGGTTCTGAATGCAAAATGTGTCGCCCAGGAAAAGTAACCTATTTCCCCCCACGTCTGCCCCTCTCTTCTCCTACCCCCTCTATGGCACAATGAGAAACAGTGATAAATTCCCTTACCCTTCCGAGAGCCTGTGAGTTTTACTGCAAGTCCCTCTGCCGTTGAGGATAATCAATCCGTGTCTTCTAAAACATCCCATAGTCCCAACGCTACTGATACGAATGGTCAAGCCGTTCACGCAGCCACCGTCCGCCGTCGTCCCGTATTTCCCTTTACGGCGATTGTCGGTCAGGAGGAAATGAAGCTTGCCCTGCTGTTAAATGTGATTGATCCCAAGATCGGTGGTGTGATGATCATGGGCGATCGCGGCACCGGCAAAACTACGACTATTCGTGCCCTGGCAGATTTGTTGCCAGAAATTGATGTGGTGGCGGATGATCCATTTCGCAGTAGCCCCACTGATCCTGAATTGATGGGCGATGCGGTGCGTCAGCAAGTGGAGCAGGGTGTCCAGTTACCCGTGGTCAAGACGAAGGTAACGATGATTGACCTGCCTCTGGGCGCAACGGAAGACCGGGTTTGCGGCACGATCGACATCGAAAAAGCTCTGTCAGAAGG
>CAZGDE010000548.1:0-3995 GCA_964524315.1 uncultured bacterium
CCATTACCTCTGAGTGACCTACCACTGGAACTGGAACAACGGGTGCAGTCTTACCAGGTCGAGATGGATAAGCAACTGCGCCTGCTGAATATGGATGTGATGTTTTTACAGGCAGCAAGGCAAGCGGCAACCAGTGAACACCGCCGAAAACAAGTGAGCGATCGACTCAATACTCTTAGTCGTTACTGTGATGCATTACTGCAAACGGAAGGAAGCGCCTGAGTGAACCAATTGAATGCTTTATAAGAAGGAAATGAAAACGGTGGAGAGAATTGATGTAATAAGGAGTTTTGGTGCAGTGGAGTGTTGTTCAGGAGAGCGGCTTTTTATGTTAGAGCGATGTGATTGGACATTACATGTAAATGCTTCTCGCTTTTAGTAATGGTGTCGCCGTTAGCGATCGCTAAACTAATCGGTAAAACATTGACTGCAAATCCCTTACTAAAGGAGTTGAGGTGCAGCAAATGAACTTGCCAACGGGCGGGTTGCCATGTCCAGGTAGTAGAAAAATTGTTGTCCTGAGGATGGGGGCAAATTGTTTGGGGTTGATAGCGAATGGCGATCGCATTGAAATAGTGCCCTGACGCTTCTAAATGTTGCCGTACCTCACGCCAGTCGTAGATTAAACGCTGGTGATGGGGTTCCTGTGGGTGAATCAGCTTTGCGCCAATCAGCCAGATGAGCTTGCTGCAAATTTCTTCCAGGCGAGAGCAATCTTCCATGAGCAACGTTGCTTCTGCGCGCATGAGTTGGGCATTGGCGGTGGGCATCCAGAGTTCAAAACAGGTATAAGCGTCAACCGGAATGGTAGTGAGTTTTAGATTAGGTGCCAGTCCCAGGGGATTAGGTGCCACTGCCAGTTCAGCAGGAATAAACGAGTCATTCATTTGGAGGAGTTCTCTCAACTTCATTTAGGTTGTCCTCAATCCCCAGATAATTAGGCCAATGCCAGAAGGGAACTCAACCTCATAACACTGCGCCTGGCGGGTTATGATATGGCCGCTGATTAACTGAGGAAAATGCATCCTTAATCAGAATGGCTTTTTCTCAGAGGATTTACGTGCAGTAAAAGTAAAAACATGGTGAAGCTGTGATGAAGTTAGTCAGCATTAGGCACGATTCTTCAGTATTTATACTTGCTTGACGCTCGTGGTAGAGATGGGAAAACTGAAGTAGCCTACCAAACAAGACTCCATTAAAGCTGTGTAAGATGGTCATAGGGTTTGTGGAAACCCTTCTGTTCTTAACTTTTGTATCCATACTGCTATGAATCAGGCTATTGCAGATGCAACTGCCATAGATACGCGTCTTTCCAATCGGCACATTGACCTTGACCCAAACGGTTATTTCATCATTTATCTTGACCGTGAAGAAGGTCTGATTTGTGCTAAGCACTATACCAATACTATTAACGATCGCGGTCTCGCCTGTGATCCGGAAACGGGTGAACCATTCTCTTGCAACACCAAGCTTGAACGTTTGCCAACCAGAATTTACAGCGGTAGAACGGCCAAGGAAATATGTGTTCAGTTATTTGAAGAAAGTAAACCCTGCTCTGTTAGCAGGGTGGATCATGCTGCCTATCTGGGGCGTGAGTTTCAGCGGGCAGAAGTGGCTCTCTTAACGGGGCGTGATTACGTTCAGGATTAGCTTGATTTGGTTGAGCAAATTTTTCTCTTCATACAAAAGAACGGGTGAAAGATAACTTTCATCCGTTCTTTTTAATTATTTGAAGTTTAGACTAAATGTAATTTTCCGCTATTTGTAAGGGCGAACGGCCGTTCGCCCCTCCTACGGGTAGAGTATTTTTTCAATTAGTCTAAATTCCAGTAATTATGGTTATTACAGTCAGAGTGATTGAACCGAAATGACTTTAACGTGACTGTAAGTATTGGTAGTAGTAGTACGTTGCCATTGGTACGATGGTGGCGACAATCAAAAATGTGATTACCCAGAAGGTGGCATTGCTGGATTTGGTTTCTTCAGGCGTAGCAAAAGTCCCCTCAACCTGAATGTTGTCTTTGACTTGCGGTGGCCCCGGATCAGGTTGGCCTGAAAGAACAGCGGTCAGGCGATCACCAGCGGCTAGAAATGCCTGATTATACTTGTTGCCATCTTTCAGTGGAGCCAGCATTGTTTCCTGGGCAATGCTCTGAGCAATGGTATCTGACATGGCTTGTTTTACTTCTGTGCCGCTACGGATGCCAGTGTTATTTGTGAGATTATCAATCACCAGAACGACTTGATTTGCCTGGGCTTCCGGGGTAGGAAACCAGCGCTCGAACAGTTGATCCGCAAAACTTTGGGCGGTTTCGTCATAATCCAACCGATGAATGGTCACAAACCGCACTTCATAACCAGTTTCTTTCGCTAACTTCTCAAGTTGGGAACTAATACTGCCCTCACTTAAACGGCTTAGAATCTCGGCTTTATCTACCACCCAACTTCCTGGTGTCAATTCTGGAAGGTCGTAAACACTGGTGGCATGGGCAGGGGCCGCAACTAGTTGAGTTGCCAGGACAACAACCGCAATGGTCAGAATTAAACGCTGCCAAATATTTTTCCAGTGGCGAAATTGATTGAAGAGCCGTTTCATAAGTTCTGCTTTAGTTTTGCTTTGAAACTGGATATATCTAAACCGTATTTCTAGAGAATACTACGATTTCTTACGAAGATGAGAATCTGTTCTTGCTTGCTGAGCGCTAACAGTTTTTGGCGTATGGATTCTCTTGATGAAGGATTTTTGGACATTGCTGATTAGCAATATGAACCCTGTAAGAGCGGTTCGCGTTCGCGTCGCGTCTTCATCGGAGACACCACCCCTACAGCAGATGCGCGTACCTGCAAATCATATCCGCATTCAGCAATACCGATTTTTGTTAGTTAACCTGCTTAAAGTTGGCAAAGTTGGGGTAAATTTAGCAATGCATTGGTATCAATGCTTTTGTACTAGTGGCAAGGCCGAGCGTTTGCTTCTTTTCTGTTTGGAGTAGACAAATTTCACGAGGTGCGGTTGTTTCCCAACAGATGATATAGTTCTCGGTGCGATCGCCCCTATTTTTACCCCATTCAACGTTTGTGGTTCATTCTCCTCGTTCTAAAACACTTCCAGTTGCGGCCAAACTCCCCGATCAGCGCTGGCAAATTGCACCACCCCAGGTTGAACGAGCTAACCAACTTGCCCTGGAAACGAATCTCTCGCCTCTATTGGCGCAGGTTCTACTCAACCGGGAAATTAGCTCAACTGAGTCGATCCAGGCATTTTTACAACCAGAATCGCTGGAACTACCCTCACCCCTGAAGGAGTTTACCGACCTGCCGCTGAGTCTGGAATTGTTGATTAACGCGATAAACCAACGGCAACGCATTGCCATCTGCGGTGATTACGATGCCGATGGTATGACCAGTACGGCTCTATTACTACGGGCATTACGGGCCCTGGATGCCCATGTTGACTATGCGATCCCCAGTCGGATGACTGATGGCTATGGCATTAATCAGCGGATTGTGGACGAGTTTTACGAGGAAGGGGTCGGGTTGATTCTAACCGTAGATAACGGGATTGCCGCCCATGCAGCGATCGCCCATGCCCGTGAGCTAGGCATGACTGTTATCATCACCGATCACCATGATTTACCCCCGGAGCTACCACCAGCCAATGCCATTTTGAACCCTAAACTGATTGCCATTGATTCGCCCTACCGGGGAATGGCGGGAGTAGGGGTAGCTTATATATTGGCAGTGTCGCTGGCTCAAAGCTTAGGGTCATCTCAGAGTTTAAGTAACTCCTTGTTGGAACTGTTTACCCTGGGCACGATCGCTGACCTGGCTCCATTGACAGGGGTCAACCGCCGTTGGGTACGCCGTGGATTGCAATTACTCGCTCAGTCGAAACTAGCAGGAGTGCAGGCACTGATCCAGGTCACGGGACTTAGTGGCGAAAAGAATATGAAACCGGAGGCGATCGGTTTCCGGTTGGGGCCACGTATTAATGC
>CAZGDE010000549.1:0-3993 GCA_964524315.1 uncultured bacterium
AATTGTCCGTAAACTAACCCACAATATAGCTTCGGCCAGTGCTTAACCAGCCCAAAAACATCAGTACAACAATCTCGCGAAACCATCTTAAACCTGGCAGGGTGGAGCGACCCCTGCATCAAAATTTTCTATACCCGTTCTATCCTCGCCCAGTTAGGATCTTTGTCAACAATAGGGGAGCAATTTGCTGAGATGGCAAAATGTGTTGTACAGCATTGAGGGCGATCGCCTCTTTGGGCATACCAAACACAACGCAACTTTGTTCATCCTGAGCGATCGTAATACCACCCGCCTGGGAAATATCCAGCAATCCCTCCGCCCCATCTCGCCCCATCCCCGTCAACAACACACCGATCGCCGATCGCCGATAGTAGGAGGCAACGGATTGGAAGAGGACAGTCACAGAGGGGCGATGCCCAGATACGGGGGGCGAATTCAGCAGTAGCAAGCGCCCCTGGGGATCAACCTGCAAATGGTAACTTTCTGGCGCAAAGTACACCGTCCCCGGTTGGGGCATTTCACCCGCCTGGGCAATCTTCATCCGCAAGGCACAACTGGTGGACAGCCAATCCACCAAGCCCTGTAAAAAGCCTTCACTAATATGTTGGACACATAGAATTGGTACCGGAAAATTCACCGGCAATGCCTTCAAGATGGCGTGGAGTGCCTGAGGGCCACCCGTTGACGCACCAATCGCTACAACTCGCGGGGCACGCAAATCAAACACACCTGCTGGTATCTTTCCGGGCGCAATGGGAGAGGGGGGTTGACTGGGGCGATCGCTCCGTTGTGTGGCTGTCTCTTTACTACTGGCGATCGGTTTAACTGCTGTAGCGGGTTCCCGATACCGTTGCGTAAAGACTGAAACCCCTGACAAAACCTTAATTCGGTTAATTAAATCAGTTTTCACCTGCTCATACTCTGCGAGTAAGCCAGTACGAGGTTTAGGAAAAATATCTAACGCCCCCGCCTGGAGCAGTTGAAACACATTTTCCGTGTCTTCTTCCTGCACCGATGCGCTGATCACCAGAATCGGACGGGGAAACTCTGCCATCAAACGGCGAGTAAATTCTAATCCACCCATCTTGGGCATGTGCAAATCTGTACAGATCACATTGGGACAGACCTGGGGAATGAGTTCAAGCGCCTCCACACCATTCTGGGCCACCCCGACGACTTCTATTTCCGGTGAACTCGTTAGCAACCGTTTGAGCAAGGTCAGTGCCACCGGAGAATCTTCAACAAGAAATACGCGGATCTTAGAATGAGTCATATTGTCACAGGACAGATGTAAAGAGTCTCTGTCCTACTCTTTCCTTCACCCTAACATTCTTAAAACCATAGGATGCTGGTGATCCTACGTGGGATAACCATGAGACGTTCAGAAGCGTCGCAGGAATCATGAACGTCGCGTCCATTCCGGTCGTCAGTAAAACTGCAACACAACGTAACGAAATGGGTGAGTAGGCAGGTAACGTAACATCTTAGACTTTTAAGAAGTTATGCAACTTGTATTGCCTTTTTGTCTGCATCAACGCTTGCAACCCTTACCGTATTGAATCAGCCTATGTTTCCGGTCCACCGCCCTCGCCGTCTTCGTAGCCATCCCCAGCTTCGCCGGATGGTGCGTGAAACGGTACTAACCACCAGTGATCTCATCTATCCATTGTTTGCTGTACCAGGTGACGGGTTTGCCAAAGAAGTGCGCTCCATGCCCGGTGTGTATCAGCTTTCCGTTGACAAGATTGTAGAAGAGGCTAAGGAAGTTTACGATCTCGGTATTCCTGGCATTATTCTCTTTGGTATTCCTGAAGATAAAGATACTGACGCAACGGGCGCATGGCATGACTGCGGCATTGTCCAAAAAGCGGCGACAGCTGTCAAAAATGCGGTGCCTGACCTGATTGTGGTTGCGGATACCTGCCTGTGTGAATACACCTCGCATGGGCACTGTGGCTATTTAGAGGTGGGTGATTTGACAGGTCGAGTATTGAATGACCCCACCCTGGAATTGTTAAAGAAAACAGCCGTTTCCCAGGCCAAAGCAGGCGCTGATATTATTGCCCCATCCGGCATGATGGATGGTTTCGTTCAAGCAATTCGGGAAGGATTGGATGCTGCGGGCTTCCAGGACACTCCCATCCTGTCCTATGCGGCGAAGTATGCGTCCGCCTACTACGGCCCCTTCCGCGATGCGGCAGAATCAACGCCTCAGTTTGGCGATCGCCGCACCTATCAAATGGATCCTGGCAATGCCCGCGAAGCGATTAAAGAGATTGAACTGGACATTGCCGAAGGTGCAGACATGTTGATGGTTAAACCAGCCCTCTCCTACATGGATATCATCTGGCGCGTAAAGGAAGCAACCCAATTACCGGTTGCCGCCTATAACGTATCCGGCGAATATTCCATGATTAAGGCTGCCGCTCTCAACGGGTGGATTGATGAAGAGCGGGTAGTGATGGAAACATTAACAAGCTTTAAGCGGGCAGGTTCTGACTTAATTCTGACCTACCACGCGAAAGACGCGGCCCGCTGGTTAAGTAAACAATAACCCTGGGTTTATATCGTTCGCTTCGAATATCGTTCGATTTAGTCGTTAATTGCCTCAGTAGCAGCGTCCGTTGAAGTTTTGCCCGATCCGGGCAACAACTTTAGCAGCGGGCGCTGTTTCTGTTGGGTGGCGACTAACGCCGGTTCTAGGATGCAGATTCTGCTACGGGCTCCTCTGAGGCTGTCGAGGCTTCCACATCGGTTGTCACAGACTCATCTGCCACCGCATCCTCTGCCGGAACCGCCTCCACCTCTGGTGCGGGCGGTTTAGGTGGCGTCGGCCTGGGCCCCCGCACCAGGGCCGGATTAACAGGAGGCTTGCTATCTTCGTTGTCCCGATCGCGGCCTCTGCCTTTACCCTTACCTTTACCTTTATCTTTGCCACGGGGGCGACTACTGCGCTCTTCTGTGGGCGCAGCGCTGGGGCGATCGCCAGTCGGTTCAGCGTCAGCTTTTGCCAACCGCTCAGATTTTTTAATTGGACGTTCTACCATTATTAAGACCTGTGAACTACTTGTATCCTACCCTGCCCTGGGTCAAGATAACAGGCGTGGCAATGTACCCCCACCCTGCCTTTTGTGCTTGACGCCATCTCCCATTGGCAGTTCCAATCGTGCCAATTCCCCATTACTGCCAGTAGCGAAAGCGACCATCCCTGATTCTGGCGATCGCGCTTTCAGATAAGATGGGAAAATGCTCGAAATCACCTATCTCCATCCGGGGATCGGTAATCACCCTATTTGGGTGCATTGGGATAATCGAGCGATCGTTTTAGGATATTCATTGCCGCTGCATCCATCGAGGAAGTTTATGAGCGAGAAAGAGATTTTCGACAAGGTTCAGAAAATTGTGGCTGAACAACTGGGAGTTGAAGCCAGCGAAGTAACGCCGGGTGCCAGCTTTGCCAACGACCTGGGAGCCGATTCCCTGGATACGGTAGAACTGGTCATGGCCCTGGAAGAGGAATTTGACATCGAAATTCCCGATGAGGCAGCTGAGGAAATCGCCACCGTGCAATCGGCGGTTGACTATATCAGCAATAAAGTGGCAGCGTCTGCTTAGTTTGACGGTTTTGAGTTTTGAGTTGAAACCCTTTAATGCATCAAACTTAACGGGCAAAACTCAAAACTCAACCTTGTTCACAGTTTGGGTATCTCACCATTTAACGTTGAAATCATGACCAGTGTTGACCGTAGGCGCGTTGTTGTTACCGGGCTTGGCGCAATTACCCCAATTGGCAATACTCTGACCGAATACTGGGCAGGGTTAATGGAGGGTCGTAATGGGATTGCGCCAATTACGCTATTTGATGCATCTCGCCATGACTGCCGCATTGCCGGAGAGGTAAAGGGGTTTGATCCCCATGCCTACATGGACAAAAAAGATGCGAAGCGGATGGATCGATTTGCCCAATTTGCCGTTGCCGGTAGTAAGCAGGCG
>CAZGDE010000550.1:0-3991 GCA_964524315.1 uncultured bacterium
GTGTCGTCCTGGTTGTGGTCGAAGCGCCAAATCTCGCTGAGGGGACCAAACGTCACGTCGAACCGGCCACTGGTGAGGTCGCCGACGTCGCGTGCCGCCTTCAGCACCAGCATCGTGTCGCGGCTCACCTCCACCTTGCCCGTGCCGGCGGACGCGTTCAGCCTGGAGACGTCGCTCTCGGGCTTCCAGACACTCAGCAGGCCGTCGAGCCGCTCGAACTCGCTGAACACCGCGTCGAAGGCCTTGTTGGCGCCGTCCTCGTCGGCCGTCCAGGCCATGAGCGTCAGCGCCGAGCCCATGACCAGGCCGCTCCGAGCCACGACCCGCGCCTCGGCGTCCCCCTCTCCTCCCCGCGGGGTTGCGTTCGAGCATGCCGCCACCATGACGGCCGCCAGCAGCCCGGTGGCGAGCCGCACACACAGCCAGCGCGGCACCCGATCTCGGATGCGGCGTCCCTCTCGTGCAGGTTCTCTCGTGCTCGTCACGGGTGGTCTTCTCCAGGTCGTGGCTGGCGCGGTCACAGCCTCGGGGGTAACAGCCCTCATTCGCGGACGCCGCTCATCGCGTCACGCACTCGATCCAGCGTACTCTCCGACGCGACGAACAGGTCGTCGGGAAAGCTGCGATAGGACAGGATGTCGCGGTAGATGTCGTCACCCGAGTGCTGGTTTACGCCGTAACCGGCCAGGAACTGCAGCCGCAGGTCGCGATCCTGGTTGATTTGGGCGTCGGCAAGCCACCCTTTCAGCTCGCGCGCCCGGCCCGCGTAGTTGCCGAACAGTTCCACGGCGCCGTACAGGCCCGCCTGCATCAGCGACTGGTCGACGGCCGTGAATGCCGGGTGCCGCAGCGTCTCCTCGATCGAGTCCAGCCAGATCTGCGGCGGCTCGGACTGCCCCACCACCACCGTGTCGATCGCATGGCCGTCGAAGGTGTTCCCGAACAGCAGGCCCTCCGGGAACACCTCGAAGAAGGTGCCGATTTCGCTCTTGACGGTCGCTGGGCTGCTCTCGAAGAGCTGCACGTACAGCGTCATCACCCCGCCAGGGTTCAGGTGCCGGCGGGCGGTTTCGAAGAACTCCCGGGTGTACAGCGACGCGGCGCCCTTCACCCAGGGATCGAGCGGGTCCGAGGTGATCGCGTCGAAGGTCTCGTCCGTCGTCTGGAGGAAGTGGCGGGCGTCGTCGGCAACGACGCGGACCTTCGCGTTCTTCAGGACATCGTGGTTGACGCTGCCCAGGTAGTCGCGCGCCACGCGGGGCACCAGCGGTTCGATGTCGACAATCGTCACGCGCTCGACCCCGGGGTTGACGCTGACCGCGCCGGCGGTCACGCCGGCCCCGCAGCCGATGACGAGCACCGACCTGGGTCGTGCCGGCAGCAGCGTGGTGAGGTGACCGAGCATCCGCTGCAGCCGCATGTCGGCCGGCTCGCTCGACGCCTGGACCTTGCCGGCGTTGTGGTAGTTGAGCGCGCCACCCGGCGTGCGCGTCACCGCGACGGACGCGTGCATGCCCTCGCCCACGAACAGCACCTCTTCCGGGTAACCGGCCCAGGACGCCGCGTGGCGGCCGTGGGTGACGAGCACGGCGGGAAGCGGGGGGATGAGGGGCACACCAAACGCGGCTACGCCAAGCGCTGCCGCCAGGCGCGGTACGCGACCGGGTCCGCGGAGGAAGGCGAGCGCCGCGGCTGCCGCGGCAACCGCCAGCATCACCTGCTGCGTCCGTGGGGACCCCGTCAGCGGGATGAGCACGACGCTCGCCATGAGCGCCCCAAGGATGGCGCCGACGGTGTTCGCGGCGTAGACGCGGCCAACCGTCGTGTCGGCACGGGTGTCCCGGCGCGCCGCGGCTGCCAGGAGCAGCGGGAAGCTGGCGCCCCAGAACACCGGGGCCGGAAGGATGGCCCAGAGCGCCCGGACGAAGTCGAGCTGGAAGTTGAACCAGATGCTCGTCGCCAGCGTGCTGTTCACCGGCCAGTACGGCAGCGAGTTCGAGAGCATCTGCGCCGACCAGACGACCGAGACGGCCGCCAGCACCTGGCAGACGCCGGCCGCTCGAAGCGGCCAACGGACGCGCCGCACGAGGGCCGCGCCCGCCGTGCTTCCTGCGCCAAGTCCGATGAGGAAGACCGCGAGGATGATGGTGAACGTATAGACCGTGGCGCTGAACATCAGCGCCAACTGACGGGTCCACACCACCTCGGCCGCCAGGGCGCAGAAGCCGGACAGCGCGGCCACGCCGTAGGCCCTCCACGCAGGCGTGGGCCCGCTGTCGTTGGCGGCGGACGCAGTCACGGTGTCGGCCCGCCGACCTTGTGGACTCGCGTCATCACCCGCAAGGCCGCGACGCGATACCACGGCGTCCAGCTCTCCGACACGTGCGGTCTGCCGCTCCTCATTGGCGGCGGTGGTCGCGAGCCGCCATGCCACGATGGCGACGCTACCGTTGAGGGCCGCGGCAACAGCCGTCGCCACCGCCATGTCGAATACCCGCAGGAGGTAGAAACCCGCAATGAGACACCCCGCCACGGCCCCCGCCAGGTTGCCCGCGTAGAAGAAACCGAGCCAGTCACGCCCGCGCCCCGTCGCTTCGACCCACCGCGCGACGATCGGCAGCGTGGCCCCCATTGCCCACGTGGGCGGCACCATGCACAGGGCGGCGACGAGGGCGCGAAGCACGACGTCGGCCGCACCGGTCAGCCCGGCCGCGGCATAGATGCGGTTCACGAGCGGAATGCCCCACAGCAGCAGGACCCCCGATACGCCAATTGCCACCTCCAGCCAGGCGTAGGTGCGCAGGGGATGCAGGCGGCGCGACAGCAGCCGGGGCGCCGTGAGGCTGCCCAGGCACAGGCCACCCATGTAGGTCGCCAGCAGCACGCCGAGCGAGATCGTGGACGAGCCGATGACGAACTGCAGCAGCTGTTGCCAGACCACCTCGTAAATGAGGGCTGCCGCACCGCTGCCGACGAACAGGGCCAGAAGGAGGAGGTTGGTCACGCAGGAACGCCGCTCGATGGGGCCGACGGGTCGACGGCCGCGAATGGGATTGCCGGGGACGGGCGCGCGGGAGTATGGTGCGCGCAGTGCTGACACGTCGCCGTCTGCTTGCCGGCCTCCTCGCGGCCCCCATGGCCGCTCGGGTCGCCCACGGCGCCGACCCGCTCGGACCGGGCGAACACCCGCTGGGCCTCGACCGCCACCGTGACGGCGTGGTCTACGTCCCCCGGCGGTATCGTCCGGACACGCCCGCCGCGCTCGCCGTGTTCTTCCACGGGGCGGGCGGGACCTCCGCGTCGGTCTATTACACGTTCGAACTGGCGGACGAGCACGGCGTCATTATCCTCGCTCCGGACTCGCGCGACGAACGCACGTGGGACCTGGTGCTCGGCGACTACGGGCCCGACGCGGACTTCCTGTCGAGGGCGCTCGGCTCCGTCTTCGAGCGGTGCCGCGTGGACCGCTCACGGCTCGTGCTCGGCGGCCACTCGGACGGCGCCTCGTACGCGCTCTCGTTCGGCATAGGCGCCGGCGAGGTGTTCGGCCACATCCTCGCCTTCTCGCCAGGTGTCCTGTCGCCGGTCGCCGTCAGCGGGAAGCCGAAGATTTTCGTCTCGCACGGCGAGCACGACCAGGTGATGCCGGTCGAGGAAACCAGCCGGCGGTTCGTGCCACGGCTGGCGAAGCTCGGCTACGAGGTGACCTATCACGAGTACGACGGCAGGCACGGCGTACCGGCCGATGTCGTCCGGAAGGGGTTCGCCTGGGCGTTCGGGGGGGCCGACGTCTCTACGCCACTGGGCGCGCAAAACGGCGGCGGACGGCCCTGACCACGAAGGACGCCGAGGCCAGAATCGCCACCAGCAGGGCAATCGCCACCGCTGACGCGACGAACGGGTGCTCCACCGCGAACCAGGGCAGCCCGATCACGAAGAGGTCTTCCGCGAGACTGAGCCCCCAGTTGGTGAAGGGCTCCGGCGACGTGTT
>CAZGDE010000551.1:0-3956 GCA_964524315.1 uncultured bacterium
CATCATCCTGTTCGCGATCGCGCTCCTGCGGGAAGGCAGGCGCGGCGACGCCATCACCGCCTGGAGCGACGCGCACGGGTTCACCAGGCACCCGCAGATGCCTGCGGACCTCACCCTGGTCATCCGCGGCGCCACCGACCTCCTCCGCCCTGGTCCCGCGCGCATCTACGGCGCCATCCTCGAGGGGCAGATCGACGGGCGGCGGTACGTGATGGCCGACTTCGAGGCCTCGTCCTCGGCCATGAAGACCGGGGAGTGGCACGCGCTGGTGATGACACCGGTCGTCGAGGGCTCCGCCCCGCTGGCGTTCGACGAGTCCACGGTGCCGGCGGGACTGCCGACGGATGCGCGCGCGATCCGGCACGCCGGGTGGGACCTGATTCGGTGGCGCGGCCTCACGACCGCCGGACAGCTCGACGCGTGCCTCACCCTGCTGCCCCGACTGTTTCCCGGCCGCTGACGCCGACCGCACGCGGCTGACGGCATGGATGCGCGCGTGCATGCACGCCGGCCCACCGCGCCCCTCCCGCCCCACCACGCATTGACACCCCGGGGCCGCGCCGTCATGATTCCACCGGTTTCCGACACCGCTTCCGCGGAGGCATCCATGACACATCGCTACGCCCTTTTCGCCGCCCTCCTGCTCGGCCTCAGCACGGTCGCCTGCTCCACCTCGGCGACCGACGCGCCGCCGGCGACCCCGCCGACCCTCGAGGCCCTGGCCACCCAGTCGCTGGCGCGGATCGAGGGCGAGTTGCAGGTGCCCGGCCTCAAGCAGCCGGTCGAGATCGTGCGCGACCAGCAGGGCATTCCCCATATCTCCGCGCAGAACGACGACGACCTGTTCTTCGCGCAGGGTTACGTCATGGCGCAGGATCGGCTCTGGCAGCTCGAGATGTGGCGGCGATGGCACGAGGGGCGGCTGGCCGAGATCTTCGGACCGAAGGCCTACGACTACGATGCCCGCACGCGCCTCATGATGTTCCGCGGCCCCTGGGACGAGGCGGAATGGAAGAGTTACCACCCCGACGCCGAGCGCCTGTTCACGGCGTGGGCCAACGGCCTCAACGCGTGGGTGCAGCAGCACGCCGACAACCTGCCGGTCGAATTCAAGCTGACCGGCGTGAAGCCTGAACCATGGACGGCCAGGACGCTGACCCTGCGGTGGGCGCAGCTCGGGCTCAACAGCACGAGCGGCCATCCGATCAACGAGATCCAGCTCGCCCAGAACGTCGCCCGGTTCGGGGCGGCCGAGGCGAACCGGCGTGCGGCACCGGACCCGCCGGATCCGCTGACCCTCCCCGACGGGCTCGACTTCTCGACCCTTCCGGCGGACCTGCTCGAGGTCGCCCGGCGCGGCGACGGCGACCCCTTCGAGTCGCGTTCGCTCCCGCCGCTCGACATCGTCGAGCCGTACAAGGCGCTCGTGGCGCCCGTGCAGGTGGCGCGGGTGCGCCCGGAACTCCAGGACATGGAGGGCAGCAACAACTGGGTCGTCAGCGGCGCGCACACCAGCACCGGCGTGCCGATCCTGTCGAACGACCCGCACCGCACCATCGAGATGCCCTCGCTGCGGTATTTCGTGCACCTGCAGGCGCCCGGGTGGAACGTCATCGGCGGGGGCGAACCGCCGTTTGTCGGCGTGGACGCGGGGCACAACGAGCACATGGCGTGGGGCTTCACCTTCGCCGGCATCGACATGGCCGACGTGTTCGTCGAGGAGACGAACCCGGCCGACCACGCGCAGGCGAAGTACAAGGACGCGTGGGAGCCGATGACGATCATCCGCGAGGAGATCCGCGTGAAGGGCGAGGAGAAGCCGCGCGCGATCGAGCTCAAGTTCACCAGGCACGGCCCCGTGTTCTACGAGGACACGGCCAATCACCGGGCCTACGTGGCCAAGTCCGTCAACCAGGAGCGCGGCACCGCCCCGTTCAAGGGCAGCCTCAAGCTGGCGCAGGCCGCCAGCTGCGAGGACTTCTTCGACCGCGCGATGTCCTGGAAGACGCCGACGCACAACCTGATCTGCGGCGACGACAAGGGGAACATCGCGCTCCAGGTGAGCGGCCTCACGCCGGACCGTACCGGCTGGAGCGGGCGCCTGCCGGTGCCCGGCAGCAGCGGCAAGTACGAGTGGAAGGGCTTCCGGAGCGACCTCCCGCGCGAGTACAACCCGGCCCGCGGCTACATCGCCACGGCAAACGACAACTCGCATCCGCCCGGGTACAAGGGGCGCCCCGTGCTCTTCCGGACCACCCGCGAGGTCGAGGTGTCACGCATCGCGCGCATCCGGCAGATGCTCGATCGGGCAATCGCCTCGGGCAGGAAGCTGACGGTGCAGGACCTCGCCGCCATGCAGCAGGACGCCTACTCGCTGCGCGCCGAACGCGACCAGCCGCTCTTCCGCGGCTGGACCGCCACGAACCCGGAGGTCGAGAAGGCGCGGGCCGCGATCGAGGCCTGGGATCGTGTCCTCTCCAGCGACACGACGCCGGGTGCGATCTACGTGCGCTGGGCGACGAGCGCGTCCGGCGAGAAGGCCATCGACGCCAGGCCGGGCCCGGAGCGGCGTCGGCTGGTCGAAGAGGGGCTCGAGCAGGCGCTGGCGCGCCTGACGAAGGACTGGGGCGCCGACTGGACGGCATGGCGCTACGGCCGCATCAACGAGAGCAGGCTGCAGCACATGTTCGTCGACGCCTTCGACCTGCCGGCCATCGAGCGCCCCGGCGGGTTCAATACGGTCAACGCGACCGGCGCGAACTTCCGGCGCGTCATCGACCTCTCGAACCTGGACAACACGGTGGCGACCAACGCGCCGGGCCAGTCCGCCCAGCCGGGCAGCCCGTACTACGGCAACCTGCGGGAGCACCTGGCCAACGGCGTCTACTATCCGCTGCCCTTCACGAAGCCGGCCGTCGACAAGCTGGCGGCACACCGGATGACGATCAAGCCGTAGCGGTGGCAGTCACGGCGATGGCGGCCGCCGAGAGACGGCCGCTATCGCTCGTCGAGCCGCTCCAGCCAGTCCGGGAAGTCGACCGCGCGGTAGTCCCGGAACTGCGACAGCGCGTCGCCCTGCCTGGCCTGGTCGGCCTGCCTGACGGCGCTGACGGAGATGTCGACCGTCGTCGTGCCACCGGGCGCGCGGCGGACGACCTCGATCGGTAGCAGCGCGGCGCGGCTCCAGCACACCTCACGCACGTCGCCCTCCGGCTCGACCGCCACGTAGCGGTCGCAGGTCACGCCGTTCAGGATTCGCTGGTCACCGGTGCGCCGCATCCGCTCCAGCGCGTGGCTGTCGAACCCGAGCGTGAGAACGTCGAGCCATCCTCGAATCCCGAAGTGCGTCCTGAGGTCGCTTTCGTCGTACCGGACGACCACGCGCTGCCGATGATCGACGAGGAACCCCGCTACCCGCCTGGCATCGGTCGCGTTGCGTCGGTAGAACCACTCCCGTTCAGCACTGGCGGTGATGTGCACGTCGGTGACGGTGCGCGTCACGACCTGGCGGCGGACGTCTCCGCCGACCGCCACACGCATGTCGATGGTGAACGGCGCAAGGCGCCAGGCTTCGTCGGGAAGGGCCGGCGGCGGCCCTGGGTGGGCCGCCGCCGGCGTGCGAATGGGACTCACTGGGACCTGGTGGCTGCCCTGCGCACGGATGGCACTCGCGTCCGACGCCCCGGCGGCGATCAGGACGCCGATGACCAGCCACGCGCCACCGAGGCGTCGAAACACGCTCCACCCTACCGCCATCACAGCCCCAGAGCCGCCTTCATGACCCGGAAGATGTGGGTGTTCTTGACGGTCCCGTGGACCAGTTCCGCGCCGGGGCCTATCGCGTAGATGGCGACCTCCTCGCCGGCATGTGTTTCCGATCCAAGCGGAACCGCCGACTCCTGGAAGTAGTTCGGGTCGGCCGGCCCGCTCACCGTCGCGCCGCCCCTGCCCTTGAA
>CAZGDE010000552.1:0-1791 GCA_964524315.1 uncultured bacterium
ATGCAGGCATGGTCGCCGGTGCACACGTCCTCGTCGACGCCGTACTTCACCCGCTCCACGCGCTCGCCGCGCTTCAGCAGCCCGGCGATCCAGGGCTTGATGCGGCGCTGCCGCTCGAGCTGGCACTCGCCTTCGGCGACGATGACCTTCAGGCCGGTGAAGTCGCTGGTCAGCGCCTCCTGCAGCGTGCGGCGCATCGCATCGACCTCGTAGGTGTGCACCACGCGCATCCACTGCACGCCCATGCCCTGCAGCGTGGTCTCGATGGTCTGGTTCTTGTGCGCGAGGCTCTGGTGCGCGTTCGCGTTGCGCACCGCCTCGGCCTTGGCCTCGTCGTCGGGCGTGTTCAGGATGTCCTGCGTGCCGGTCGCCGAGGTGTAGCCGTTCTTCATGATGACGAGCACCGCGTCGTCGCCGTTGAAGAGGGCGGCCTGCACGCCGGTGAGCAGGCCGTTGTGCCAGAAGCCGCCGTCGCCCATGATCGCGATCGAGCGGCGTTGCATCATCGGGCTGACGCCGGCGCGGCTCGCGAGGCTCATGCCGTAGCCGAGGATCGAGTGGCCCGAACTGAACGGCTCGAAGGTGGCGAGCGCATGGCAGCCGATGTCGGCGGCGATGTGCACCGGGCCGACCTGCTGCTGGGCGAGCTTCAGCGCGCTGAACACCGGCCGCTCGGGGCAGCCGATGCAGAAGCCGGGCGGGCGCGCGGGCAGCGGGCCGAGGGTCTTCGCCACGTCGGCGCGGCGCGCGGCATTGCCGGCGAGCCAGGCGCGGGCCGGCGCCAGGTCAACATCGGGCAGGTGCCTGTCGCAGAACGCGACCAGGCCCTGCGCGATCACCTCCACCGTGTACTCGCCGGCCGGCGGCAGCAGGTCCTTGCCGTGCACCGGCGTCTGCACGTCGAGCCGGCGCAGCGCCTGCACCAGGTCCTTCTCGATGTACTCGGGGTTGCCTTCCTCCAGCACCAGCACCGCGCGACGGCCGGCGCAGAACGCGCTCAGGTCCGAGGGCACGAGCGGGTAGGTCACGTTCAGCACGTGGATCGGGATCTGCGTCGCGCCGAACGCATCGGCAAGGCCGAGCTTCGCGAGCGCCCGCACCAGCGCGTTGTAGAGCCCGCCCTGCACGACGAGGCCCACCTCGCCGCGCGGCCCGGCCAAGGTCTCGTTGAGCCGGTGTTCGGCGATGTAGCGCTGCGCCGCCGGGATGCGCTGCTCGACCTTCAGCTTCTCGTGGCGGAACGTGACCGGCGGGTGCGCGAGGCGCATGTAGTCGAAGCCGGCCGGCTCGTCGATGAGTTCCCGCGCGCTCGGCACCGGCGCGCGGTTGTCCTTCGCGACGAAGCTGCCGCGCACATGGCAGGCGCGGATGCGCAGTTCCATGATCGCCGGCATGTTGCTCGCCTCGCTGAGCGCAAACGCATGCTCGACGAGGGCCACCATGTTGCCGAGCTCGGGCCGCGGGTCGAACAGTGCCAGCGTGCTCTTCGCCGCATAGGCGTGGGTGCGCTCCTGGATCACGCTCGCGCCCTCGCCGTAGTCCTCGCCGACGACGATCAGCGCGCCGCCCACGACGCCCGGCGACGCGAGGTTCGAGAGCGCGTCGGCCGCGACGTTGGTGCCGACGATGCTCTTCCAGGTGACGCAGCCGCGCAGCGGGTAGTGGATCGACGCGCCCAGCATCGCCGCCGCCGAGTCCTCGTTCGAGCAGGCCTCGACGTGCACGCCCAGCGTGTCGACGTAGGGCCGGGCCTGCACCATCACGTCGAGCAGGTGCGAGACCGGCGCGCCC
>CAZGDE010000552.1:1801-3949 GCA_964524315.1 uncultured bacterium
CGGCGCGCCCTGGTAGCCGCCGACGTAGGACACGCCCGACTGCAGCAGCGCCTTCGTGATGGCGAGGATGCCCTCGCCATGGAAGGTCTGCCCGGCGCCGAGCTTGAGCTGTTCGATCTCTTCGGTGAACTGGACTTCCATGGTCGATCGCGGATCGTAGGAAGCGCCGTGCCATTCGTCCATGCCATTCGCGGACTAAGTACCATGCATCCCATGCATGTCCGCGACCTCGACCTGAACCTGCTGCACGTCTTCGCCGCGGTGCACGCGGCGCGCAGCGTGAGCCGCGCGGCCGAGTCGCTCGGCCTGTCGCAACCCGCGGTCAGCCATGCGCTGACGCGCCTGCGCCTGCTGCTGCACGACCCGCTGTTCGTGCGCGTGACCGGCGGCGTGAAGCCGACGCCGCGGGCCGACGCGCTCGCCCGCCAGGTCGAGCAGGCGCTGCGGCTGCTCGACGCGGCGCTGCTCGAGTCCGAACGCTTCGACGCGGCGAACTCGCAGCGCAGCTTCGCGGTGCACATGAGCGACATCGGCGCCGACGAGTTCCTGCCGCTGCTGATGGCCGACATCGGCCGCCTTGCGCCCGGCGTGCGGGTCGAGGCCCGCCAGCTCCCGCCCGAGGCGATCGGCGCGGCGCTCGAGGAGGGCCGGCTCGACCTCGCCTTCGGCTTCCTGCCCGCGCTTGCCGGCACCGAGCAGGCGCCGCTGCTCGAGGAACGCTACGTGGTGCTGCTGCGCCGCGGCCACCCGCTCGCTTCGATGCTTCGCGACCGTGCCGCGCTCGACCGGCTCGACTTCATCCTCGTGGCCAGCCACACCGAGCCGGCGCGCGCGCTGCACCTGCTCGGCCTGCAGCCGCGCATCCGCCTGACGCTGTCGCACTTCACCGTCGTGCCGCCCATCCTCGCGGCGACCGACCTCGCGGTGGTGATGCCGCTGCGGCCGGCGCTGCGCTTCGCGGCGCGGCACGAACTGCAGGTGGTCGAGGCCGACCTCGGCCTGCCGCCGTTCACGGTGGCGATGCACTGGAGCTGGCGCCAGACGCACGACCCCGGCCACCGCTGGCTGCGCGAGCGGGCGCTCGCGATGCGCTTCGCGCCGGTCGAGGCGAAGCCGCGGCGTAGACTGGCCGCGACCGCCAAGACCCGAGGAGTGCGATGAAGCCCACGCGCCTGCTGCTGCGCAATGCCCGCGTGTTCGACGGCACGAACGCCGACTGCGCGGAGGGCGTCTCGGTGCTCGTCGCCGACGGACGCATCCAGGAGCTCGGCACCCAGGCCCTCTCGGCACCGGACGGAACCCCGGTGATCGACTGCGCCGGCCGCACGCTGATGCCCGGCCTGATCGACTGCCACATCCACGCGTTCGCGAGCGACGTCGCGGTCGGCCGCATCGAGCAGATGGGGGAGGCCTACCGCAGCGCGCATGCGGTGCGCATGCTGGGCCATGCGCTGGCGTCCGGCTTCACGACGGTGCGCGACGTGGGCGGCGGCAACTGGTCGCTGCACAAGGCGCTGCAGGACGGGCTGATCGAGGGCCCGCGCTACCTGTATTCCGGCAAGGCCCTGTCGATGACCGGCGGCCACGGCGACATGCGCGAGGCCAGCGAGGCGCCGCGCTACGCACCCGTCTGCGCCTGCGCCGCCGCGCCGCTCGCGAACAGCTTCGCGGTGGTGGCCGACGGCGTCGACGGCGTGGTGAAGGCGGTGCGCGAGGAACTGCGCCAGGGCGCGCACTGCATCAAGATCATGGGCTCGGGCGGCGTCGCGTCGCCGACCGACCCGATCTGGATGAACCAGTACCGCGAGGACGAGATCCGCGCGATCGTGAACGAGTGCGCCGAGCGGCGCAGCTACGTCTCGGCGCACTGCCATCCGGCGAGCGCGATGCGGCGCTGCGTCGAGTTCGGCGTGCGCGTGATCGAACACGGCACGCTGGTCGACGACACGACGGCGGCCCTGGTCGCCGAACGCGGCGCCTTTGTCGTGCCGACGCTGACCATCCTGTACTCGCTCGTCGAGATGGGCCGCACGATGGGCTTCCCCGCGGCGAGCCAGGAGAAGGCCGAGTTCGCGTGGAAGGCCGCGGTCGGCGGCCTGGACGCGATGCGCCGCGCCGGCGTGAAGATCGGCTACGGCACCGATCTGC